>JAFGIE010000233.1 GCA_016929775.1 Anaerolineae bacterium
CTCCCTGCGCTCTACTATTCTCAGTGGGCGCTTCGATTCGACTTGGGACCGCGTCTACAGCTCGCCCCAGAACTGAAGGACGCCCCGTGCGCGCGAGCATTTGAAATGGCGTGTGTTCTCTGTTATACTCTTGCTTTGACGCGGCTTGGCCCAGCCCGGGTGTGCGGGCTGGACGAGAGGCTGCGCGGCGCAGGGGCTGCGCGGCGCAGGGGCTGCGCACTTGTGGAGTGGACATGGTGGAGCCTGAGGACGTGGCGCGGGCGGCGGACAGGCGACGCCTGGGCGGCAAGGGGATGCGGTTCCTGATCGGGGGGCTCGTCATCCTCGCGGCGCTCGGCTACCTGATCTACAGCGCCGCCAGCGGGTCGGCGGCGTACTATGTGACGATCGACGAGCTGGCAGAGCAGGGGGCGGCGCGGCGCAACGTGCGCGTCGCGGGCTACGTCGTGGGAGAGAGCATTGTGTGGGAGGCGCGCGACATGCGCCTGCGGTTCGACATGGTCGACGAGAGCGGGCGGCTGCCCGTCGTGTACAACGGCGCGCGCCCCGACATGTTCCGCGACGGCGCCGAGGTGGTGGTTGAGGGCAAGCTCGGCGAGGAGGGCGTCTTTGAGGCGCGCAGCATGCTCCTCAAGTGTCCGTCCAAGTACGAGGAGGCGCAGTAGATGCCCGAGGTCGGCTACTGGAGCGTACTGCTGACCCTGCTGATCTCGGTCTACGCGGGGGGCGCCGCCCTGTGGGGCGCCCGCCGGCGAGACACGACGCTGTTGGAAAGCGCGCGCAACGCGGCGTTGGTGGCAGGCGCCCTAGCGACCTTTGCCGCTGCCCTCCTCGTCTATGCGCTCCTCACGCACGAGTACACCCTCCGCTATGTCTACGCACACGTCAGCGATGCCCTGCCGGCGGTCTTTACCCTTTCTGCGTTCTGGGCTGGGTCGGAGGGCTCGCTGCTGCTCTGGATGTGGTTGGTCGCGCTCCTCACGACTGGGCTCGTCCTCTGGCGCCGCGCCTGGGAGGCGCCCCGTGGCCCCTATCTCCTGGCAGTGATGGCGAGCACGCAGGCGTTCTTGGCCCTCGTCATGGTCGCGCTCTCGAACCCCTTTGCCACGTTGGGCTCGGCGCCGGTCGATGGGCAAGGACTCAACCCGCTGCTCCAGAACGTGTGGATGGTCGCACACCCGCCCGTGGTCTTTATGGGCTATGCGGCGTACACGGTCCCCTTTGCCCTCGCCATCGCGGGCCTGGCGACGGGCCAGATGGGCGATCACTGGCTGACGGCGGTGCGCCGCTGGTCGCTCTTGGCTTGGCTGTTCCTGGGCAGCGGGATCCTGATGGGGGCGTGGTGGGCCTATCTCGAGCTGGGGTGGGGCGGCTACTGGGGCTGGGATCCGGTGGAGAACTCGTCGCTGGTGCCCTGGCTGACCGGCACGGCGCTGCTCCACTCGCTGATGATGCAGCAGCGCCGCAACGCGTACCGGACGTGGAACCTGTGGCTGGTCGCGCTCACCTTTGCGTTCGTCCTGTTCGCGACCTTTGTCACGCGCAGCGGCGTGATCCAGTCCGTGCACGCCTTTGGGCGCTCGGCAATCGGCACCTCCTTCCTCCTCTTCATCGCCCTCTGCCTGATCGCGCTCGGCGTCCTGATCTGGCGCCGCCGGCAGACCTTGAGCGAGGAGTACGCGTACCGGTCTGTCCTCTCGCGCGAGGTGAGCCTGCTGGCGACTGTCCTGCTCATGCTCGGTGCTGCGCTCGTCGTCCTGCTGGGCACGCTCTTTCCCGCCCTGGCGGAGCTGGTGCAGGGCAGGCAAGCGGCGCTCGACGTCACATTCTACGAGCGCGCCGTGGGGCCCTTGGCGTTGGCCTTCACGGCGTTGATCGGCGTCTGCCCTTGGCTGGCGTGGGGCGGCACATCGGGCGCACGGCTGCGCCGCGACCTCCTCCCGGCGCTGGGCGCGGCGGCGGCGACGGCGGTCGTGCTTCCGATCGCCGGTGTGCGCGCGCCCGTAGCCGTCGTCGCCTTTGCCGTGTGTGCCTTTGTCGCCGTCTCGCTCCTGGGCACGTTCTACCGGGGCGCAGCGAACCGCGCCCGGTGTACCGGCGAGGCGCTGCCGCTGGCGTTCGCGCGCGCGATGGGCGAGCAGCACCGGCGCTACGGCGCGCACGTCGTCCACCTGGGGATCGTGCTGATCGCGCTCGGCGTGACGGGCTCGTCGGTCTACCAGGAGGAGGTCCAGATCGCCCTGGCGCCCGGCGAAGAGATGGAGGTGCAGGGCTATACGCTCGCCTACGAGGACCTGATCTCGGAAGAGCTGCCCGACCGGCAGCGATTCGTCGCCGTGGTGGGCGTGCGGCGCGGCGACCGGCAGGTGGTGACGCTGCGCCCGGAGAAGGCGTTTCACTGGAACATCGAGCAGTGGGTCACCGAGGTGGCGACCCGGTCTACGTTCGTGGAGGACCTCTACCTGATCCTCGCCGGTTTCGAGTCGGATGGGCTGATCAGCCTGCGTGTCTTGATCAACCCCCTCGTGATCTGGCTCTGGATCGGCGGCGGCATGCTGCTTGGCGGCGGCGTGATGGCGTGGTGGCCCAGTGGCGGAAAGGAGGTCGGCGATGACGCGCTCGGCGCGGATGCGGATCGCGCCTAGCCTGCTGGCGATCGCCCTGCTATGCGCCACGCTCGCCCCACCGGCGTGGGCGGACGGCGCCGGGGCGATCTCGGGCGCCGTGCGCAACGGCACCTCGGGCGGCGGCGCCCCGGCGGGACTCGGCGTGACCTTGCGCGTCTTCCGAGGCATGGAAGAGCAGCCGCCGCGGACCGCGGTCACCGACGCCGAGGGTCGTTTCCGCTTCGAGGGGCTCGACGTCGGCGATGACTGGATCTACTTGGCGTGGGTGACGTACGCCGACGTCGTCTATGCCAGTGGGCCGCTCTCGCTGGCAGCGGAAGAGCCGGTTCAGCAGATCGTCCTCTCTGTCTACGAGACAACCACCGACGCACGCATCGCGCGCGTCGGGCGCGCGCACGTTTTCGTCACCGCTGCCGCAGACGGGCTGGCAGTCACAGAGCTGTACGTGTTCGAGAACGCCACCGACAGGACCTACGTCGGCGTGGACGAGCTCGACGGGCGGCGCTGGACGGCGCGCTTTGAGCTGCCCGCTGCGAGCCGGGACCTGGTGCTCGACGATGGCGCTCTGGGCGCCCGGTTCCTGTCGATCGAGGGGGGATTCGTGGATACCGAGCCGCACTGGCCCGGGAGCACGCAGGTTCTCTACTCCTACGTGGTCGACTGTCCCGCCGGGGTGTGTGACCTGTCGCGCACGATCGCCCACCCGATCGCCGACATGAACGTCCTCGTCTCCGAGGTGGGGGCGGAGATCGAGAGCGAGCTGTTGGCCTTCCAGGGCACGCGCGAGGCGCAGGGAGGGTCGTACCTCAACTATGCCGCACACGAACTGCCAGCAGGGGTGCGGATCGACCTGATCGTGCGCTTTTCTGGCACATCGGCTGCGCCCGCGGCTTGGGCGCAGCTCGGGTCCTCGGGGCTGCCCTGGATGATCCTGATCACGGTACTGAGCGCGCTGCCGCTGATCTATCCCTTCTGGCGGCGGCGCGTGGCAGCTGCGGCGAGGCGGGAACCGTGATCCGCATTCGCGGGTTGGTCAAGCGGTTTGGCGCGCGCTATGCTCTGCGCGGCGTGGATCTGGACGTGGGGGCGGGCGAATGCCTGTCGCTGCTCGGCCCGAATGGCGCGGGCAAGACCACGCTGCTGCGCATCCTGGCGACGTTGAGCAAGCCTTCGCAGGGCAGCGTCCAGGTGGATGGACTGGACCTGGCGCACGACGCGGACGCGTTGCGGCGCCGCGTGGGGTTTCTGTCGCACCAACCGCTGCTCTACGCAGACCTCTCGGGCGAGGAGAACCTGCGTTTCTACGGGCGGATGTACGATGTGCCCGACCTGGAGGGGCGCCTCTCCGCCCTGCTGGCGCAGGTGGGCCTGGAGCGGCATCGGGGCGACTTGGTGCGCACCTACTCGCGCGGCATGGCGCAGCGATTGGCGATCGCGCGCGCCTTTCTCCACGATCCGCCCCTGCTCCTCCTGGATGAGCCCTACACGGGCCTCGATCAACAGGCAGCGGGCATGCTGGACCGGGTGCTGTCCGAGGTGGGCATTGGCGCGCGCACCGTGCTCATGACCACGCACGACCTGGAGCGCGGGCTGCGCGCTAGCCAACGCGTCGTCGTGCTCGCACGCGGGCAGGTCGTCTACCACATGGAGCGGGGCAACTGGGATGTGGAGCGGCTGCGGAAGGCCTATGCGGGCCAAATGCTCGACGGCGGGGTGGCGTGATGGGCTTCTTGGGCAAGGTGTGGGCGATCGTGCTCAAGGACCTGTCGCTCGAGCGGCGCAGTCGCGAGATGCTCAGCTCGATGTCCATCTTTGGCCTGATCGTGGTCCTCGTGTTCAGCTTTTCCTTCGATCTGCGCGTTGGCGACATGGCCCAGGTCGCCCCGGGCGTCCTGTGGGTGGCGATCACGTTTGCCGGCATGCTGGGCCTCGGGCGCTCGTTCATCATGGAGCGCGACCAGGGCTGCCTGGACGGACTGCTCCTCTGCCCGGTGGATCGCACCGTGCTCTATGTGGGCAAGATGCTCAGCAACTTGATCTTCATCACGCTCACCGAGGTCATACTCGTCCCTCTCTGCTTTGCCCTGTTCAACCTGCGCTTCGAGCTGCTGGTCTTGCCCGTGATCCTGTTGGGCACGCTTGGCTTTTCCGGCGTGGGGACGCTCGTCTCGGCGATGACGGTACACGCGCGCGCGCGGGAGGTCATGCTCCCGATCTTGCTCTTCCCGCTCGTCCTGCCCGCGCTGATCGCCGCGGTCAAGCTCACCGCAGGCCTCCTCGATGGGCAGCCGTGGGCCGAGATCGCGAACTGGGGGCGGCTGCTGGTGGTCTGGGACGTGGTCTTTGTGACGCTGGCGTACATCGGATTCGAGTACGTGATCGAAGAGTAGGACGCGCCGGGCGGGCGTGCGTGTCAGGCCCCGGCGTCGATGTCTATGGAGAGGTCGGATGAACCCAAGGTGGATCACGGGTGCGAGGCTGCTGTGGGCGGCGAGCGCCCTGTCCATGGGCGTGGCCCTGTTCCTGGTTTTCCTGGTCGCCCCGCGCGAGGCGGTGATGGGCGACGTGCAACGCGTGTTCTACTTTCACGTGCCCACAGCCTGGGTCGGCTACCTAGCCCTGTTCGTGTCGTTCACCGCCAGCGCCCTGTACCTGGTCCGCCGCGAGGCGCGCTGGGACCGGCTGGCGTCCTCTTCGGTCGAGATCGGCCTGCTGTTCATCACGCAGGGGATCATCACCGGCTCGGTGTGGGCCAAGGCGACGTGGGGCGTGTGGTGGACGTGGGAACCGCGCCTGACGACGAGCGCCGTGCTGTGGCTGATCTATGCCTCGTACCTGACCCTGCGGCGGGCGATGGAGGACCAGGGGCGCAGGGCACGCGTCGCGGCGGTGTACAGCATCCTGGGCTTTGTCGCCGTGCCCGTCAACTTGATGGCGATCCGCTGGTGGCGCACCGTGCACCCGCTCGTCTTTGAGGGCGGCGGCGCGAACCTCAGCCCGGCGATGCTGGGGGTGCTGGTTTTCTCGATCGTGACCTTTACCCTCTTTTACTGCGCCCTGCTCTCCTTCCGGCTGCGATTGGCCTGGTTGGAGGAGCGCGTGCAGCAGCTCAGGCAGTGGTAGGAGGCGACATGGGGTACTTGTTTGGCGCGTATTTCGTGCTGTGGGCGCTGACCTTTGGCTATCTCTGGACGCTGGGCGTCCGCCAACGCCGGCTCGAGCGTGAGCTGGCGTCGTTACAGTGCAACACGCCCCCCGATGCGGCCTGACGCGGGCGAGAGGCAGGTCATGACGGAGCAGGAACCGCGCGATCGGGGCCAAGCTCTGCCCGCGCCGGGCTCGCCGAACCGCATTCGCACCACGATCTGGGCCCTGGTCGCGGCGTCGATCCTCGGCTTGCTCGTGCTCGGCCTCTTGTCTACGCGCCAGGCGCGACCGGCGCAGGGCGATCCGGCGCCGTCGTTCGCCCTGACCATGTGGGATGGTTCGCGCGTCTCGCTCCGCGACCTGCGCGGCGAGGTGGTGGTCCTCAACTTCTGGGCGAGTTGGTGCACCCCCTGCGAGCGTGAGGCCCCGGCGCTGCAGTCGGTCTGGGAGACGTACCAGGACCGTGGGGTGACCTTTCTCGGGGTGACCTACCAAGACGCCGAGGAGGCTGGGCGCGCCTTCGTGGACGAGTATGGGATCACCTACGCCAACGGCACGGACGAGCGCGGGCAGATCAGCCGCGCCTACGGCGTCCTCGCTGTGCCCGAGACCTTTGTGATCGACGCACAGGGCGTGGTCGCCCGGATCTACGTCGGCGAGGTCGAGGCGGATGCGCTGGCGGCGCAGATCGAGGGCATGCTCGGCCCATAGGATCGCTTCCTCACCTTGGAGAGGCGCCCCATTTCGTGTACAATAACGGTCCAAGAGGTCGCCATCCATGAGGAGCTGTGCACTGTGGCAGGCGCAGGCAGTCGAACTGAGATCGGCGACCGGCTGTCCCACGTCTACTGGATCGGTGGGTCGCCGTGTTCGGGCAAGAGCAGCATCGCCGCCTGGCTTGCGGACCGCGTTCCCCTGCGCACGTACACCTGCGATGACCCCATGTGGGCGCACATGGCGCGCGCGACGCCCGAGGCTCAGCCCACCATGCACCGCATTGCCAACATGTCCTGGGAGCAGATCTGGATGCGCCCGGTCGACGTGCTGCTCGCCGACGAGATCGCGTTCTACCGAGAGGAATGGCCCATGATCCTCGAGGATCTGGCTGCCCTGCCCAGCGACCGTCCGATCGTCGCGGAGGGAGCGGCGCTCCTCCCTTCCCTGGTCCACGCCGTTCTCGCCGATCGCCGCCGCGCGGTGTGGGTGGTGCCGAGCGAGGCGTTCCAGTTCGCCCACTACCCGCAGCGAGAGGCGCTGCTGGACTACGCGCTGGACGGGTGCGCAGAGCCCGATCAGGCGTTCCGGAACTGGATGGCGCGTGACGCGGCGATGGGATGCTGGGTGCGCGCGGAGGCGCAGCGCCTGGGCCTATCTGTGCTCGTCGTCGACGGGGCGCGGGCGTTGGAGGGGAACGCCGCCAGCGTGGCGAGGCGCTTGGGGATCGCCGTGAGGAGGGAACGATGACCCGTTCGAGAGGGGCGTCCGGGCTGGGCAGCCTGGTCGGGCGCGATCCGGCGCCGCAGCCGTGGCGCGAGGGAGACAACATCCCCTGGCACGAGCCGGGGTTCAGCGCGCGCATGCTGCGCGAGCACCTCAGCCAAGAGCACGACGCTGCCAGTCGCCGCAGCTTCAAGATCGACGCCCACGTCGCGTGGATCCATCGCCTGCTCTCGGGACGTCCAGCCCGGATCCTGGATCTGGGGTGCGGACCGGGTCTGTATGCCAGCCGCCTGGCGCGCCTCGGGCACACGTGTGTCGGGATCGACTGGTCGCCGGCGTCGATCGCCTACGCCACGCACGTCGCGGAGCAGGAGGGCTTGGACTGCACGTACGTCGAGGAGGACATCCGACGCGCCGCGTATGGGACGGGATACGACCTGGCGATGCTGCTCTACGGCGAGTTCAACGTCTTCCGTCCGAAAGACGCACGCTGCATCCTGGGCAAGGCGTGGGCGGCGCTCTCCGCCGAGGGGCTGCTGCTGCTCGAACCACACACCGAAGCCGCGATCC
>JAFGIE010000234.1 GCA_016929775.1 Anaerolineae bacterium
AGGAGAACGATCGATGGCGCGCGTCTCTGCTGTGTCGAGGTCGAGCGAGCGGTTCCAGTCCGTGCTAGCCAAGCACCGTGCCTTTTGGTGTCGTGCGCCAGAGAAGAGCTACCTGCGGTCGGACGGCGTTTTTGCCGCCTCTGTTCCGGTGCGCCTGCCGCAGGCGGATGGGAGTGTGGTCACCCACGCTGAACGGCTGATCCCTGACATGGTCGATCCCGACCAGCTGATCGACGCGGCGATGGCGTGGGATCCGTCCGCATCGGATGCAGCGCACATCGCCGAGGAGGAGACGGTGGCGTCGGTGGGAATCGGCGACCTGGTTCCGTTCAGCCAACCGTTCTTCAAGATCCCGTGGATCGAGGCTATGCTCGGGTGCCCGATCATCATGACCGAGGGGCAGATTTGGGTCGGGCGCTACGAGGGCGACGTGGACGCGTTGGCGGCGCGAGGCATTCACCTGGAGGGCAACCCGTGGCTGGCGCTCTATCTGGCGTTCATGCGCGGGCTGCAGGAGCGCGCGGCGCACCGCTACCTGGTGACAGCGAACACGCTGTTGCGCGGACCGAGCGATCTGGTGGCGGGGCTACTCGGGGTCAACGAGGCGTGCGTCGGGTGGCTCGACGCGCCGGGGCGCATGGCGCGGCTGATGCGCTTGTGCACAGATGCTCACTTGGCAGTGATCGAGGCGACGCACAGTGCCTTGCTGCACGAAGGTGGCGTGTACGTGAGCGGCTTTGGCGTCTGCGCGCCGAGCGCCGTCGTGCGTATGCAGGCAGACCACTCGTCGTTGCTTAGCCCGTCGATCTATGAGAAACAGATACGCGCCTTCGACGAGGAAGTGGTCCGCGCGCTCCCTTCGTGCGTGTTTCATATCCACAACAACGGCTTGCACGTTGTTCCCTCTCTCGTCCAGATCGAGGCGCTGGACGTGATCGAGGTCGTCGTGGACCCCTATCCGCGCGGGACCCGCAAGGGCTACGAGGTCGAGATGCTGCGGAGGATCCAGGAGTACAAGCCGCTGATCGTGGACGCCAATCTACCTGACGTCGCCGAGGGGGATTGGCTCCTGGGTCAGCTCTCCAAGAGAGGGCTGTGCTTCAACGCGCGTTATGCGCCAGAGGTGTACCGCGAGGAAGCATCCGATCTGCCTGGTGCGGCGCTGTGGGTGCTGGGCTGAGGATGCGGCGCGCGAGGCCCAGGCGCCGTCCGCACGCGGTCGTGCGTCGACGAATGGCGCCCGCACGGGCGGCGTTTGCCGAAAAGCGCCCTCTCTGCTAGAATAGGCCCTGACCCCGCGTGCACGCGCGCGGGGTGCGTACTGGCAGAGCGACAGAAGGCGAGGGAGAAGGAAATGATCTACCGACAGCTGGGGCGCACAGGCCTCAGCGTATCACAGCTGGGCTTCGGCGCGATGCGGCTGCCGATGACCGATGTCGACGGCGAGGAGCGCGTGGACCGCGAGCTGGCGATCCCGATGATCCATCGCGCGTTCGAGGCAGGCGTCAACTATATCGACACGGCTGTTGGCTACTGCAACCAGGACAGCCAGCGTGCCGTTGGGGAGGCGCTCAAGGGCTGGCGTGACAAAGTGGTCATCTCGACCAAGAACCACTACTATGGCGAGGATGAGAAGGAGTGGTGGTCGCACCTCGAGAACAGCCTCGAACGGCTCGACGTGGACTATATCGACATCTATAACCACCACGGGATCAACTGGAAGCGATACGTGGAGGATGTCGAACCGCGCGTCGGCAAGTGGATGCGCAAGGCACACGACCAGGGGTTGATCAAGCACATCTGCTGCTCGTTCCACGATGGCAACGAGGAGCTGATCAAGCTCGTGGATACTGGGTACGTGGAATCGATCACGCTCCAGTACAACCTGCTGTACCGCGAACTGGAGGAAGGCATCGCACACGCCCGGGAAAAGAACACCGGCGTCGTAGTGATGGGGCCGGTTGCGGGTGGACGGCTGGGCGTGCGCTCCGAGGTCCTGGCAGACATGGTGCCGGGAGTGGACCGCGTGCCAGAGCTTGCGCTCCGTTTCGTGCTCTCCAACCCGAACGTCACAGTAGCCCTATCGGGGATGAGCACGATGCGGCACGTGGAGGAGAACGTCGTCACCGCGTCGGATGAGGTCAGCCTGAGCGAGAGCGACGTCGAGATGATCCGGGTCCAGCTCGAGCGCCTGCACGAGATGGCCAAGCTGTACTGCACGGGGTGCCGGTACTGCATGCCCTGTCCACAGGAGGTCAACATCCCGCGCATCTTTGAGCTGTACAACCTCGGACAGGTGTACGGGCTGTGGGGTGTGGCCAAAGAGGGGTATGCGCGGATGCCGCAGCAGCGGCACGGCGGGCTGCAGGCGGATGCCTGCATCGAGTGCGGGGAGTGCGAAGAAAAGTGCCCGCAGAACATCCAGATCCGCGATCAGCTCAAAGCCGCACACGCTGCGCTGACCTCCGCATAGGTGAGCCGGCGCGTCGCCAGGCGATGGATCAGGAGCCAGAGTCGCACGTACTCTGGCTCTTTTCGCAGGTCGCGACCGGCGCCGGCAGGGAGCAACCGGACACGCGACCGCCAGACTTGGAGAGATAGCATGCGCATTCGATCCGTGACCATCGGGACCCCGATGGCGTATCCCATCGACAGAGAGCGAATGGACAGGTTGGCCGCATTCCAGCGCCGGGCCCGGGCGCTGTTCGCGGACGCAGGCATCGAACTGCAGACGGTACGGATCGCTGCGACGTCCTTGCCGCAGATCATCGGGGACCTGGGCCCAAGGCACGCGGCGCAGTACGCGCGCGAACTGGAGGCGCTGTGCCTGGAGGCGGGGATCGACTACTGCGCGGTGGGCACGATCCCGGCGGCAGAAGGTAGCGCTGACCTGCGCTACATCGACGCCATCCCAGAGATCCTGTCAGAGACCACGGTCGCCTTTGCATCGGTCCAGGTTGCGCAGCGCGAAGCGGGGATCCACCTCGCGGCGATCTGGCGCGCGGCAGAGGCGATCGCGTCGGTATCGACGATCGAGCCATCCGGTTTCGGGAACCTGCGATTGGCAGTGCTTGCGAACTGCGCGGCGGGCTCGCCTTTCTTCCCCGCCTCCTATCACGAGGGGGCGCAGCCGTCGTTCGCGGTTGCCACAGAGTCTGCCGACCTGGTTGTGGACAGCTTTGCGCGGGCGACGACGGTCACGGAGGCGTGCCGCAACCTGGTGCGGGCGGTGGAGGAGACGGGACAGCGCATCGAGGGGCTGTGCCGCGTGCTTGCCGCCGAGCACGACGTGGCCTTTGGTGGGATCGACTTTTCGCCTGCCCCGTACCCCGAGACGGCGCGCAGCATCGGGCACGCAATAGAGCAGCTGGGGATCGACGCTTTCGGCGCCAGCGGGACACTCTTTGCCACTGCGCTGATCACGCGCGCGCTCCGCGAAGCGCGGTACACGCGGTGCGGGTTCTCGGGAGTGATGCTCCCCGTGCTGGAGGACCTGACCATGGCGCGGCGCAGTACGGAGGCGCTGTATGGGCTGGATAGCCTGCTGCTGTACTCTGCGGTCTGTGGGACGGGCCTGGACACGGTGCCGCTGCCCGGGGACACCAGCGTGGCAGAGTTGGCATCGATCCTGCTCGACGTTTCGACGCTCGCCGTGGTCGTCGACAAGCCGCTCACGGCGCGTCTGATGCCGATCCCGGGCAAGCGAGCGGGGGACATGACCGATTTCGACTTTCCGTACTTTGCGAACGGGCACGTGCTTGCGGTTCGGGGGCGAGGTGCGGGGACGCTGATTGCGGGCAGTGACCATGTGCGCCTGTGAGCGGAACGGGACCGAATGGCAGAGGGGGAAGACGTGAGGCGAGAGATGGGGTCGAAGGAACGGGTGCTCACCGCGTTTGCGCGCCAGGCGCCCGATCGCGTGCCCGTAGACTACTCGGCCAATCCGGGCATCGACGGGCGCCTCAAGGCGCACTTCCGCCTGGGCGCCGGAGATGACGAGGGACTGCGCCAGGCACTGGGCGTCGACCTGCGCTCGGTCGGTGCGCCCTACATCGGTCCCAAGCTGCACCCGGACCCGCCTGGGGCGATCGCGGACATGTGGGGGATCCATCGTCGGTGGATCGAGCACGACACAGGCGGGTACTGGGACTACTGTGACTTTCCCCTGCGCGATGCTTCTCTAGCGCAGGTCGAGGCGTGGCCCATGCCGTCTCCGGATGACTTTGACTATGCGAGCGTGGTCGAGCGCTGCAGGGCCTACGCGCCATACTGCATTGTGGCAGGGGGCGCAGGGCTGGGCGACATCATCAACAGCACGGGGATGATCCGGACCATGGGCCAAGTGCTGATCGATCTGATCACCGACGATCCGGCGTGCCTGCGCTACATCGACCGCCGGCTCGACGTGTTGTTCGAGGTTACCCGGCGGACGCTGGAGGCAGCAGACGGCGCGATCGACGTGCTAGCGCTGGGCGAGGATCTGGGGACGCAGCGAGGCCCGACGATCAGCCTGGAGCTGTTCCGGAAGCACATCCGCCCCAGGCACCAGCGGTTTGTGGACCTGGCAAAGGCGTACGGCATCCCGGTGATGATCCACTCGTGCGGGTCGAGCAGCTGGGCCTTTGACGACTTTTGCGAGATGGGGATCGATGTCGTCGACACGCTGCAGCCCGAGGCGCGAGACATGGCGCCATCCTACCTGAAGGCGCGCTTTGGCGACCGGCTCGCCTTTCACGGCTGCATCTCGACGGCGGGACCGGTGGCTTACGGGACGGTAGAGGACGTCGTGGCGGACGTACGGCAGACCTTGGCAGTGATGATGCCAGGCGGGGGGTACGCGCTAGCGCCCACACACCAGCTGCAGGACAACTCGCCAACGGAGAACGTGGTCGCGATGTACAAAGCGGCACGGCGATACGGGATGTATCGGCCCTGATCCTGGCGCGTTAGCGACTGAAGGAAGGCAAGGGGAGAACCTGGGATGACGCAGGAGGGGGCAGAGGTGTCGGGCGCACAGGCGCTGGCGCTGGGCGCGATCGAGGCGGGCGTCGCGCTTGTCACCGGGTATCCGGGTTCGCCGGTTACACCGGTGGTCGACGAGATCGCCGCAACCACGGACGACCGGCAGGTGCAGGTCGAGTGGACGAGCAACGAGAAAGTCGCGATCGAGATCGCCTACGGCGCTTCGCTTGGCGGCGCGCGGGCGCTGCTGTGCGTCAAGAGCGTCGGCATGAACGTGGCGCTCGATCCCCTGATGGCCTTTGCCCTCTCCGGATGTCACGCCGGGCTGGTCCTTCTCGTCGGCGACGATCCAGGGGGATGGGGATCGCAGAACGAACAGGACAGCCGCGTGCTTGGCTTGGGGGCGGAGATGCCGGTGCTCGAACCGTGCACCGTTGCCGCGGCGCGGGCGGCGATGCGCGAGGGGTTCGCGCTCTCTGAACGCCTGGGGATGCCGGTGATGGTCCGCGTCACGCGTGCGCTTGTGTTGGCGCAGGAGCGCACGTCTGCGGTCGGCGGCACGGGCGTGCCAGAGCTTGGTGCGGGTCCACCGTCCTGGGTCCGGGAGTGGATGCGCTGGGTGGTCCTGCCCACGAACGTGGTGCCCTACCACCGCCGCCAGCAGGAGCGCCTGTCGCACGTCAGGCAGGGGTTCGAGGTCTCGCCGCTGAACGTCGAGCGCGGCAGCGGGCCCTGGGGCGCGATCTGCGCCGGGTATGCCTATCAGAAGGTGTGCGATCTGCTCGGCGCGGAGCCGCCAGCGGAACTGCGGGTGCTCGGCTTGGGCACGTTCCATCCGCTACCGGCCGGTCGGATCACGTCCTATCTCCAGAGGGTGAAGGCGGCGCTGGTCGTGGAGGAAACGGCGCCTCTTCTCGAGCAAGCTGTGCGCGCTGCAGCACAGTCCGCCGGCTTGGACCTGCCCATCCTGGGTCGCGACACGGGGCACGTCCCCGTGGCAGGCGAGCTGTTCGCGACGCAGATCGCGGATGCGCTGAACCGGGCATGGCCCTCCCTCTCGCTTCAAGCTGGGGGAACAGGATCGCGCTCCATGCCGAGCCAGCGTGCGCTGTGCGAGGGCTGTCCGTACGTGCCCGTCTTTGACGCGCTGCTTGGCGCGATCGACGCTCGCGGAGGACGGGATCGCGCGATCGTGGTAGGCGATCCGGGGTGCATGGTGCGTGGACAGCTCGAGCCATATCGTCTGCTCGACGTCAAGAACAGCCTCGGGTCAAGCATTGGGACTGCCGCCGGGATCGCGCTTGCCCAGCAGATCAGGGGATGCAGCGAGCAGCGGCGCGTGATCGCGTTGGCAGGCGACTCGGGCTTCCTCCATACCGGTTTGAACGGGCTGATGGATGCGGCACGGCTTGACCTGCCGATGCTGGTCGTGATCCTGGACAACGGCACGACCGCCCTGTCGGGGGGGCAACCCCATCCCGGCACGGCGCGTAGCGCGCGGGGTGCGCCGCGTCGTGCGGTGGACCTGGCAGAGGTGGCGCGCGCGGTGGGGGCGGAGCGCGTAGCCGTGGTCAACCTAGACCGGGGAGAGGAGGCAGGGCGGGCGCTGGCGCGAGGCCTCGATAGCGTGGGGCTGACGGTTGTCGTGGCACGCGGGCGCTGCCCGCAGTGGAGCTGACTCGCGTACATGTCGATTTGACAATCCGCCGCAGAGGCGTATAATGGGATCTGTTCGTAGTGGAGGGTATGGTAGATGCATTGGGACGTAGGCGCACACAACCCGACGAGCACTGGGGTAGAGGAGGGGACCACGCGTTAGTGCGCCTACCTGTCGGCTGATTATGTCAATCTGAGTTGTCGATCCGCGGGCCGTGGGCGCATCCACGGCCCGTTTTCGTTTCTGCAAGGGGAAGGTACCATGTCTGTCCTGACGTTCCACGATCTGACCCAGTCCTTCGGCGCGCTCGACGTCTTTGTCGGCCTATCAGGGAGTGTCGCGAGGGATGCCCGGATCGGCCTGGTTGGGCCGAACGGCATCGGCAAGACGACCTTGCTGCGCATCCTGGCAGGCGAGGAGCGCGCCAGCGAGGGGAGCGTGTACACGGCGCGTGGCGCACGGATCGGGTACCTGCAGCAAGAGGCAGCGCGCGCCTTCTCAGACCCGGGTCATACGGTGTACCAGGAGGCGCTGACCGTGTTCGCGGGCCTGCGTGCGCAGGAAGCGGAGCTGCGGCGCATGGAAGCGGAGATGGCATCGGGCTCCGCCGGGCCCGAACTGCTCCAGGCGTACGGTGCGATGCAGGCAGCGTTCGAGCTCGCCGGGGGATACGAGTACGAGGTGCGGATCAGGCAGGTGCTGACAGGCCTGGGCTTTGAGCCTGCAGAGCATGGACTGGCGCTCGGGCACTGCAGCGGGGGCCAAAAGACGCGCGCTCTGCTGGCGCGTCTCCTGCTCGAGCGACCGGACCTGCTGATCCTGGACGAGCCAACCAACCACCTCGACATGCGCGCGGTGGAATGGCTAGAGAGCGCGCTGCGTTCGTGGGAAGGCGCGCTGCTGGTCGTCAGCCACGACCGGTACTTCCTGGACAGAGTGGCGAACGCTATCTGGGAGATGGGCACCGCCGGGCTCGAGGTGTATCGTGGTGACTACTCTGCCTACCTGCGGCAGCGCGGCGAGCGCTGGGCACGACGCGAGTCTGAGTTCGAGAGCACCAGGGAGCGCTTCCTGCGGGAGCTGGACTATGTAAAGCGCAACATCGCGCGTAGCAGCACCACCGACCAGGCCAAGGGGAGGCTGCGCCGGCTGGCGCGCCAGGTGAAAGCGGTCGAGCAGGGCGGGGTGGGGATCCTGCAATCGAGCTGGCTCGCGGTGACGGAGCAGGTCGCGGTGTCCAAGACCAAGTGGAATGTGGCCCAGGTGGAACAGCACATCAAGGCCCTGGTCTGCCCGAACCCGAGCCTACAACGCCCCAAGGTGCGGCTGCACGCAGCTGTACGCGGGGGCAACATTGTCATGCGCACACGCGGCTTGGCGGTGGGCTATTCTGGAAAGGCCTTGTTCGATACGGACGGGGATCTCGAGCTCCGCCGCGGGGAGCGGGCGGCGCTGATCGGGCCCAATGGCGCGGGCAAGACGACGCTGCTCAAGACTGTCCTGGGCGAGGTGGAAGCACTGGCTGGCGAGGTGCAGCTGGGGGCGCACGTCGAGACGGGATACTATGCGCAGGCGCAGGACATGCTCTCCCCAGGGCGGACGGTGCTGGAGACGCTCATGGCGGAGCGCACGATGGACGCGGGATCCGCACGCGCGCTGTTGGCCCGCTACCTGTTCCACGGCGATGACGTGTTCAAGCCAGTCGAAGCGCTGAGCGGTGGCGAACGCAGCAGGTTGGCCCTCGCGCTGCTCTCCCTGCAGCAGGCGAACCTGCTGCTGCTCGATGAGCCGACGAACCACCTCGACATACCGGCGCAGGAGGTGCTGGAAGAGGCGCTGCGATCCTTTGGCGGGACGGTGGTCATGGTATCGCATGACCGGTACCTGGTCGACGCCCTGGCAACGCAGGTCTGGGAACTGCGCGAGGGCCGACTGCACGTATACAAGGGAGGGTACGCCTCCTACCTCGTGGCGCGCGAGCTCGACGCAGTGGGCGCAGCGCCCGTCCGGCAGGGGAACGGCGCCCGTGATGACGGGGTGCGAGGGCGCCTGACGGATGGCGCGCGCGGGGAAAGGGACCTTTTCGTCGTCGAGGCAGAGATCGAAGCGCTGGAACGGGCGCTCGACAGGACGGGCGGCGAGATGGAACTCGCCGCAGGCGACGCACAGTGGCACCGCGTCCGCTCGCTGGAGCGGGTACGGGTAGAGCTGCAGAACAAGTTGGACGCGCTGCTGGTGCAGTGGGAGTCGCTGGCGCCTGCCTAGCGAAAGATGGCTGTGGGCGGGGGGAGTGGAGGAACGAAAAGGGGGTGGGGCAAAGGCCCCACCCCCTCTCTGCGCAGGCTACTGGATCGCGTAGGTGACCTGGATCTGGGTCGACATTTCGAGCTCGCCGGGCGCGATCCCGGCGCCGCCAACAGCACGCTCGACGCCCAGCGCCATCACTGGGCTGACCCCGCCGCCGATCACTTCGCTCACCGACAGCACCTTGCCCAGCTCCACGCCGGAGAGCTTGGCCAATTCTTCCGCCCGTGCCTTGGCGTCCGCCACAGCGGCGGTTCGCGCCTCCGACTGCCACTTGCCCTCATCGTCCACGGTGAACTCGACGCCGTAGACCTGGTTCGCGCCCGCATCGACGACGGCGTCAAGCACCGCGCCGACGGTATCGACGTCGCGTACGGTGACGCGCAGGGTGCTGGAGACGCGGTACCCTCCCTGGCTTGCGCTCGCTTCCTCGTCGCGGAGGACGGGCATCCCAGGCTCCTGCACGTAGTAGATGCTATAGTTGGAGGTCTGGATGTCGGCGTCGGCGACGCCTTGTGCCTTGAGCGCGACCAGGATGGCATCGATCTGCGCGTCGACGTCTGCCTTGGCGACTGCGACGGACTCGGCGGTGGCTTCGGCGCCCACGTGAATGCGCGCGACATCGGGCGCCAACGTGACGCGACCGGTGCCGATCACCGTCACATAGCGCGATACCGAGGGCGACTGGATGAGCTCCTCCGCTAACGCATCAGCCGGCGGGGCGGCGCGGGCGGGCGTGCACGCCGCAACTACGGCTGCGAGCAACGACCCGACGAGGAGCACGAGCAGAGAACGCTTGAGCGAAACGGTTGTCTTCATGTGTGATACACTCCCTCTATGTTGGTTTGTAGTGCATGTGCACTCGCCATGTAGACGCCAGACCGGCGCAAAAGGTTCCAGCAGCGGTGGGATTGGCGCGCCGTTCCGGGCGAGCAGTGAGGCGGCGAGGTGGCAGTTCGTGCTGCGCGCAGTCAGCCGACCGGCACAGCCTACGCCGCCCCGTGGTAGGCAACGAGAGGATGGCTCCCCGCGGCACGCGCTGGTTGGTCTCTGGCGCACACGCCAGAGGCACGCAGGTCGCAGCGCGGGGAGCACCGGACTAGCCAGTCACCGGGGTGGGGAGCCTGCGCCGGGCGACCTTGGCAATGTAGGTGAAGGTCGGGTTCACGAACTGCGTGCAGCGCGCTTCGAGCACCTGCCCCAGGTAGAGGTAGGCCTCGCCGCGCGTGTAGCCATAGCTTTCCTGCAGCCAGAGGACCATGTCCGCCAGCGCGTGACGGAACGCGTCCTCTGCGGGTTTGGCCATCGCCATGACGGCGATATGTGTCTGGTTGACCAAGCGGGGCCAGTGCATGGAAGCGGGCCTAGGGGAGAGCTCGCAGCGGAGCTGCACGCGACCGCTCGCCTCGATCCCGCCCGCGCCGCAGATCTCGCCGTCTCCCTGGAGGGCGTGCATGTCGCCGACGTGCAGGAGCGCGCCGGGCACGTTCACGACGAGATGGACTGCTGCGCCGGTGGTGACCTCTTGTGCGTCAAAGTTGCCGCCCCACTGCCCTGCCCAGCCATTGTGGTACCGTTCGCGCGCGGGCGCGATGCCGACATAGCCCAGCATTGGCGCAGCGAGGAGACGCACGTGGTCGTCCCACTCGATGATGCCATCGTGAATCTCGACGATGCGATGGTGCCTGCCCACCCCGGAGCCCCCGAGCCAACCGGGCATGGCGCCGTTGCTCCCGCCAAAGGCGGTGAAGCCGAGCGGGTCGAGGTCGATCGGGCCTACGTGCACGGTGAGCACCTGTCCTGGCTCGGCGCCTTCGATATAGATGCACCCGCTGGAGGGATTGCCGCCATAGAGGCGCTGGCGCAGTTCGTCTCCTTGTGGATGGGTGTCGATCCACGGTCCACGGTTGAGTTGTGTCTGGACCTCAAAGACCTCTCCGGGCTGGACGGTCATGGTCGGGCGGTTCTCTGGCCCTATCTCAAAGTAAAGGACTTCTGTTGTCGCGCGCTGCATCGGTATGCCTCCTGGTCTGTCACGTCTGGACGCGGGCAATGCCTGCGCCCGTGCGGCGGTAGCGGACGCCTCAATGGCTCGGTTCGCGGATCACTCGCGACACAGTCTAGGACGGTTGTCGCCGTCTGTCAAGTGCACCGGAGTGGACACTCTGAGTTGACAGCAGCGGCGACCGATGGTATGCTGGCGACACATTTGAAGCGATGGGAGGATGTGCCATGGCGGATCTGACGACGAGTTATCTGGGACTCAAGCTACGCAACCCGATCGTCGCGGGCAGCTCGGGGCTGAGCGCCTCGGTCGAGGGGGTAAAGGCACTGGAGCAGAACGGGGCGGGAGCGGTCGTGCTCAAGTCGATCTTTGAGGAAGAGATCGTGATGGAACACCGCGATCTGCTCGAACAGGTCGCCGCGCGTGGGTATGACGTCGACGCCTACGAGTACTATGACCAGCAGATCAGGGGGGACAAGCTACGCGAGTACACGGCTCTGATCGCCGCGTGCAAGAGCAGCGTGTCGATCCCGGTCATCGCGAGCGTGAACTGCATGTACTCGCACGAGTGGATCTCGTTTGCCAAGGAGATCGAGTCAGCGGGCACGGATGCGCTCGAGCTGAACATGTTCTTCATGCCGTCAGACCTGGAGCGCAGCAGCGCAGCCCAGGAACAGGCCTACTTTGATGTAGTGGCAAAGGTCCGGCAGCAGGTCGACATCCCGATCGCCCTCAAGGTCAGCTACCACTTTACAAACGTGGGGGGCATGATCTTGCGGCTCTCTCGGACGGGGGTCGCCGGGCTGGTGCTGTTCAACCGTTTCTACACGCCGGACATCGACACGGATGCACTCCGCTTGGTGTCAAGGAACGTGCTGAGCACGCCAGCAGAACAGGGCATCCCGCTGCGATGGGTGGCTATGATGTCGGGTCGGGTCGACTGCGACCTGGCAGGGTCAACCGGGATCCACGATGGAGACGCAGTCGTCAAGCAGATCCTGGCGGGAGCGAGCGCGGTGCAGGTCGTGTCGGCGCTGTACAAGAACGGGGTAGGGCACCTCGCGACCATGCTCGCGGAGGTGGATGCCTGGATGACGCGCAAGGGCTACTATGGCCTGGAGCAGTACAAGGGCCAGATGAGCCAGAAGCAGAGCGAGAACCCAGCCGCCTATGAGCGCGTGCAGTTCATGAAATACGCTAGCGGAGAACGCTCGGTCTGAACACAACGTGCGGGCCCGCGCGGGGGGGGGGCGAGACGGGGCAGCCCGTCTCGCCAGAGCGAGCGCCGACACAATACGGCTGCGCGGCACATACCCGTCGCTTGGCGGAGGTATGTTGCAGAGTAGGAAGGAGAGCGCGATGAAGGCACCGATGACGAGGAGGCTGGGGCGCGCAGAGATCGAGTCAAGCGCGATGGGCCTCGGCTCCTGGGCGATCGGAGGGCCCTTCTGGCGCGGCGACGCGGCGGTCGGGTGGGGTGAGGTGGATGACGAAGAGTCGGTCGCGGCGATCCGCCGCGCCATTGAGCTCGGGATCACGCTCTTTGATACCTCGGACGTGTACGGTGCGGGTCATAGCGAAGAGGTGTTGGGGCGCGCGCTGGAAGGGCATCGCCGTGAGGTGGTGCTCGCCACCAAGTTCGGCAACACGTTCGATCCTTCGACGCGACAGATCACGGGCGCGGATGCGACGCCTGCCTACATCCGGCGTGCGTGCGAGGCTTCGCTGCGGCGGCTGCGGACCGACTGGATTGACCTCTACCAGTTTCACCTGGGAGGGCACGATCTAGAAGAGGCAGTCGAGGTGCGCGATACGCTGGAGTCGCTGGTTGCGGAGGGCAAGATCCGCGCCTACGGGTGGAGTACCGACGACCCGGCGCGGGCGCGCCTGTTTGCTGAAGGGCTGCACTGTGCCACGGTCCAGCACCAGATGAACGCCCTGAACGACGCGCCGGAGATGCTCGCCCTGTGCGAGGAGATGGACCTCGCAAGCATCAACCGCGGACCGCTGGCAATGGGCCTCCTGACGGGCAAGTACCGCGCAGATTCCAGGCTGGGCGATGCGGACGTGCGCGGCGCCCGAGGACCGGCGTGGATGCGTTACTTTCAGGATGGCAAACCGAGTCCAGAGTGGTACGCCAAGGTGCAGGCGATCCGTGACATCTTGACCAGCGGCGGACGTACGCTCGCGCAGGGCGCCCTCGCGTGGCTGTGGGCGCGCAGCGAGCGCACGATCCCGATCCCGGGGTTCCGCACCGTAGCGCAGGTCGAGGAGAACTGTGCGGCGATGCGCTACGGGCCACTGGACGCCGGGCAGCTTGCCGAGATCGACCGTCTCTTGGGACGGCAGGGGAAGGGGAGCTAGCTGCCCCTAGGGCCCCGCACGCACGCGCAGTAGACCAGAGGAGGACGGGACGCATGGGAGCGATTGCGCTGGGGCGTGGGCCGACGCTGGGCGAGGTGCTTGATTACTATTTGCAGGACCGGTTCCTGTCGTTCGTGCTGGACATGCTGTCGGTGCACCGGATCGTGATGGTCATCTCGCGCAAGGCGCACTGGGAACCGGACTGGAACCGCCACGAGGTGCTGGCAGATAGTGTTGATGCGCTGCGCGATCTCGTCGCACAGCGCATCGCGACGGTTCTGCCCGACGTTGCCCGCACGGAGCGACCGGCTTACTATCCCTCGTTTCACATGTCAGTCTGGCGGCGCGATCTGGACGGCGGTGCGGCGCGCGACTGTGTGTTCGAGGCCGATCTGCCGACCTGGCGAGATGCGTTTCGGGACGTCGCCCCCGTGGCAACGCTCATGGACCGCTACGAGGTCGGGTACCGGCTCAAGTTCAGCGGGCATCGCAGCCTGCACATCTCGATCCCGGCGGAGGCGATCCCGCGACCTTACCGCGGACGGGGCACGCGCGAGCTGTGGAAGCGCCTCGCAGCCTGGTCCGGCAGCCAGGCGCACGCGTTGTCCGAGCTGACCCGACTGCCCTACAGCCTGAACGAGGACACGGGCCTGGTCTGCCTGCCCGTGGAGCGCAGCGAGGTGTCTGCGTTCCGGCCTTGGCACGCGAATGTGCACCTCGTCGACGTGCGCACGGAGGCGTGGCACGAGCACCAGTCCGGGGATCAGGCAGAACGGATGGCGCACGTACTGGCGGAGATCGACGACGCTGGGGCAGACCGTCCTTGCAGGCCATTCGCGGTCCCAGAGCGGGAGCACGTGCTGCGGGGGTGCTGGGGACGGCTCTCCGCGCTGGCGGCGCAGGATGACGCACCGGCGGCGCGGAACCTTGCCGATCCCACGCCCCTCGACGAGCCTTGGCTGCTGCACGCTCTGTCGGTGCAAGACGCCGACGAACGCTGGCTGCGCTGCGAGGCGTACTTGATGCGGGGACGTGCCCTGTCTGGGGCGGGCTTTCGTGCGCTGCTGAACGAAGGAGAGGAGTATGTGCGCGCGACGGCAGTAGACGTGCTGCTGCGCTTCCAGGGCGCCATCCTGCCTCACCTCGTCGCCGCGATCTGTGACACCAAGACCGAGCCGGCGCTCAGGGCACGAGCTGCCTATCTGCTCACGCAAAGCGATGCCCTACAGGCGGATGTGCTTGCCGGCATTGCCGTTCGTGGGACGGCATCTCCCGAGGCGGCGATCCTGGTTGGCTGCATGGTGGGAGCAACGCTCGGGGACTGGCCTCGGGCGTTCGCGATCCTGGCGCCGCTGGCTCGGGCGCCGGACCTGCCGGAACGGGCACGGGCCCAGCTCGCGGCGCTCGAGATCATGCGCAACATGGGGGGATGGAACAGGAAAGAGAGCGCTATCCTGTCTCAGCGGTTAGCAGAGATGGGCCCGCAGATCACCGATCTGCTCCTGGTCGCGGCGAGCACACCCTATCCACGCCTGCGGCGCGATGTGGTCGGCGCCCTGGCGGAAATGGCCGATCCGCGAACGACCGATCTCCTGATCCGCGCGCTCGACGACACGTACACCAAGGTGCGTCGGAAGGCAGTGCAGGGGCTGGTCGCGATCGGCGAACCGGCGGTGGAGGCCCTGGTCGAGGCGACAGCGCACGACCAGGGCTCGATCCGGCGCTATGCGGTGATGTGCCTGGGGATGATCGGCGCGCCAGCTGGCAGGTCAGCGATCATCGCCGCGTTGGACGACGGCGAGCCCATTGTCCGGCGGCAGGCGGTGCGGGCCCTGCATCGGATCGCCGGACCTGAGGACCTGGTGCGGCTCAAGCAGTTCCTGCGCGAAGCGGGGTGGGAGAACGGGCTGCAAGCGACTGAGGCATTCGTGGAGCTGGGCAGCCCAGGCGAGGAGGCGCTGCGCCAGATGGCGTTCGAGGAGCGAAACCTGGTCGCTGCCTGCTGGGTCGCGCGACAGGGCGATGACGGCGGACGCGAGATCCTGGTGGAGCGGCTTTCAGAGGGGGGTGAGGTCGAGGAGGTGGCGGCGGAGCTGCTGCGCGAGCTGCGCGACGATCGCTGCGTGCCCACCTTTGCGCGGACCCTACCGACGGTCTCTGACTGGCGGGGCGCGTACATTGCCCACGAGCTCGCCCGGATCGGCGGAGCGAGGGCGATCGCAGTGGTGGTGGAGGCGCTCTCGAGCGCGAACCGTCACACACGGCGTGGAGCAGTGCGTGGGCTCGCGGAAGCTAGGGACCCGTCGACGATCGAGCCGCTCCTGGAATGCTTGGAAGATGAGGATGCCAAGGTGCGTGCGCTGGCAGCAGACGCCCTGGTCGCGATCGGCTCCGCAGCAGCACAGCCGGTGCGACAAGCGCTGGCGCGGACGCAACTGCACGGGACACGCGCGCGCGCCTATCTGCAGCGGACCCTGAGACGGCTGGATGATGCTGCGCGCGCCAGGGCAGAGGCAACCTGAGACCCATAGCGCTGCGCGTGGAGCCGCGGCTGATCTCCCGCCGGCGTGCGTCCTTGACGTCATTCGCGACGCTGGCTCGGCGCCGCTCTGCGCCCGAGTCCCGCGCGAGCGCGATCCAGCGTACCACGCCGAAGCCAAGCGCGGGGCCACGAGTGTCCATCACATTCGTGGGCCCGCACGCTTTTGCGCCAGTGGGCGGATGGAGACGTGGGTGGGTGTGCAAAGGAGGAGGGCAAGCATGTACCGGCTAGAGGGAACCGATCGACGCAACGCCGAGCCACTGCTGAGGGATCTGGCAGAGGTCCACTTGCACGTGGCAAGCGTGCTGGACGGCGCGAGTCCGGGCGAGATCTATGTCGATCGGTGCGACAACCCGGGCGCAGCCTACGTGGCGGCAGGAGAGGGTCACTACCTGGCAGCGCGAAAAGGGATGTCGAGCGCCTTTGCGGCAGAGGTAAACGCGAGACTGCCGCGTGACTGCGTCTTTGCGCTGTTCCACGACCGAGCGCTGTCGAGGGAGGACCTGGAGCCGGTGCTGGCGCACACCTATGCCGTGCCTGCGCGACGCACCTACCTCCGACTGCGAACGCCGCTGCTGGGCGACTGGCGCGAGCGGGTACCGGTGGGGTTTACGCTGCAGCCGGTGGACTGTGCACAGATACGGGGCGAGCTCGCGGAAGCGATCCTCGAGGAGTGGCAGTCGCTCGACGCCTTCTGCGCGCGAGGATTTGGGTTCTGTGTCCTGCACGACGGGGAGATCGTCAGCCAGTGCCTGGTGGACTATGTCGTCGGGCAGCGCTGCGAGATCGGCGTGAGCACGAGGCGCGGTTTCCGGCGGCGAGGGCTAGCGACGCTGGTCACGGCGGCGGCAGTGGAGCACGCGCTCGACGCCGGGTTCACCGAGATCGGATGGCACTGCTGGACGAACAACGTGGGATCGCTGGGCGTCGCGAGGAAGGTCGGCTTTGAGCCGGTGCTGGACTATGAGGTCGCGATCAATCACTGGGCTGCCGAGAACGTGAGCGACATGCCAGAGCATGAGTTCTGCTCCTTTGCCGAAGGGTACGAGCGCGCATTCGCCAGCGACCCACCGGCCAGCGGGTTCCCGCACATCGTCGCCGCCACGGCGTGGTCGCTGTGCGGCGAGAACGCGCGCTGCTACCGACAGATCGAGGCGGCAGTGGAGGTGGGTTGGCTGCGGAGCGTCGGCCAGTTGCAGGAGATCTGGCCCGAGTTCTTTGCGGTCCAGCACCTCGATCGCTCTCCGGCTTGGCTGGCGATCGCCGAGCGGTTGGCAAGGGGGGTGTGACAGCCCTTCGCTGCAGGGCGCGTGCCGATTTGGGGCTGGCAACAAGCCGTGGTAAGATGGATGGTGGTTCGGGCGTGCGCGTCCGAGCCCCATCACGCGAAGAGACGGAGTTGTGCGAACGCATGTCCAGTCAACTAAAGCCCCAAGTACGCGCCGTACGCTGCGATCACCGAGCCGACGACGATGAGGTGTACGCAGCCCTGGAGCGGGCGACCGCTCCCCTATCACAGGCCTGGGCCAAGCTGCGCCGGGCCAAGACGATCGCGATCAAGTTCAACCAAGCCTGGCCTCAGGACAGGCTCGTGTATGCTGAGGGCCAGCTCTTGCAGCTGGTCAGCGAGCGCGTGGCGCGCGCTACGCTGCGTCTGCTCCGGGAAAAGACCGACGCCGAGATCCTGTGCACCGAGATCAGCGTCGTTGGGAGTGAGGCAGAACGACGCGACAACGGCACGATCACGCTCCTGCCTCTCCTCGAGGAGTTTGGGGTCACCTTTGTCGACGGCGATCTGCCCCCGCATCGCATGTATGCCGTCCCGGGTGGCGGGCAGATGTTCCGCCAGTACCTGCTTCCAGAGCGGGTGCTGGACGCAGATGCGTTCGTGAGCGTGCAAAAGCTCAAGAACCACGCGTTCATGGGGACCACCCTGTGCCTCAAGAACCTGTTCGGCCTGATGCCCACAGAGCCCCACGGCAGATCGCGGCAGTACTACCATCACCTGGTGCGGATGCCCTACATGCTCGCCGACCTGGGTCGCCTCTACAACCCGGCGCTCAATATCCTCGACGCGCTGGTCAGCCAGGCGGGCCGAGAGTGGGGCGAGCCGAACCCGCGGGTCACCGACACGCTGATCGCAGGCGACCAGGTGATCGCGACGGACGCGTGCGCTACTGAGCTCATGGGACACGACCCTGCGGGCGACTGGTTGACGCCTCCCTACCACCGAGACCGCAATCCCCTGTTGGTTGCCGCCGAGGGCGGGTTCGGGAGCGTGAACCTGGACGAGATCGACTACCGATCAGAGGTCTCGGCGCCACTGGGCGAGTTCTATGCGCAGATCACGGACCACCAGGAGCGTGTGGTCAGCTGGCGCCGCTCGACGGCGGAACAGGCGCTGTACTACCGGGAGCACCAACGGGAGTTCGTGTCCAAGTATGCGGGCGAGTACATCCTGCTCCAGGATCGCGAGGTGCAGTGGCACGACAGGAGCAGCGCCATCCACGTCAGCCGACGGCAGCTGGCACGGGATCGGCCCGACCAGGCCCTGTGGCTCAAGCTCGTTGACCCGGAGGAAGCCGAAGGCGAGCACTATGAGGTCTATGAGCGCGCGCTGCGCGAGGTCGCGGCGCTCGGCGCTGCCCGGTAGGGCAGTCTACGCGAAGGGGTGAACAGGATGGCGCACGAGGAGTGGCGTGGCAGCTTTGCGATCCCGATGACGCCCTTTGACGAGCGAGACCAGATCGACGAGCAGGTGCTGGCAGACGAGATCTCGTTCTGCGTCGGGTGCGGCGTCGGCGGGCTGGTGACGCCGGTCATGGTCAGCGAGTTCCGCGTTCTGTCCGAGGATGAGCGGCGGACGATGATCCGTATCCCGGTCGAAGTGAGCGCAGGGCGCGTGCCGGTGGTCGCCAACTGCGCAGCGGTCAACACGCCGCTCGCAGTCCGCTTTGCCGAGTACGCGGCGCAGGTCGGAGCGGACGCCGTGATCGCCATGCCACCCTACACCCTGCGACCTGACTTTGAGACGATCTATGCCTACTATGCGGCGATCGCGGGGGCGGTGGACATCCCGGTCTGGATCCAAAACGCCGGCGTCGTCGCGCTGTCCCCGGACCAGGTGGTGCAGCTCTGCACGGAACTGGAGCGCGTGTGCTGGGTCAAGGAGGAGGTACATCCGAGTACGCATAGCATTGGCGCCCTCGTGGCGCGCGAGTGTCCCGCGATCGAGGGCGTCATGGGCGGGGGCGGCGGGCGCCCCATGATCGCCGAGCACGCGCGCGGTTCGCGCGGCGTGGTGCACGCCTGCCAGTTGTGCGATGTCGTGCAGCGGGTGTGGGACCTGCTAGATGCGGGGCAGGAGGGGGCGGCGCGAGACCTGCACGAGCGCCTGCTGCCGGCGTTGATGCTGGAGGGGCTGATGGGCATGGCGTTTGCCAAGGAGATCATGGTGCGGCGGGGCGTGTTCACGAACCACCGCATCCGGTCTCGCGTGCGACCGCTGGACGATGACGACCTGCGCGAGATCGATCGCGTGTGGGAGCGGATTCAGCCGTACCTGACGTGGCACAAGTGAGCGCTGAGTGGAGGAGATGGGAGCGATGCCGGACCAAGAGGGCACGATCAAGGAGCGGATCGAGCAGCGCGTGAACACTTACTCAAGCCCCTCGAGCCTCAAGATCACCGACATGCGGGTGGCTGTGGTCTGCAGCAACTATGACTACCCGATCATCCGCATCGATACGAACCAGGACGTGTACGGGATCGGCGAGGTGCGCGATGCGGGGCACAAGGAGAGCGCGCTGCAGTTCAAGAGTCTGCTGCTGGGCCAGAATCCGTGCAACATCGACCTGATCTTCCGGGCGATCAAGCACTTTGGCAACCCCGGGCGAGAGGGAGGGGGCGTGTCGGGGATCGAGGTCGCCCTATGGGACCTGATCGGCAAGGTGTACGGCGTGCCCTGCTACCAGTTCCTGGGGGGCATGTACCGGGACCAGGTCCGGATCTACGCGGACACGCCGGCGCCCGCCGAGCCAACGCCGGAGGCGTATGCAGCCCGGGTGCTGCAGCGCAAAGAGATGGGACTCACGTTCATCAAGTTCGACATCGGCCCGGCGGTGCTGGCGGGCCAACCGGACGCGCTGATCGGCACGCCGCCGCAGGGCGAGCTGAGCCTCGGACGCCGACGACGTGCGCCGGGGACCGGCTTTGGCAGCCGCGTGACGGATGCAGGCATCGCCCGCATGGCCCAGATCGTGGCTGCCGTTCGCGAGGCGGCGGGATGGGATGTCTCGTTGTGCATCGATCACTTTGGCCACGGGTACATGACAGCCAAAGAGGTGATCCGCCTGGGACGCGCGCTGGAGCCGTACGGGCTGGCGTGGATGGAAGACCCTATGCCGTGGTGGGATATCGACGGGCACCGCCAGGTGACCGCCGCGATCGGGGTGCCCACTGCCGCGGGCGAAGAGCTGTACCTGTGGGAAGGGTTCCGGGAGATGATCGAGAAGCGCGCCGTGGACATCCTCCATCCGGACCTACTGACGTCCGGCGGCATGCTGGAGACCAAGCGCATCGCGGACTATGCCGAGTGTCACGGTCTGCCCACCGCACTGCACTTTGCGGGATCGCCGATCGCATTCATGGCGAACCTGCACTGTGCGGCGGCGATCCCGAGCTTTGTCGCGCTAGAGAACCATGCGCTGGACCTGCCGTTCTGGACCGATCTGGTGATCGGACTGCCCGACCTGCTGATCGAGGGCGGCTATGCGCGCGTCCCGCAGGGACCGGGTCTGGGCGTGGACCTCAACTATGAGGGGATCAGGGCCAATCTGCGCCCGCCCAGCGGTCTGTTCGAGCCCACGGATGAGTGGAACACGCCCAAGTTGGGGTTCTGGCAGCCCGACCGGCGCTGGGACAAGTAGCGCGCGGTAAGGCGTGGCGCGGAGGCGTGAGGCAGGACCGCCCACGGGGAGGTAGTTCAGATGAAGATCGCTGCGGTGCAGGCGTACCTGACGTCGCTCGGCGGGCGTAACATCCCCTTTGTGCGCGTCAAGACGGACGAGGGGATCGAGGGTACTGGCGAGGCGTACAGCGTAGGGCCGGACAAGGCGACGGTCGAGGCGATCGCCGACCTGGCAGAGTGGCTAGTCGGGCGTGACCCGATGGACATCGAGGGACTGTGGCAGTTGATGTACGCGGGCTCCCGCTTCCCCGGGGGTTCCGTGGTCAACGCGGCGATCAGCGGGATCGAGCACGCGCTGTGGGATATCAAGGGCAAGGCGCTGAGCGTTCCCGTCTACCAGTTGATCGGCGGCAAGTGCAGGGACAAGGTCAGGGTCTACCAGTCCGTGGGTGGGGATACGCCGCACGCGCTCGGGCAGCAGGCGCGCCGGACGGTGGAGCGGTACGGGTACACGGCGCTCAAGATGTTCCCGTTCTTCCGCGGCGAACCGCTGTGGCACGACACGGGACTCGCTGCGGCGTTCAAGGATGCTGAAGCCCGGATCGCGGCGGTGCGCAAGGCGGTCGGCGACGACGTGGACATCGGTCTCGACGCGCATGCGCAGATCTTTGCGCCGTCCACTGCATTGACCCTGTGCCGTGTGCTCGAGCCCTACCGTCCGCTCTTCCTCGAGGAGCCGCTGCGACCAGAGAACCGGGAGGCACTGGCTCACTTGCGCGCCAAGTCGCCAATCCCGATCGCGACCGGCGAGGCGCTGTACACCAAGTACGAGTTCCGCGACCTGCTGTCACGCGGCGGGGCGGACATCCTGCAGCCCGACGTGTGCCTGATGGGTGGGCTGTGGGAGATGAAAAAGGTGGCAGCCCTGGCGGAAGCCGAGTACGTGACGGTGGCGCCGCACAACCCGTGCGGACCCGTGGCGACTGCGGTGAACGTGCACTTTTGCCTGAGCACGCACAATTTCACGATCCTGGAGTACCGACCCGACGATACGCCGGAGCGGCTCGCGCTGGTCAAGGAACCGATCGTCCTGCAGGATGGGTATCTGCTGCCACCGACGCGCCCGGGCCTCGGGGTGGAACTGGACTATGACGCGTGCGGCGACCCGGTCTACACATCGTGGCATCGTCGCTTCCTGTGGCGCATAGATGGCAGCCTCGGGTACCAGTAGCAGCGTCGCGCGTGAGGCGCAGTGGGCGCGCTCCTAGAGAGGGAGGGCTAGAGGTGGACAAAGCGCTAGAGGGGATCATCGTGGCGATGATCACTCCGATGAGAGACGACGAGTCGATCGATGAGCAGGGCCTGCGCGGCGTGACCCGGTATCTGATCCGCCACGGTGTGCACGGGCTGTTCCCTGGGGGCAGCCAAGGCGAGTTCTTTTCGCTGACGCAAGGAGAGCGGGAGCGTGTGCTCGAGACTACACTCGATGCAGCGGCGGGCGATGTCCCGGTGGTCGGGCACGTCGGGGCGGTGACGACACGCGAGGCGGTGGCGTTGGCGCGGCACGCTGCCCGCGCCGGGGCAGACGCAGTTGCGGCGTGCACACCCTACTTTGTCCGGCCCTCTGTCGACGAGCTGTACCGGTACTTTGCCGAGATCAGCGCCGCCGTCGATCTGCCCGTACTTGCCTACGACAACGTGGGGCGCACGGGTGTGCCGATCCCGCCGGCGCTGGTTGCCCGGTTGGCGCGAGACGTGCCCAACTTTAGCGGGATCAAGGACTCGAGCGGCGATCTGACACAGCTCACGGAACACATGCGCCAGTGTCCGCCCGGGTTTGGGGTGTTCGTCGGGCGTGACTCGCTGATCTATGCGGCCCTGCTTCACGGCGGCGCTGGGGCTGTGACGGCGACTGCAAACGTCGTGCCGGACCTGGCGGTCGGGATCTATGAAGCGGTCCGCGCCGGCGATCTGGAGCGCGCACGAGCTCTCCAGGAGAAGCTGCTTCCTGTGCGTCTGGCGTTCGGCTTGGCGACCTTTCCGGTGGTCGTCAAAGAGGCGATGGCGATGATCGGGCAACCCGCCGGCCCAGCGCGGCAGCCAGTGGGGGCGATGTCGGGCGAAGCGCGGGAGACGCTCCGCGAGGTGTTGCGGGAGGCAGGTGTACTATGAGGATCGTGGATGTCGAGACGCAGACGTTCTCGTATCGTTCCCAGGTCGTGCGTGACACGGAGGGCCACACGCATCCGGGACCGGAGCACGATGCGCGCCAGTCGCTGCTCCGGATCGTGACCGATGAGGGGGTCGAGGGTTGGGCGCCAGGCGGAGAGCGGGCTGTGGTCGATGCGATCGTGAAGCCTCTCCTCTTGGACCAGGACCCTTTCTACCGGGAGCGGATCTGGCAGACGCTTAAGGAACGGCAGCGCCTGCACATGGGCCGGCTCTCCGATCGCGTGGTCGCCGCGGTGGACATTGCGCTGTGGGACCTGGCGGGGAAGGCTCTCAACCAGCCGGTGTACAAGCTACTGGGCGCGTTTCGAGACAAAGTCCCCGCCTACGCGAGCACCATGTGCGGCGATGACCTGAAGGGGGGGCTGGACACGCCGGAGGCGTACGCCGAGTTCGCCCTGGCGTGTAAGGCGCGCGGCTATCCAGCCTTCAAGCTCCACACCTGGCAGCCGCCGGTGCCGGGTGCGCCCGATCCGCGACGCGACCTCGCAGCTTGCGCCGCAGTGCGGGAGGCAGTGGGGCCAGAGATGGACCTGATGCTGGATCCGTTCCACTATTACAGCCGCGAGGAGGCGCTGTACCTCGGGCGGGGCCTCGAGGCGCTCGCCTTCGCGTGGCTTGAGGAGCCGATGGACGAGCACAGCACCTCGTCGTACGTGTGGCTGGCGGAGCAGCTCGACATCCCGGTCGTGGGCCCAGAAACGGCAGAAGGCAAGATGTTCACGCGCGCCGAGTGGATCGTGCGTGGGGCGTCGGACATCAGCCGTGGCGGCGTCGCCGACGTGGGCGGGATCACGCCCTTGATCAAGATCGCCCACCTGTGCGAGGCGTTTGGGGTGCGGATGGAGGTCCACGGTGGTGGGGCAGCCAACCTGCACGTGATGTGCGCGATGGGGATACCGGGGCAGTACTATGAGCGGGGGCTGCTGCACCCGTTCCTCGACTACGAGGAGCCGGCGCCCTGGCTCGGCGCACTCGTCGATCCAATGGATGGCGAGGGCTTGGTACACGTGTCACAGCAACCGGGGCTTGGCCTGGAGATCGACCTCGACTATGTGCGCGCCCACCTCGTGTAGGCGCCAGCTGTGGGACGAGGAGGGTGAGGCATGCAGGTGACGCGACCGAGCTCCAGGGTGATCGCGTTCGTGCGCCCGCAGGAAGGCGCCAACGCCAGCCTGGTCGAGACAGATGCGGGCCCGGTGGTGGTGGACACGACCTCTTGCGCAGGTGATATGCAGTGCCTACTCGACAGCGTCGGGAAGCGCGCGACGGACGTGCAGTTGGTGATCAACACGCACCAGCACAGCGACCACACGTGGGGAAACCAGCTCTTCTCGTGCCCGATCCTGGCACACCGGCTGTGTCACGCCGCGATGGCGGCGAACCTTGAGGGCGCGTGGCAGATCGAGCGCATCCGTGCGTCGATCGCAGCGCGCGGCGAGTCGGACCCGGCTTGGGCGGACGAGATGCGCAAGATCGCAGGGCTCCAGGTGACGCTCCCGACCGACCTCTTTGACGACCGGCGCGCGATCGAGGTGGGCGGCGTGCGCATCGACGTGATCCACGCCGGCGGGCACACGCCTGGTTCGTCTGTCGTCTGGCTCCCCAATGAGCGCGTGCTGTTCGCTGGCGACCTGCTGTTCGTCGAGCGGTACCCGTTCATCGGCGATGCGGATATCCCAGACCTGATCGCAGTTCTCAAGCGGCTGCCGGCGTATGGCGCAGAGGCGATTGTGCCGGGACACGGACCCTTGTGCGGGGAGGCGGGGGTGCGGGCAATGCTGGCATACGTCGAGGGAACGTGGGCGCGCACGATCGAGCACCTGGCCCAAGGCCACAGCGCCGACGAGGCTGCCGCAGACCCGGGCTACCCGAGGTACGCGGATGGGGCAGCAGAGCGGTACCACGAGCTGAACATCCGCACAGTCTACGCACAGCTGGCTTCCGGCGACGCTTGCCCGGTGTAGGACCGTAGTGCGTGCCTGCGGTCAGGGGGCGGAGTCGGGCTCCGCCTTCGCGCGGAGCGCCCCCGCCACCCTCTCTGGGTACAGGTCGCCCAGTCCGAGGGCATCCATCCGCGCTAGAGTCGGCCAACCACGCTCGACGTCCCATCCGTGGAGGTGGTAGAATGCGTCGACGACCGGGCGGAACCGTGCCCAGTGACGCACCTGGAGCGCGCGCGCGAGGGTGCAGACCCGCTCTGCTGCCTGCCAGAACGTCTCCTCTGACCAGTCAACGCCCGATGTGGCGGCAAAGAGGTGATACTCGATCGACGGGCCCTCGATGTCGCCAGTGATGACGATCCCATCGTAACCGGCGCGCCTGAGCTCGCCCCCAAAGAAGCCGCCGACGCTCGATCGGGTGAACCACGGGTGGGGGCAGCTTGAGGGTCGAAGGCGCACACATCGTTCTTCTGCAGCTGAGGCGGCGTGGTCGACGCCGGGCAACGCAAAGTGCGCCGTGTCCCGGCTGGCGGTCGCCGTTCGAGGCTGCTGGCGCGAGCTGGGCGGTACGCGCGCTGGGGCGTGTCACCAGCCAAGCCGGGCGGCGATGGCGAGCCAGGTGGCAATGGCGACGATGTGCAGAACCTGGTCTACGGCGACCCGGAGGATCAGCGCCATCGGCCCCTCTCGGGTCTGGCGGATGAGACCGCTCCACCATCGTGCGGGCACGCGCGTGTCGATCAGCATGTGGACTAGGCCCAGGGCCAAGCCAGCCCGCCAGCCAAGGGCAAGCCCGAGGAGCAGGGCATGGATGCCCGCGTGTACCCAGGCTGCCGGGTGCCTGAGATCGACCTTGTTGCGCGCCATCCAGTCGTTCTGGAGGAGCCAGTCGGCGATCAGGGTCGCGATCAGGCCACGTTCAAAGGGTGTGAGCATGGCAGGTTCCAGTGTGACTGAGCGGCTTGGGTCAGGAGGTGCTGTGCGCGTCTGTGCGCCGCTAGAGCGTATTATACACGGAAAGTCCGTTCTTGTCAGGCGACTTTGCCTCGCACCTGAAGCAATGCTATAATCGGCAAATCTCTCGCTCTCGAGCGCCGGTCAGCGACGGGGTATGCGTGCCGACAGCCGACCACCGTGAGCGGGAAGCGGCAGTCAGGTGAGTGGCGAGCGAGTGAGCTGCATGGGAAGGGCGGGTGAATGCTTTCTAGTCGGGCGCGTCCGGTGCTCTGGGTAGCGATCGGGCACTTGGTGATCGAGCTGAGCAGCCAGTTCCTGCCGGTGGTGTACCCGGTGCTGGCGGATAGAATGGTGCTGAACTATACGCAGATCGGCGTGTTGGCCCTTGTCGCCAGCCTCGGCACATCGGCGGCGCAGCCGCTGTTTGGTCTGCTGAGTGACCGCTGGGATCCCCGCTGGATGACTGTGTTGAGCATTGCGTGGATCGGCGTGGCGATGGGAATGGTGGGCGTCGCGGGGCGCAGCGGGTCGTACGCCCTGCTGGCGCTGACGATCGGCCTCGGCGTGCTGGGATCGGCGGCGTTCCACCCACCAGGTGCGACGATCGTCTCCTCGGCAAGCACGGCGCGACGCGGGGCATCGGTCTCGGTCTTCTCGGTCGGAGGGAGCGTTGGATCGGCGCTCAGCCCCCTGCTCGTCACCGCGGGGCTGGAGCAGTTCGGCCTGTGGGGGACCACGGTACTGATCCCGGTAGCGCTGGCGTACAGCCTGGTGCTGTACGGGTACCTGAGGCGCGCGCCGCAACCGGCGCATCGCGCTGCGCAGCGCCGCGCCACGCGTGGGGACCGGTGGGCGGTCGCAGGCTTGGCGTTGGTCGTGCTAACGGTGATGTCGCTGGCTTGGTACCAGGTCTCGCTGCGCACCTATCTCCCCATGTGGATCGAGTCGCGGACGGGCTCCCTGGCGCTGGGAGGGCAGATGCTGTTCGTACTGGCGGCGTCGATGGGCGTTGGCAGCCTGCTGGGGGGCGCACTGTCGGACCGCACCGATCGCTGGCGGTTGCTGGCTGTGTGTTTGGTCCTGCTCGCGCCGTCGCTGTGGCTGTTCGTGGGCGCGGAGGGGGCTGCACGGTGGGCCTTGATCGGCGTGATCGGGGTGTTGCTGGGTGGAACGTTCCCGGTGAGCATCGTGATCGCACACGAGACGTGGCCCTCCGGGGTTGGGATCGCCTCGGGCTTGGTGATGGGCATCGGCTGGCTGCCGGGCGGGATCGGCGCCTCGGTGACCGGCGCGATCGCCGACCGGCTCTCTCTTGAGTGGGGACTGCGCGCCCTCGCCGTGCCACCATTGGTGGGCCTGGGCTGCATCCTCGCCTACGCTGCCACCAGACGCCGACAGAAGGTCGAGCAGGGAGAGGCGGTGCCCGCATAGCGTGTGCTCTCCCTGCCCAGCCCGCAGTCCGCGCCTAGAGTGCGGGCAATGTGAAATGGTCTCCCGTGTCCGAGATCCACGCGGCGAGGCGATCCTGGAGGCGGGCGCGCTCGACACGGTAGCGCGTGTTGTGCGCCAAGTTGGCGAGTTCGTACGGGTCCTCGTTGAGGTCAAAGAGCAGCCAAGGCTGTCCCTCGAGCGCCACGTACTTCCAGCCATCGTCGGTCACGATGCCGCGCCAGGGCCGGTCCACGCTGTCTCCGTGCCCGGTGGGGACAACGGACTGGAGGAAAGCCGAGTCAGGGACAGGCGCTTGCGGGCGCGACGGCAGGCGGACGCCGGAATAGTCGTGCCCGCGCATCCATTCCGGCTTGTCGATGCCACACAAGCCGAGCGTAGTGGGCGCGATGTCGACGTGGTTGATGAGGTGCGGCTGCCAACCCGATCGGGCTTCGTAGCGGGGGTGCAGCCCGCCGACGAGGAACGGGACCCGTACGGACTCCTCCCACGGGGCGGTTTTTTTGAACTGACCGTGCGAACCGTGCAGGTCGCCGTGGTCGGAAAAGAAGACGATGTGCGTGTCGAGGTCGAGTTCCTCGTCGACCAGGGCTTGGCGGATGCGGCCCACGTTCCAGTCCAGGTTCTCGACCATGGCATAGGCGCCGGCGAGTTCGCGTGTGGCTTGCTCTCGCACGCGGGGAATGGGCGGAACGTTGGGACGCAGGGCCACCTGTCCCGGCGTGTGCCGTGCCATCCACTCGGCGGGCGCAAGATAGGGATCGTGTGGCGGCTGGACCGAGAGGACGGCAAAGAACGGCTGCCGGTCTCCCTGCCGGTGCGCGGCGCCTCGCGCACATAGATAGTCGAGCAGGAGATCGGTCAGGCAGTCGGTCTCGTACCCGGGGAGCCGGTAGTGGAATGCATCCGCGCCGGCGCCGCCGTGCACCCAGCAGTCCCATTGGCTGTTGTTGTTCTCGTAGCCGATCCAGGTCCCAAAGCCGCCGCGTCGGTCGGGGGCGGTAATGTGCATCGCCGCACGCCCCTCGCGCTCGTGGAAGCCGGCGAGATGCCACTTGCCAAAGTAGGCGGTGTCAAAGCCGTGCTCGCGAAAGACGTGGGCGATGGTCGGCACGTCCGGCGGCAGCGGGTACTCGTGACCGGGGACGCACTCGTGCGGGTAGCGGCTGGTGAGGAGCGATCCGCGGAAGGGACAACAGAGCGGCATGCCGCAGACGGCGCGGTAGTAGTTCTGTCCCTCCGCCGCGAGACGGTCGAGGTGCGGGGTGTTAAGGTTGGGGTTTCCCGCACTACTGAGCGCGTGTGCAGGGTGCTGATCGCCAAAGATCCAGATCGCGTTCTTGTGCTGGTTGGGTCGAGGCATGGTGTCCCTTTCTAACGGGCGCGGCGTGCATTGCCGACAGCCGAGGGTTGGCGCTGTCGTGATTATACCGGAGCACGCAGCGGCGTCAAGTCGTGTCCGGGTGGGGCGTGAGATGAAACGGGTTGCGGTTACGGCAACAGAGGCAGGCGAGGTCACTAGACAGCGGACCGGGGTGGTGATCCCGGTCTATCTGCCCGAAACGATCGATACCACGTGCGGCGCTGCGCTCGTGCGTGACACGGTGGCAACCTACTATGCGACGGTCGGGGACCGGTCGGCGATCTGTGTGAGCGTGGATGGCGAGGCGCACGGCGCTGCGCTCGGTCGTGAGCTGGCGGCACGCTGGGGAGTGTCGCTGACCATCGCGCCCACCAACGGCGGCAAGCTCGCCGCTGTCCGGCGTGGCGCCGAGGTGCTGCTGGCGCGCGACGATGTCGCGTACCTGGCGGTGGTCGATCAGGACGGGGACCACCTGGCGAACGAACTGGTGAACCTGGTCCGCGTGGCGGAACACATCGCGCGCGCCCGGGGCGACGGGCGGGTGATGGTGATCGGCGCGCGGACATCGCGCCATCGCCCGATGGGCTTCCTGCGCGGGGAGCTGGAGGGCCTCGCCGGTCACGTGCTGCTCGACGCGCTGCAGTACCATGCGGCAGCGACGGGGCGTCCCCTCCGGCTCGAGTACGCGTACGCGCACAGCCCGTGTCCCGACTTTCACTCTGGCTACAAGGTGTTCGACCGTGAAACGGCACGAGCGGTGTTCTTGGCGCCGGTGCGCAAGATGGGGCTGTCGGAGACGTGCTACTACCGGCATGCCTGTGAGGCGGTGATGAGCGTCGAGGCCCTCGAGAGCGGCGCGTACCTGGGCATCGCGCGGCGTACGACGACCGACGAACAGCCTGTGTCGACCTTTGGGCGATATGACGTGAGCGAGCTCACGGCGGACATGATCGTGTGGCCCGCCAAGCGCCTGGGCGTTCCGCTGGCATTCGTCGAGCAGTGGATCGCCAACCACGCGCAGCAGCTGCACCTGTACACACTGCTGCCGCACGGCGTGGACCAAGTGAGCCGGATCACGCAACTGGTCCGCACAGCCTACGGCGAGGAGGGAGACGCAGGGGATGTCCTGCGCCCCATATTTGTATAGCGAGATCCTGCTCCACCGCGCGTAGGCGCGGACCGCTATCCCGGTGAGGGAGGTAGACCATGGCAGAGCACAACGATCGCCCGAACATCCTGCTGATCCTGACGGACCAGCATCGCTATGACACCCTGGGGTGCTATGGCGCTGAGACGTGCCGTACGCCCAACCTGGACCGCTTGGCCGATCGGGGCGTCCGGTTCGACCGGGCTTACACGATGGCGAACCCATGCTCGCCCTCTCGTGCGGCGCTGTTCACGGGGCTGTATCCCCACAAGAGCCACGTGCGCGTGAACGACGAGGTGCTCAATCCCAACGTCGAGACCCTGTCGTCTGCCCTGGGCGCTGCGGGCTACAACCTGGGGTACGCGGGCAAGTGGCACGTAGACATCGCTCGCAACCCGAGCGATCACGGATTCGAGGGCAAGGACTTTCCCGGGTACGGGTATCCACCCTATCGGGGATTGATCGACGGACTGCGGTTTGGTCCTTCCCGCGATCGTGGCACGGCGCACTATGAGCGGTACCTGAGAGCGCACGGGCTCGAGCCGCCGCGCGTCCTCGAAGCGCACTATGGCGATAACCCGGGCGTACAGGGGCAAGAGATGTATGCCCTGCACTCGGGCAGCGTGGAGAGCAGCTTTGAGTACATGGTGAGCGAGGACGCGATCGAGCTGCTGCGCACGTTCCGCTCGCGCCGCGCCGCCGACGGCAGCCCGTTCTTCGTGTGGGCCAACTTTTGGGGACCGCACACGCCGTGTCTGCTCCCGGAGCCGTACTACTCGATGTACGATCCGAGGGCGATCCCCGAGGAACCAAGCTTTGGCGAGACGTGGGAGCGGAAGCCTTTCGTGCAGCAGCTGGTCGAGCGGTTCTGGGGCCTGTCCGCAGGCGGATGGACTCGGTGGCGTGAGATCGTGGCTCGGTACTGGGGCTATGTCACCATGCTCGACGACCTAGTGGGGCGCATCCTGGCGGAGGTCGAGGCCCTCGGGTTGGCAGACAACACGTTGGTGGTCTTTGGTACGGACCATGGCGACGCCATGGGGGCGCATCGGTTGATCGAGAAGGGGCCGTTTGCATATGAGCAGTGCTATCGCCTGCCGCTGATCGCCGCCCACCCGGCGTGTTCCGCACCGGGGAGCGTATGCCAAGAGTTCGTCTACCTCCAGGACCTGTTTTCGACCTTCTTGGAAGGGGGGGGCTGCCCGCTGCCCGACCGGGCGGACACGCAGAGCGTGCTCGACCTGGTCCTAGGGGCGCAGTCCGCGACAGGGCGAGAGAGCGTCTATGCCCAGTTCTACGCACAGCTGTTCCCGTTCGAGCAGCGGATCTTGCGCACGGACCGTCACAAGCTCGTGTACAACCGATCCGACATGGGCGAGCTGTACGACCTGGTCGACGATCCGTGGGAGATGCGGAACCTGATCGACTTGCCCGAGACGCGCGCGCTGCAGCGCGAGCTGATGGACCGCATGCGCGAGCACATGGTCCGCCTCGATGACCCGCTCTTGGGCCCGTTCGATCGGATCCGGTCCGTGTACTAGCCATCTCTCGCCCGGTGGGACGGGACACTTGTCCACGTCGCGTGTGTGGGCGGAGTGGATGGCTGCCAGTCAGGGTACGTCTATGCAAGAGGGCACGGTTACAAACATCCAGCGCTTCTCGATCCACGATGGACCGGGCATTCGGACCACGGTGTTTCTCAAGGGGTGCAACCTGCGCTGCTTCTGGTGCCACAACCCGGAGACGCTGCGCACCAGCCCCGAGCTCCAGGTCTTCCCAGAGCGATGCATCGGATGCGGGGCGTGCCTCGAGGCGTGTGTCCGTGGGGCGCACGTGCGCGTGGACGGGCAGCGCCGTTTCCTGCGCGAACGGTGCATCGCGTGTGGCGCCTGCGCGGATACCTGCTATGCGGAGTGCTTGGTCCTGGTTGGGGAGCGGATGACGGTTGACCAGGTGCTGGAGGAGGTGGTGCGCGATCGCCCCTTCTACGAGCGCTCGGGCGGCGGCGTCACGCTGTCGGGCGGGGAGCCGCTGTTGCAGATCGAGTTTACGCGGGCTGTGTTGAGCCGGTGTCGTGAAGAGGGGCTGCACACGGCGATCGAGACGGCCGCGCACTGCGCCTGGGAGCGCTTGGAGAGCATCCTTCCGGTAACGGACCTGGTGATGATGGACCTCAAGCTCATGGATCCGGCGCTGCACCGTGCATGTACAGGCGTGACGAACGAGCGCATCCTGGCGAACGCGCGCACGTTGGGTGCATCGGGGAAACCACTGATCGTACGGACGCCGGTCGTTCCGGGTGTGAACGACACGGAAGAGGCTATCACAGCGCTGGCGTCCTTTGCTGCAACGCTGCCAGGTCTCCTCTACTATGAGCTCTTGCCCTTCCATCCCCTGGCGGAAGGCAAGTACGCCAGTCTCGACATGGTCTACCGTGCCGCGGGCCTCAAGTCGCCCCCGAAAGCGCACGTCGAGGCCCTGGCAGAGGCTGCTAGGCGATGCGGAGTCCAGGTCCGGCACGGGTAGACGGCATCCGAAGGAGGGAGCACTTGTTCGAGCTCAAACCCGACTATGAAGCGTGCAAGGCGCGGATCGACGCGTTCTGGGAACGCGAGCTGATCGACCGCCCGGTGGTGCAGTTCTCTGTCGCCAAGCCTCCGGAGGCGTGCGTGCCGCTTCCGCTCTCGGGACACGCGAGTCCGGAGGAGCGGTGGCTCGACGCCGAGTACCAAGCCGAGCTCAAGCTCGCTCAACTGCGCAACCGCGTGTATATGGGCGATGCCATGCCGATCGCTTGGCCCAACCTCGGTCCCGAGGTCTTTTCGTCGTTCTACGGGTGCCCGATCCGGTTCGGCGACTTTGGCACCAGCTGGACCGAGCCGATCCTGACCGACTGGGCGCAGGCTGACGAGCTGGTGCTCGATTGGGAGAGCCCCTATCTCGCCAAGCTCCACGAGATGACCGATGCCCTGCTCGAGGTCGGTCAGGGGGTGTTCATCACAGGTATGACCGACTGGCACCCTGGCGGAGACGCGCTCGCGGCATTGCGCGACCCGGAGCAGCTGGCGATCGACCTGATCCTGCATCGGAGCGAGGTCCAGACGCTCCTTGATCGGGTGGAAGCGGACTATTACCGCGTCTACGATCTCTTCTACGACAAGCTGCGCCGGGCTGGTCAGCCGATCTCCACCTGGACGACGCTGGTGTGCGACGCCAAGTTCTATGTGCCGTCGAACGACTTCTCGATCATGATCGGCGAGCAGATGTTCCGCGAGGTCTTTCTCCCCGGCATCGAGCGCGAGTGCCAGTTCCTTGACCGCTCGATCTACCATCTGGATGGTCCGGGGGCGCTGCGACACCTGGATGCCGTGCTCGGCATCCAGGCACTCCACGCGCTGCAGTGGATACCCGGCGCCGGAAACGAGGGATTCGCGCGCTGGATCGACGTCTACCGGCGCGCCCAGGCGACAGGGAAGGGGATCCAGGTGCTGTGCACGCTCGGCGAGGTCGACCTGATCATGGAGACGCTGGACCCGCACGGGGTGTTCCTGTCCGTCGGGGGAGTGCCCTCGCGAGAAGAGGGCGAGGCGCTGCTGCGAGCCTTGGAGCGGTGGTGCGTGCAGCACGGCTAGCCTGAGCTGCCTGCACCTGGAGCGGTAGAGAGTGGTCCCGTTGCCTGCTGAGGGCGACATCAAGTGGATCTCGGCGGTACGCGCCCTCGCCAGGGGCGAAACAGAGGAGGGTGAAGGGATGAAAGCAGAGGGGGAAAGCACGGTTTGGCCCAAAGCCAAGCTGTCGATGCATATCGCCGCCGAACCGAGTGCGGAGGAGCTGCTGTTCGCGCGCCAGCTGGGCGTACCGTGCGTGTATGCCTGGGTGGGCGCGGAGCAGCGCGATCGCGCCTTCCTCGAGGCGCTGCGGCGCAAGGTCGAGGACGCGGGCCTCGTGCTCTACAACGTAGGCAACATGGACGTCGCCAAGTCAGACAAGATCCACCTCGCACTGCCCGGACGGGACGAGGTGATCGAAGAGTTCCAGGTCTTTGTGCGTAACCTCGGCGAGGTGGGGATCCACACGACGACCTTTACCTGGGAGCCCACGCGCGTGTGGAGCTCGGAACCAGGTGAGACGAGGGGGGCGAGGGCGCGCCGGGTCGACCTAGGCGAAATGCGCCAGCGTCCTTACACGCACGGGCGTGCGTACAGCGAGGAAGAGCTGTGGGAGAACTTGGCCTATTTCATTCAGCGCATGATCCCCGTTGCAGAGGAGTCTGGGGTGCGCCTGGCGCTGCATCCCAACGATCCGCCCGCGATGGAGCCACTGGGCGGCATACCGTGCTTGATCCACAGTTGGGAGGACTATGAACGGGCGTTCGAGATCGCCGCGAGCCCAGCCCTGGGGATGGAGTTCTGCTGCGGTTGTTGGCTGGAGGGAGGGGCGGCGTTCGGAGACATCCTGGCAGGGATCCGGCACTTTGTGAGCCAGGACCGGGTCCTGATCGTGCACTTTCGCAACGTCAGCGCGCCGCTGCCGGTCTTTGAGGAGACGCTCCTCGACAACGGCTACATGGACATGTACCAGGTGATGAAAACCCTCGTGGAGACGGGATACGGCGGGACGGTCACGCTGGACCATACGCCTCGCTTCGCACCCGGATACGACAGCGGCACGGGCACGGCGTACGCGATCGGCTACATGCGCGCCCTGATGGAGCGCGCCGCAGAAGAGGCGGGCGGGCGCAAGGCGTAGCGCCCGCTCGCGTGCGTCGGCTAGGCGCCTGCCTGGCGCTGCTCCAGGTAGGCGGCGAGGCGATCGAGGCCCGTGGCGATGTTCTCGATCGAGTTCGCGTACGAAAAGCGCAGATAGCCTTCGCCGTGTGGGCCAAAGTCGATGCCCGGCGTCACGCCCACGTGGGCCTTTTCCAGGATGTCGAAAGCCAGCTCGTACGAGTCGGTCGAGAGGTGCTTTGCGTTGGCAAAGACATAGAAGGCGCCGGTGGGCTCGACGGTAACGCCGAGGCCGAGTTCGGCCAACCGCGCGAGCATGTAGCGCCGGCGCTTGTCATAAGTCGCCTTCATAATCGCTACGTCAGCGGCTGACTCTTGGAGGGCAGCGACCCCGGCACGCTGGATGACCGAATTGGCGCAGATGTAGAGGTTCTGCTGGATCTTTTGGATCGCACGGACATAGTCGCGCGGGGCAATCAGGTAGCCCAGACGTAGCCCGGTCATGGCGTAGAGCTTGCTGAACCCGTTGAGCACAAACGCCCGCTCCGTGAACTCGAGGATCGAGTGCTCCGTTCCCTCGTAGACCAGCCCGTGGTAGATCTCGTCCGAGATGACATAGGGCTCGAACCCTGCGATGGCGCGCATCCTGTCCGCGGAGAGCAAGTTTCCGGTCGGGTTCGAAGGCGAGTTGATGAACACCGCCTTGGTTCGCGCCGAGAGCTGCTGCTCGATCACCTCGGGTCGGTACTGAAAGCCATCGCTTTCGAAGACTGGGACGGTGACCGGCGCCCCCTGCGCGAGCCGGACGAAGTTGGGGTAGCACGCATAGTGGGGGTCAGAGATGATCACCTCGTCGCCAGGATCGAGCAGCGCAGAGAAGAGCAGCATCATCGCCGGCGACGTGCCCGACGTCACGATGATCTGGTCGGGGTGAACGGCGACGCCGTACGTCTGAGCATAGTGCTCGCAGATCGCCTCGCGCAATGCGATGCATCCCAGGCTGTGCGTGTAGTGCGTGTAGCCCTCGTCGAGCGCACGGCAGATCGCGTTCCTGACGCACTCGGGGACCGCAAAGTCGGGTTCGCCCACCTCGAGGTGGATGACGTCTATGCCCTGGCTCTCGAGGGCGCGCGCCCTCTCCAGGACGTCCATGACCAAGAACGGCTTGATCTGCTCCGCTATCTTTGAAGGCACGTTCCCCTCCTCGCTCACTTCTAGTCCAGGCCCCTGGGCCAAGTCACCGCCGCCCGCTTCGCTGCGGCTCGCCCAGTTGAGACAGCGCCGGCGTAGGCAAAGACCGATCTCGGCGGCAGGCTGAGCCCGGTCCAGGCCCGTGCTCTCCCGGAAGGTCCAACGCTATGCGTCTGCGTCTAGTTCGGCGTGTACGTCGACCCATGCGTCATCGGCGTCGTATGCCGAGCGGTACATGGCATCGATGATCGCCTGTGTGCGGCGCCCTTCGCGACCGGTGCACGTCAGCGGGGCGCCGGCGCGCAGGGCAGCGGCAAAGTTGTCGGCGGCGTTCAGCCACTCCGAGCGCGCGGTAAAGGGGGGTCGATCGCTCCACGCACCGTCCTTGAACCAGCGCGTCCGCGGCTGGTCGAAAGGCCCGCCCTCTCCCGCCCAGTAGGCGCCCTCCGTGCCGAGCAGCTCAGAGTGGACGTACCACGTTCTGTCCGGGTAGTTGGTGGTGCCGTAGAACGTGATCACGCTGCCGTCGGCGTACTCCCAGACCGCTGACCCAAGGTCCTCTGCCTCGATTTCGTGGTTCTGGGTCCAGATCGAGCAGCGGACGCGCGCGGGGATGCCGACCGTGTAGGCGATCTCGTCGATGTGGTGGACCGACTGGTTGGACAGCACGCCGCCGCCATCCCAGCGCCTGGTCCCGCGCCAGCCCCCGTTGGCCCGAAAGTAGTCCATGTCGCGCAGCACCTTGAGCGCGACCGTCCCACTGAGCAGGCGACCGAACCAACCCTCGCGCACGACCCGGCGCAAGGTCAGCGTCTCGTCAGTGTAGCGCCGCCCAAAGTCCACGCCAAGCAGGAGCCCCTTCTCTTCGGCGAGCCGGATCATGCGATCGCAAGCCGAGAGAGAAGCCTCCATCGGCTTGGTGGACAGGACGTGCTTGCCCGCCTCGAGCGCCTGGAGGGCGACCTCGGCGTGGCGCCCGGTCTCGGTCATCACATAGATCACGTCGACCTCGTCGTCGTCGAGCCACCTGCGCATGTCGGTCGTGTAGGGGACGCCGTACGCCGACCCGCTTCGCTCTGCGCGCGCCTCGACCAGGTCGCAGACACCGACCAGGCGCGTGCCCGGCGTCTCTGCAACTTCGCGTGCGCGGTTGTGGCCCATGCCGAGGCCGATCACGGCAAAGCCGACCGGGTCCTCCTCCCACGGGCGCGCGACGGTAGGCGGGGCTGCACGCGCGGCGGACAGCCCGCCTGGCGCTGCGGAAGGCCACGCACGTACCAGGACGTCGTAGACGCGCTTTGACATATCGACGTTGCTGACCGTGCGATCGGGGTTGTGCGTCTCGATGCTGACCGGACCGTCGAGCCCGGCGCTATCGCACGTCTGCAGCACTGCGTCGTAGGGAATGGCGTCGGACCCGAGATCGGGCACCGCGCCGCGCGCCTTGATGTGCAGCAGCTTGCTCTGTGTGGCGACGCGCCGGATGAAGCCGTCCTGATCGGCGCGCCGCTCGTCGCAGTCCCAGCTGTTGCACACGTCCCACGCCAGGCCCCAGGTCGGCACGTCGAAGGCGTCGACCATGGTCAGGACTTCGTCGGGCGTCACACCGCAGTTCTCAAAGGCCATGATCAGCCCTGCCTCGCGGGCGCGCTCGGCAAGGGGCCCAAAGCGGTCGAGGACCTTTTGCTGCTCGTCAGGCCGAACCGCGAGCGCGCCGGCGAGCGCCGGAGGCGGCTGCCAGAAGAAGAAGCTGCGCACCAGGCGGCAATCGAGGACGTCTGCGGCGCGGATGATCCGCTCGAGCTTGGCGGCTTCGGCGGCACAGCGCGCATCATCGGGCAGGTGCACCTTGGCGAGCGATGACTCGAGGCACCCGACGCGCATGCCATAGCCTGCTAGGAGGGCCCTCAGCTCCTCGAGTTGTGCACGATCGAGGTCCTCAGCAGCGCGACCCAACACGCGCCCGCGCAGGTCAACGTGCTCGAGTCCCCACGACTTGAGGATTGGCAGTCCCTTGGTGATGTCGGTACCGAGCTCGTCTGTAAAGATCGAGATGAACATGTGCCCTCCTGTACGGTGGCTTTGCTGTGCCCCGACGTCTAGCGAGCGTCCCGCTCTGGATGGACGTGGTGCGGTGGGCTGACGTGGTCGGGGATCGGCGAGGTATACGGGCGATCGCGGGTCGCTTCCTCGAACTCGCGGCGTGCGTGCTCCAGATGCTCGGGATCGGCAAACAGGTCGATCGCGACGAGCGCCATGACCTTGGCAGCGTGCAGCATGCCTTTGTGACCGATCGACATACCGCTGGTCGCGACGATGCCCCAACTGTGTCCAGACGCGCCGCTGGCAAAGCAGGTCGTGCGCAGCATGCAGAGCGGCGTGATCCAGCTCAGGTCGCCGACGTCGGTGGATCCAGTGTGGATCTGTCCCTCGTCGAGGGCGGGTAGGTTGTCGGCGATCAGCGGCTCGCCCTTGAGCGTCTCGACCTTGTCGCGCACCTCCTCGGGGATGTTGAGGTCCTTGAACAGGTCGCGGACGTTCTCGGCGGGATAGGCGTCGTTGATCGCCTGGGCGTAGGCGCGCTCTTCCTCGGTAAACGGGATCGGGCCAACGCGCTGCAGCGCACGGTGGTGCATGTCGGCGAGGTAGTGGTTGCTGAGCACGGTGGAGCAGGCGCCGTTGAAGACGCTGTCCACCGTCGTCCCTGTCATGAGTGCAGCGCCCTGTGCGATGTCGCGTACCCGGTCTGTGACCTGGTCCAATTCTTCGCGGCTGGGCGCGCGAACAAAGTACCACACCTCAGCCTCGGGAGGCACGACGTTGGGCAGGTCACCGCCGTGGGTGATGACATAGTGGATGCGTACCTTTTCCGTTACGTGCTCGCGTAGGTAGTTCACGCCGACGTTCATCAGTTCCACGGCGTCGAGTGCGGAGCGACCTTTGTGCGGCGAACCACCGGCGTGCGCGGCAGTTCCGTGGAAACGGAAAGTGAGGTCGTAGACCCCAACGTGTGTGCCTTTGGTGGGCGCGTTCATGCGATCGGGGTGGTAGTTGAGCGCCGCGTCGAGGTCGTCGAAGGCGCCAGCGCGGGCCATGAACGTCTTGCCGGAGGTCCTTTCTTCGGCGGGGCAGCCATAGTAGCGCACGGTGCCGGGCGTGCCGGTCGCTTCGAGCCAATGTCTGACCGCGATGGCGGCTGCCATGCACCCGGTGCCGAGCAGGTTGTGCCCGCAGGCGTGCCCGGGTGCGCCCTTGGCGATCGGCTCCTGCGTGGGCTTGGCTTGCTGGGAGAGGCCCGCCAGCGCATCGTACTCGCCGGCAAAGCCGAGCACCGGCGAGCCCGTTCCCCACTCGGCGGCAAAGGCTGTGCTGATCCCGGCGATGTCCCAGGTGATGCGAAAACCCTCCGCCTCCAGCGCGTCAGCCTGGAGCTTGGACGCGTAGAATTCCTGCCAAGCGACTTCGGGGCGGGCCCAGATCTGGTCGGTGATGTCGATGAAGCGGGCACGGTTCTGGTCTATCCACTCGATGACGTCCTGCTGGCTTTTCATGGTTTCTCCTCTCGGCCCAGGTAGAGGGTGGGATGAATGGATTGTACCTGATTCTTGCACGGCGCGCAAAGTAGGAATGCCTGGGATCTGGACTTGACAATAGAACTTTTGTTCTATATAATAGAGATAGCTAGCTGATTGGGGGGCAGGGGGCGCAGCCTCAATTGAGCAAGAAACGCAGTCGCCGAACCGAGCTAGAGACGACCGTATCTGCCCTCCAGCATCGATTCGGGCCAAGGTCTTTGGTCAGGGGCGTCTCGCCACAGGCGGGCGAGATCGCCGTAGGTCCCCCTCACATTTCCACCGGATTCCCATCCCTGGATCGAGTGCTGGGCATCGGCGGACTGCCAAAGGGCAGGATCACCGAGCTGGTCGGCTTGGCTACGTCGGGCAAGACGACGCTGGCGCTCAAGTTCCTGGTGCAGGCACAGGGTGTGGGGCGGCAGGTTGGCTATGTCGATCAATCGCGGTACTTTGATCCAGACTATGCGCATCGGTGCGGGCTGGATCTCTCACGGCTGCTGGTTGGTTCTCCCTACGACGTGAACGAGACCCTGTCCATGGTCGAGGCGCTGGTGAGCAACGGTGATCTGGCAGCGCTGGTGCTGGACACCGTCGATTTCCTGTGGTCCGATGCGCGCGTGACACAGCAGTTGGGCGCCGCTTTGGGGCGCATTTCCGCCCCGCTTGCCCGTTCGGGCATGGCCTTTGTCTTTCTGCACGATCCGCTGGTCGGCGAGGCGCCGGCGCTTGCGGTCCTCCGGCACTATGCCAGCGTGCGGCTGCAAGTCGATCGCGAGACGTGGCAATACAGCCTCGGAGATGTGCGCGGATACCGGGCACGGATCAAGGTACTGAAGAACCGATTTGGGCCTGCTGGACGCGAGACGACCATCGACATCACGTTCAACGGCACGGTACAAGGCGATGGGCTGTAGCCCTGGAGCGACGACGTGTCGATCCTCTACTGCGCTATCCCCAACTTTGCTGTGGCGTTGGCGAGGCGGGATCGTCCAGAGCTGGCAGCACGCCCCCTCGTGCTGCTAGACGCCGAGGAACGCGTTTTCGATGCTTCGCCGGATGTCGCCGAGCGCGGCGTTACCGTCGGGCTGACGGCGCACACTGTACAAGTCCGGTGTCCGGGAGCGCACCTGGAGGTCGCCGATCTCGATCGCTGTCGTTCAGAGCTGAAAGCGTTCCTAGAGGTCCTGGAGGAGTTCAGCCCAAGCGTGGAGCCGCATGGGTGGGGCGCAGCGTACGTCGACCTGGGCGACGCGATGCGGGATCGGGCACGCGCGGTCGCGTTCTGCAAGGAGAGCGGACGTTCGGTGCGGCAGGCATTGGGCCAAGCGATGCAGCCAGCGCTGGGGTGGAACAAGGGCAAGTTCACGGCGCGCGTTGCGGCGCGTTGTACGCAGCCGGGTCACTTGCTTCCCGTGGACGCAGAAGAGGAGCACGCGTTTCTCAGCCCACTGCCCGTTACGCTGTTGCCGCTATCCGAAGAGACTGTCCGCAGGCTGCATTTTCTGGGCCTGCGCACGCTGGGGCAGTACGCGGCGCTTCCCGTCCCTGCGGTCTGGCAGCAGTTTGGACGGGCAGGCAAGCTGGCGCACCGGCTCGCATGCGGCAAAGACGACCGTCCGGTGATCGCGCGGCGGCAGGCGCCGACGATCGAGGGAGGGCACACGTTCGAGACGCCGACCGTGTCCCGCGAACGGGTGTTGGCTGTCGCGCAACGCGTGATCGACGCCTTGTTTCAGGAGCTGAGCAGCCAGTTCGCGGCGTGCGGCAGCTTGCGGTTGGTCGCGCGCATGGAAGACGGCAGCGCCGTCGAGCGCGCGCGCACCTTTCTCTTCCCGGTATCGGATCGACAGCGCATTGGGCGAGCGGTCGACGATCTGCTGGATGGCGTGCAGGGCAAAGGCAGCGTGGCGGCGATCTCGATCGCGTTGGAGCAGATTCAGGAAGCGGTGATGGAGCAATTGACGCTGTTTTCCGACCAACATGGGGACGATCACCAGCTGCGCCAAGTACAACGCTACCTGGTCACGCGCTTTGGCGCAAGCCGCTTGCGGCGCGCATCACTCATACGACCTCAAGCGCCCTTGCCTGAGTGGCGCATTCTGTGGCAGGAAGAGGATCCTACGTGACGCGTCTGTGGCCTAGTGGGGAGGCGATCGACGTGTGGGGGAAGGAAGTCGATCTGGAGGGGTTCGTCTGGCAGGGGACGCCTCATCGGGTGCGACAGGTGTGTAACACGTGGCGGATCCACACGTTCTGGTGGGATCCGCATGCGCTCGTGCAGCGCGAGTACGTCAAGGTGATCACCGAGAGCGGCTTGTTGTGCCAGATCTACCGTGACCTGATCAGTGGCACGTGGTACCTGTCCAGGCTCTACGACTGAGCTGTAGCCCTGGGCGGCGGGCTCGACGGACGGACGAGTGGGATGGACGTCGAAGGCGCGTACACCGAACTGCACTGCCACAGCTACTTCTCGCTGCTCGACGGCGCCTCTTCGCCCGAATCACTCGTCGCCTATGCCGCTGAACTGGGGCACCGAGCGCTGGCGATCACCGATCACGACGGGCTGTATGGCGCCGTTCGCTTTTGGTTGGCGGCGCAAGAGCGTGGCATCAAGCCGATCTTTGGGGCGGAGGTTTGCGTGGCAGACGGGGGGCACTTGGTGCTGCTCGCAGAGACGCGCGCCGGTTATGCCAACCTGTGCCGCCTGATCAGCGCCGCACAACTAGCGGGGCAGAAGGGCAGTCCGCGGCTCGACGTGGACACGCTCGCCAGCCATGCCGGGGGCATGCTGTGCCTGTCTGGCTGCCGTGCGGGGCGTGTGCCCGCCCTGCTCCTGCAGGGGAATGTGCAAGGCGCAATCGAGGCAGCGGGACAACTGCGCGAGATCTTTGGCGGACGGTTCTGGATCGAACTGCAGCGGCATCGGCTTCCGTCCGATGCACGTTTGCTCGCTTCGTTGGTCAGCCTGGCGCATACCGTGGGGCTGGACATCGTGGCGACGAACAACGTGCACTATGCCAGGCCCGCGGATCGTCCGCTGCACGACCTCTTGACCAGCATCCGGCACCGCACCACACTCTCGGAGGCGCTGCTTGCCGGGATCTTGCACCCCAATGCGGAGCGCTGCCTCAAATCCGCGCAGGCGATGAGCGCCCTCTTTTCTGAACTGCCACACGCCATACGCAGTACGGTCCAGATCGCAGAGCGCTGTAACGTGGCGCTCGATTTCGCAGATCAGCGACTGCCCGAGTTTCCCGTCCCCGCAGGGGACACGCCGCCGGGCTACCTGTGCCAGCTCTGCAAGGATGGGATGAGCCGCAAAGTGGGCGCCGCGGACGAGCGCACCCGAGCCCAGCTTGCCCACGAGCTGGCGGTCATCGAGCGTGTGGGCCTGTCCGGGTATTTCCTCGTCGTGTGGGACATCGTCCGCTTTGCGCGCCAACGAGGCATTCGCTGCCAGGGACGTGGTTCGGCGGCGAACTCGCTCGTCGCCTACCTGCTGGACATCACGCCGGTCAACCCGCTGGAACACGATTTGCTCTTTGAGCGCTTTCTCAGCGAAGGGACACACACGATACCGGACATCGACGTGGACTTTGCCGCAGATCGCCGCGAAGAGGTGATCCAGTACGTGTACGAACGCTACGGCGAGGAACGGGTGGGCATGGTGTGCAACGTGGTGACCTATCGCGCGCGCTCTGCACTGCGAGACGCCGCCAAGGCGCTTGCCTTTCCGCCTGACGTGATCGACCGGGCGGCAAAGTCACTCGACACGCGATCGACGGTGCTGGCAGCGGAGCAAATCGAGAACGCGCTGGCGGCGGGTGGGGATACGGAAGCCAAAGAGCTGCCATGGCACGTGCTCGCCGATCTGCTGCGGGCGATGGAGGGTGTGCCACGGCATCTGTCGATCCACGTAGGCGGGATGCTGGTCACCATGTCCCCGCTGGTCGAGATCGTGCCGCTCGAACGTGCGACGATGCCGGGCAGGGTGGTCGTGCAGTGGGACAAGTACAGCGTCGAGGACGCGGGCCTGATCAAGGTCGATCTGCTCGCGCTGCGCACGTTGGGCATGGTCGAGGAAGCAGTGGCGCACATCCGTGCGTGCGGAGCCGATCCGCCAGACCTGGATCAGCTGCCGCTGGACGACCCCAAGATATACGAGACGCTGCAGCGGGCGGACACGATCGGCTGTTTCCAGGTGGAGAGCCGCGCACAGATGCAGATGCTGCCCAAGCTCAAGCCCGTGTGCTTTGGGGACGTGGTGATCGGCATCTCCCTGGTGCGCCCGGGGCCGATCCAGGGGAACATGGTCCATCCGTACTTGCGGAGAAGGCGAGGGGACGAGCCGGTCGTCTATGCGCATCCAGCGCTGCAGCCCATCCTGGCGGAGACGCTCGGCGTGATGGTGTTCCAGGAGCAGGTGATCCGCGTTGCCGTCGCCATTGCCCGCTTTACGCCGGCAGAGGCGGACCAGCTGCGCCGGGCGATCAGCCGCAACCGGTCTCCGGAAGAGATGGAGGCACTGCACGAGCGGTTTGTCGAGAAAGCGCAGCGCAATGGGGTGACGCACGAGGTCGCAGAGCAGGTGTACGGGTACTTGCTGGCGTTCTCGGGATACGGTTTCTGCAAGTCGCATGCCGCTGCCTTTGCGCACATTGCCTACCAGACGCTGCACCTCAAGGTGTACTATCCGGCGGCGTTCTATTGTGCCCTGCTGAACCACCAGCCGATGGGCTTCTATGGGCCTGACATCCTGGTCGGCGATGCGCGACGGCACGGGGTACCCGTGTTCCTCCCGGATATCAACCACAGCCAGGAACGGTGCGCTCTGGCGCACGCCGGCTCAGCGCTTGGCATCCGGTTGGGGCTTTCCTACGTCCATGGACTCGGAGAGGTGTACCAGCAGCGGATCGTCGAGCGCCGAGGGTCGCACCCATTTGAGGACCTGAGGGACTTTTGCAGGCGGACGCGCATACCGGCGCCGATGGTCGAACGCCTGATCCGCGCAGGGGGGATGGATAGCCTGGGTCTGGCGAGGCGGGATCTGCTTTGGCAGCTGGGCGTGGTGGCGCACGACGAACCCTTGGACCTCCCCGTGCCGGTCCTGTCCGTGGATCTGCCCGAGTTGAGCGCGCTGGAACGCACGCTGTGGGAGTACGAACTGCTCGGGCTGACCCCAGATCACCACTTGCTCGGGTTCTACCGCGATCGCCTGCGGAAACGCGGGGTCCTGGGTAGCCTGGAAGTGGGCGAACGGCGCCACGGGGAGATCGTGCGTGTGGCGGGGCTGGTCGTGGTCCGGCAGCGCCCTCCGTCGGCCAAAGGGTACGCGTTCGTGACGTTGGAGGACGAGGACGGGTTGATCAACCTGATCGTCAGACCCCGCGTGTACGAGCAGTACCATGACGTGTTGCACCGTGCGTCGGTGCTGCTAGCCGAGGGAACCGTGCAGCGCGAGGGCGAGCAACTGAACGTGATCGTAGTCAAGTTGGCGATGCTGGGAAGCTGAGATCGTTTGCCTTCCCGAATCACCCCGTGCTATAATGCGGTACCACGTTGCGGGAGGAAGCTACCAGATGAGCGAAATGAGCTACGGCGGGCAGGCTGTCATGGAAGGGGTGATGATGCGGGGCGCCAAGGCGGTCGTCGTCGCGGTGCGTGCGCCCAATGGGCAGATCGTCTCGCACAGTCAACCCCTCAACCAGGCGATCTATAGCAGTTGGATCGCCAGGGTCCCCTTTGTGAGGGGGATCACGATGCTGTGGGACAGCCTGGTGCTGGGCACACGTTCGCTGATGTTTTCCGCAGACATCGCGATCCAGGACGAGCGAGGCAGTGCGGACCCGGCAGAACCAGCCGAGTCGGTGTTCTCGACGCCGCTGGCGTGGGGGTCGATGATAGTCTCGTTGGCCTTGGCGCTGGGGTTGTTCTTTGTGCTCCCCGCCTTGCTGACGCGGGTCGTCGATCGCTACATCGCGAGCAGCCTGCTCAGCCACTTCATCGAGGGCCTGATCCGCCTGGCTATCGTGCTCGGTTACATCTGGGCGGTTGGACAGTTGCCCGACATCCGGCGCGTGTTCGCATACCACGGGGCAGAGCACAAGGCCGTGCACGCCTACGAGCACGGGGAGGCCCTAACGGTGGCGGGCGTGCGCAGGCATACGACCTCTCACGAGCGCTGCGGCACCTCCTTTATCCTGGTCGTGGTGGTGATCTCGATGCTGGTGTTCGCGCTGTTCGGGCGCCCGACGTTGCTGTGGCGGATTGTGCTGCGGATCGTGTTGATCCCCGTGATCGTCGGCATCTCGTACGAGTGGCTCAAGTTTGCAGCCAAGTACAGGGATCGCTGGTGGGTGCAGGTGCTCCTGGCGCCGGGGTTGCTGATGCAGCGCCTGACGACGCGTGAGCCGGACGACGACATGATCGAGGTCGCGCTCGTCGCCCTGAGGCAGATGCTCGAAGCAGAGGGCCTACCGGTCCCGACCGAGGGCGCCGCGGCAACCGAAGCGACTGGGTGATCGCACATGCGCCTGACGTATGTCGCACTGGACCTGGAGACTACGGGCCTGGACCCGGCGCGAGACGAGATCATCGAGGTCGGGGCAGTTACGTTCAGCGACGGTCAGGAGCTGGACCGGTTCACCACCCTGGTCAACCCGGGGCGCGCGATCCCGCCCGAGATCACAGATCTGACCGGGATCTCGGGACGCGACGTCGCCACCGCACCCCGTTTCTCAGCGATTCGCGAGCGACTGGCACGCTTTGTCGGCGATGCGGTGGTGGTAGGTCACAATGTGCAGTTTGACCTCGCCTTCCTGCAGCGGCAGGGCTGCCTGCAGAGACACCCCCACATCGATACACTCGAGCTGGCGACGATCCTGATGCCGGACCAGCAGCGCTATGGCCTGGACAAGCTCACCGAGCGGCTGGGGATCGAGCCCGACCGCCGACACCGCGCCCTGGCGGACGCACGGGCTACGATGGCGCTGTTGATCGCCCTGCAGCAGCAGGCGGATGCGCTGCCCCTCGATGTCCTGCACCGGATCAACAGCGCTGCAGGCGCGCACGACTGGACGCTGATGGCGGTGTTCGAGCAAGCCGAGCGCAGGGCGCGCCATAGCAGGGCGGGCGCCGGCGCCGCGCTGCATGAACCGCGCTCGCGATTCGCTCCTGCTGCCCAGATGGACGAAGCGGCGCGATACGGTCCCCTGGTCCCGGTCGACGAGCGCACGGCGCTGGATGTCGAGGCCCTGACTGCGATGCTGGAGCCGGGCGGCGCGTTGGAGCGTGGGTTCCCTGGCTTCGAGTACCGTACTCAGCAGATCGAGATGATGCGAGCCGTCGCCGACTGCTTCAACCACAGCCGTCACCTGGTGGTCGAGGCGGGAACGGGGACTGGCAAGTCGATCGCGTACCTGCTCCCCGCGGCGTACTGGGCCGTGCAGAACGGTGAGCGCGTCGTCGTCTCGACGAACACGATCAACCTACAGGACCAGCTCTGCCGCAAGGACATCCCCGACCTGCAGAAGGTCCTGCCGTTCGAGGTGCGGGCTACGGTGCTCAAGGGGCGCAGTAACTACCTGTGCCCACGACGACTGGAGGCGCTCGAATCCAAGCGCGAACTGAGCAGCGAAGAGCTCCGCGTGCTGACGAAAGTGCTGGTCTGGCTTCCGACTACGACGACGGGCGACCGGTCCGAGCTGTCCATGTACCGGGCGGAGGAGTGGTCCGTGTGGGCGCGCATCTCGTCCGATGCGAACACGTGCACGGCGGATCGGTGCTGGTACCGGCGACAGGGCCTGTGCTTCTACCAGCGTGCTCGACGTATGGCAGAGAGCGCCCACCTCGTGATCGTGAACCACGCCCTGTTGCTGTCAGACGTGGCAACGGAAAACCGCGTGCTGCCTCAGTACAACTATCTGATCGTCGACGAAGCCCACCACCTAGAGAGCGCGACGACGAACCAACTGGGGTACAACGTCTCGCGCTGGGCGGTGGAGTCGCTGCTGGCGCAGATCGGGCTGAGCGGACGGTCCTTCGGCGGGCTGACCGCACAGGCGCTGCTCTGTTGCCGGGGCCGAGTGACGGACGAGGCGTTCGCCGAGCTGGAAGAGGCTGTGGGCGCGGTTCACGAGGCGAACGAAGGCGGGCTGCGGGGCCTGCGCGACCTGTTCGACGATCTGCGTGCGTTCGTCGAGGCATACCGCGATACAGAGGGCCTGTACGACTACCGGATCAGCCTGACCCGGGACCTGCGCATCCAGCCAGAGTGGGAACACGTCGAGTTGGCGTGGGATGGGCTGGCGGAGCGACTTGGCGACGTGGGGGCGGCGCTCGACCGCCTTCTGCAGGTGCTGGGCGATCTGGGAGGGTTGGACCTGCCGGGGCACGAAGACTCGCTGCAAGAGGGCGCCGGGCTCCAGCAACAGCTCGAGACGACGGTCCGCCAGATCGAGGCGATCGTGCTAGAGCCTGACGAGGCAAGCGTGACCTGGGTGCAGGCGACCACGCGGATGGACGACATCTACTTGTGTGCGGTGCCCCTCCACGTGGGGCACCTCGTGGAGCGGCACCTGCTGTGGACAAAGGAGGCGGTGGTCTTTACTTCGGCGACGCTTCGCACGAGCGGCGAGTTCGGGTTCATCAAGGAGCGGCTTGGCGCCGCCGACGCGGATGAGCTCGCAGTGGGCTCACCCTTTGACTATGCGTCGCAGGTGCTGCTGTACCTGCCGACCGATCTGCCCGGGCCGAATGAACCGAGCTATGAGCACCGTCTCAACCAGGGGTTGATCGAGCTGGCGGTTGCGACCCAGGGACGGATGTTGGTGCTGTTCACATCCTACAGGCAGCTGCGCGCCACGCATAGTGCGATTCACCGTGCGCTCGCCAACCAACAGATCACGGTCTACACGCAGGGGGGAGGGGCCTCGAGGAGCCAGCTGCTGGACGCGTTCCGCACGACCTCGCGCGCGGTACTGCTGGGGACGCGCAGTTTCTGGGAGGGCGTGGACGTGCCGGGCGAGGCCCTGAGCTGCCTGGTCGTGACCAAGCTGCCCTTCGCGGTGCCCACCGACCCCGTGTTCGCGGCGCGCGCCGCCGAGATGGACGAGCCCTTCTACCAGTACGCGGTGCCAGATGCGATCCTGCGCTTCCGGCAGGGGTTCGGGCGGCTGATCCGCACGAGGAGCGATCGCGGCGTCGTCGTCGTGATGGACGGACGGATCGAGTCCAAGGGGTATGGGGCGATGTTCGTCGATTCCCTGCCCTCATGTACGGTCGTCCGCGGTCCGATGGCGGCGCTGCCAACCGAGGCGGCGCTGTGGATCGCGGAGGGCAGGACGTCGACTCCGCCCCAAGAGACGGCGCACGACGACGGCGATGGCGAGCTAGAATACGTGTCCTTTGACGAGCTGTGAGCCGACTTGTCCCGGGAGGCGCCCTCTGCTAGAATGGGTGGGCAGAGACAGCTCTAGGGGAGAGACACGGGATGTATAGGACAAAGGTCGAGGCATTCTGCGACAAGTTGATCGAGGCGGGCTGGCTGAGCGCCCTGGTGGTTGTCCCGCTTTTCTTTAACGTCTACTCGAGCCGCGTGTTCGAGCCAGACAAGATCACGCTGCTGCGCTCGATCGCCGTCCTGATGGCGGCAGCGTGGGTGGTCAAGCTGATCGAGCGTGGGCTGGGCGAGGTGACGGGTGAGGCGAGCGTGGGCGGGGCGGCGACGCGTCTGTGGCAGCAAGTGTGTCGGACGCCGATGGTGCTGCCTACGCTCGTGCTGGTAGGGGTGTACGTCCTGTCGACGATGCTCTCGGTCGTCCCGCGGGTGAGCTTGCTTGGCTCGTACCAGCGGCTGCAGGGCACGTACTCGACGCTTTCGTACGTGGTTGTGTTTGTGCTCATGTTGCAGGGCCTGCGGACGCGCGAACAGGTCGAGCGCCTGATCACGACCGTGGTATTGACGAGCCTGCCGATCGCGCTGTACGGGATCGTCCAGCACTATGGTCTGGATCCGCTCCCGTGGGGCGGGGACGTGCGGACGCGCGTGGCGGGGAACATGGGGAACGCGATCTTTATCGCCGCCTACATGATCATGGCGCTGCCGCTGGCGCTGTACCGGGTTGTCGAGTCTTTTACGCGGATCTTGACCAGCGATGAGAGCCGCTCGGTCGACATCTTTTTGGGCGCAGCCTATGTGTTCGTCCTCGCGGTGCAGGCGATCTGCATCGTGTTCACGCAGAGCCGTGGGCCTTGGCTCGGGCTGGTGGGCGGGGCGTTCTTTTTCTTCCTGGTTTACGCTGTGGTCCATCGCCAGCGCTGGCTGGTGTGGGTGCTCGTCCTCGGCGTCGTGGGTTTCGCAGGTTTCCTGATCGTCTTTAACCTGCCGAACACGCCGTTGGAGGATCTCAAGAGCGCAGCATACGTCGGGCGGCTGGGGCGCGTCCTGGACAAGGAGGAGGGCACTTCGAAGGTCCGGCTGTTGATTTGGGAGGGCGCGATCGACATGATCCTGCCGCATCCACCCCTCGAGCGACCCGATGGGTCGCGCGATTGGCTGAACTTTGCCCGGACGGCGTTCGGCTACGGGCCCGAGTCGATGTATGTCGCGTACAACCGCTTCTATCCCCCCGACCTCGCACACTATGAGGCGAGGAACGCCTCCCCAGATCGCTCTCACAACGAGACCTTTGACGCGCTCGTGATCACGGGCGTGGTCGGTTTCGCAGCCTACATGTACGTGTTCGCCAGCGTCTTCTACTATGGGTTCCGGTGGCTGGGCGTGATCGTTGGCCCCGGGCAGCGGCGGTTCTACATTGCCTGCTGGGTGGGCGGCGGGATCGTCGGCGCGGCGACGATGGTGCTGTGGCAGGGCCCGGAGTTCTTTGGCGTGGGGCTGCCCGCCGGCATCGCGGCGGGCCTGGGGCTTTACTTGGGGGTGTGGGGCCTCTTCTTGAGCCAGCACGTGGATCGCGATGCGGCTGCTGCGCGCGAGGCGAACCCGTACGTGCTGTTGCTCGTCGCCCTCGTCGCCGGGATCCTGGGGCACTTTGTCGAGATCCACTTTGGGATCGCGATCGCAGCCACACGAACCTACTTTTGGGCCTACACGGGCCTGCTGGTCGTGGTCGGGCACGTCCTCCCACGCGCCCTGGCGAGCGAGCAGGCGTGGATCGCGGAGCAACCTGTGGCAGGGGGAACCCGGAGCAAAGGGCGGCGGAGTGGGCGCAGGACCCGCAGGCAGCCGTCAACGCGAGCGCTGATCCCGCCCGGTGTGTGGGCTCTCCTGCCCTATGCCCTGGTTTTGACGCTGATCCTGGCTACGCTCGCCTTTGACTTTGTGTCGAGCAATGAACAGGCCCTGAGCACGCCTGGGGAGATCGTGTCCGCCTCGCTCACCAGGCGGATCGCCAATGGAGAGGCGGTGCGCTCCTATGGCGTGCTGGGCGTCGTCGGGATCACGTGGCTGCTGGGCAGCGCGATCAGCGTGGCAGAGTGGCATCAGAGAGCCAAGCGGTCGGAATGGCCTGCGGCTCTGGGTGTGTGCCTCGCCATCTCGTGTGTGCTGAGTTATCTCTTTGCACTGACGATCGCTGCGCGGCTGCTCAACACCGTGCGCCAGACGCAGGTCCTCGGCCAGGCGCGGATGGTTATGGGGATGCTGACCAACTATTACGTGTTGGCCTTTCTCCTGCTCCTGTTCGCCGGGCTTGCGTTGCTGCGCGAAGCGGGGTCCACGCCCGCGTTCTCGCGGAGAGGCCGATGGTGGACGTACCCGATCATGCTGGGAGGCGCGATCGCGATCGCCGTGGTCACCAACTTGCGCGTTGTGCACGCAGACATGGTGTACAAGCAAGCCCAGCCCTACGAGCGGCAGGGGCTGTGGGATATCAGCGTGGTCTTGCACCAGGAGGCGATCCGCCTGGCGCCTCACGAGGACTACTACCACCTGTTCCTAGGGAGAGCGTTCCTGGAGAAAGCCAAGTCCGCCAGGGCAGGCGTGCAGCCCGCGCGCGAGTACACCATGGCAGAGGTCCTGTCACTGACGCCGCAGGAACTGGATGCCCTGTCGCGGGAGGAGCTGATGAGCTGCAGCGAGGCGGCGCTGCAGCGGGCACGCGAGATCAACCCGCTCAACACCGATCATTCGGCCAACTTGGGCAGGTTGTTCCGCACGCGAGCCGAGGTGACCTCGGATCCGGCGCAGCGATACGACCGCTTCCAGCAGGCATTGGCATACTATGCCCAGGCTACCTCGCTCAGCCCGAACGCCGCACACCTCTACAACGAGTGGGGGCTCGTCTACCTGTCGATGGGCGAGCAAGAGCGGGCGATCGCCAAGTACGAGTACGCGCTTGCACTGGACGACCGCTACGAGGTCACCTATATGTCGCTTGGCGACGCATACATGCGGGCCAACGATCTGGACAAAGCGAAAGAGATGTATCTGGAGGCGGTGGCGCTCAAGCCGGGGTCTGCCGACGTGCACGGCGTGTTGGCCTACATCTATGGGATGCAAGGGGACTATGGCGCTGCGGTCGAGCACACGCTCGAGGTGCTGGCGCGCAGCAACGACTCGACTCAGCGGTACACGAGCTACAAGAACCTGGCGATCTATTATGAGAAGCTGAGCCAGCCCGAGCGCGCCCTGTCGGCGGCGGAAGAGGCACTGGCACTCGCTCCCGAGGGCGAGCGTGCGAGCTTGCAGGCGTGGATCGCCCAGGTTTTGGCAGGGGGCGCCGGTGGGGAGGCAGAGTCGCGGATCCAGGAGCTGCTATCGTCCGGGCAGATCGCGCTGAACGGCGGGCGGTGGGACGAGGCGGCGCTGGCGTACGAGACCGCACTGGCGCTCAACCCGGAGCTGGTCGCCGCTCACAGTGCCCTAGCCTACATCTACGCGCAGCAGGGCAAGCTCGAGCAGGCGGAAGCGGAAAACTTGCTCGTGCTGGGTGCGATCCCCGATGACCTGTCCACGCTCAAGAACCTGGCGATCATCTACCGCCAGCTGCAGCGCTATGACGAGGCCCTGGCGTACGCACAGCGCGCGATGTCTTCGAGCGAGGTGACTGCGGAGGACAAGCGCCAGTTGGAGGTGTTCATCGGCGAGCTGCAGCAGCTCAGGAGCCCGGGCTAGGCGGCGGGCGTAGGAGAGCGGGCTGGACGCTGCCCGCGAAGGGAGGCAGGTGATGAACGTCGGTTTCGTTTCTGGGCGCATTGCGGGGACGGATGGCGTGTCTCTCGAGACAGCCAAGTGGGCGGCGGTCCTGGAGGGGATGGGACACGCGATCTATTACTGCGCTGGTGAGCTTGAACGCGATGGACCACCGGGATTGCTGGTCCCCGAGATGTACTTTCACACGCCCGACGCGGACTGGATCGTCGACCACGCGTATGGCACCACGACGCCCCACCCCGATCTGTACCCGATGATCGACCGGTACGCACGCGCCTTTCGGGAGCGCCTCGACGCCTTTGTGGCGCAGTATGGGATCGATCTGATCATCCCGGAGAACGCGCTGACGATCCCAATCCAGATCGCGCTCGGCGTCGCGCTGACGGACCTGATCGAGGAGACGGGCATCCCCACCATCGCGCACCACCACGACTTTTACTGGGAGCGCGAGGTGTACAAGGTGAACTGCATCCCAGACATCATCGCGCGCTGTTTCCCGCCCGACTCGCCCTCGATCCGGCACGTCGTGATCAACTCACTCGCGCAACGCGACCTGCGCGCACGATGCGGGATCGACTCGGTTGTCGTGCCCAACGTATTTGACTTTGCCGTGCCAGCGCCGGGGATCGACGACTATAACGCGGATCTCCGTGCGGGGATCGGGCTGACGGACGAGGACCTGCTGATCCTGCAGCCAACGCGCATCATCCGACGGAAGGGGATCGAGCTGGCGATCGAGTTGGTGGGACGATTGCGCGACCCACGCTGCAAGCTGGTGCTCTCACACGCGACGGACGTGGACCCGGATTACCTTGCCGAGCTGCGCGCCCTGGCAGAGGAGTGGGAGGTCGACCTGCGCGTGCCGATCGACCGGATCGATAGCGTGCGGACAGAGCGCGAGGGGGTACGGGTCTACGGGCTGTGGGACGTGTACCCGCACGCCGACTTTGTGACCTATCCCAGCCTGTATGAGGGGTTCGGCAATGCCCTGATCGAGGCGATCTATTTCCGGTTGCCTGCGCTCGTGAACCGCTACTCGGTCTACGCGGCGGACATTGGCCCGCTGGGTTTCGATTTCGTCGAGATCGACGGACGGGTGACCGACGAGGCTGTGGCAGCTACTCGCGCGCTCCTAGATGACCCGGAGCTGCGGCGGCGCACGGTGGATCGGAACTATGCCCTGGCGAGCGAGCACTTTTCGTACCAAGCGGTCGAGCGGCAGCTCGCACCGCTGCTCGCTTCTTTTGGCGACTAGGGCTCGCCCTCGGCATCTGTCTTGGCTGGACGGCGCCGCGGGATGTAGTGCATGACGCTGATGATCGACAGGATCTCCTTGGCGAGGGGATCGGGATAGTCGTCGAGGTAAACCACGCGCGTGATGCCCGCGTTGACGATCGACTTGGCGCACCACGAACAGGGGTAGGTGGTGGTATAGATCGTCGAACCGTCGATCGAGATGCCGTACCGTGCGGCAAAGTTGATGGCATTCTGCTCGGCGTGCGCTGCCCGGCAGAGCTCGGAGCGCTGTCCCGAGGGGACGTCCTCTCGCGCGCAGCCGACATCGATGCAGTGCGGATGTCCCGCTGGGGAGCCATTGTAGCCGGTAGAGACGATCTGCTTACCCCGCACGATCACGGCGCCGATCTGCCGGTGCAGGCAGGTAGACCGGCTCGCCACGACGCGCGCGATCTCCATAAAGTAGGCGTCGATGTCGGGTCGCTCGCTCACGCTGTCTCTCCTTTGCTAGCGCCGAGGGCCTCAAAGAGGTCGGCGTGGGACTCTTGCAGCTGCGCGTAGAGCGCGCCGAACACGCTGGGCGCGTGGGGAAGGATGGCGAGCAACATGCGTGCGCAGAGCTCGCGGATCTCCCACTGGGCGTGCGGCGAGATGCGCAGGCGAAAGACGTGCAGGAGCTCGCGGAAGTTGGCGGTCATGATCAGTCGCGTAGCAGTTGCGTTCGGAAGCAGAAAGCGTGCGTCCTCCTTTTTCACCCCCCGTTCGCGCAGGCGACGGTAGGTCTCGATCGCCTGTGCCACGAACTCGTCCCAGATGACCTTGGCCCCTGGGTCCGCCAGTACGTCCGGCGGGATGACCCAATCTGGCTCCGACATGTCCACGTAGCGCTGCGACTCTTGGGAAAAGCTGGCAAGCCGGTGCCGGACGAGCTGGTGACTGCACGCCCGGCTGATGCCGCTGATCTCAAAGGACGCACTGGCGTGCTCGATGATGGACTCGTGGCCTTCCTGCACGCGCTTCTGAACAAAGCGCGCGGTGATCGCGGCGTCTCCGCCGCCCGCGCTTCGATAGCACGTGCGCCCGGCGTGCTCGATCAGGGCCTCACTGTCGTGGGCTGATCCTGCCCCATCCGGCAGGTAGTGCGTGACGGCGATCAGCTTGACCTGCATCGTTCCTCCCCACTCGGATTTCTCAAGGGCGCCGAGTATAGCACGCCACCGGGGGCTTGTCAAAGCAGTTGACATCCGATAGCTGCGTGGAGTATACTGCTGCAACGACCAAAACACAAGAGACGTCGTGAGAAGGACGTACGGAGGAGAGAGCCATGGACCGCCCCTGGCTGCAGCACTATGACCCTGGTGTGCCCGAGCACATCGCGTATGGCGACGCTCCGATCGACGCGATCCTGGCGGCCCGCGCCGCGCGCGCGCCAGGTCGCGCGTTCTGCACGTTCAAGGGCGCGCGGCTGACCTACGGACGTATGGATGCGCTCGTAGACCGGATGGCGGCTGCCCTACAGCAGCGGGGGTTGCGAGCGGGGGATCGCGTGGCGCTCCATCTGCCCAACTGCCCGCAGTTCCCGATCGCCTTCAATGGTGTCCTGCGGGCGGGCGGCATCGTCGTGCCCTGCAACCCGACGTACGTGCCAAGAGAGATGGCGCACCAGCTCGGGGATGCCGGCGCCAAGATGGTCATCACGCTGAGCAGCACCTACGACACTATCCGCGCCGTGCGCGACCGTACCGCGGTCGAGGTGGTCCTGGTTGCGCGGATCAAGACCTACTTTCCCTGGCACCTGCGCACGCTGTTCACAGTCTTTCTCGAGCGGCGCACGGGCCACGCGCTGGATCTATCAGGTGAGCCTGACGCGTTGTGGCTCGCGGAAGCGCTGCGGGCGGCGCCTCCCAAGCCGAGCCCGGTTGACAGAGACCCTGACGCCATCGCCGTGCTGATGTACACGGGGGGCACGACTGGCGTGTCGAAAGGCGCGCAGCTCACGCAGCGCAACCTGGTGGTGAATGCCGCGCAGTGCGCGCACTGGCTCAAGACGACGGACAGAGGCGCGATCCTGCTGACCGCACTCCCGCTGTTCCACAGCTATGCGATGACGACTTGCATGAACCACGCCGTCTATGTGGGCGGCAGTATGAACCTCGTGCCGGATCCCCGCGACATGAAGGATGTGCTCAAGACGATCCAGAGAGAGCGCCCGACGATCTACCCAGGGGTTCCGGCAATGTATGTCGCGATCAACAACGATCCGGATGTCGCTGCGTCCAAGTATGACCTCGGGTCGATCGAGTCCTGCATCAGCGGCGCGGCGGCGCTGTCAGCGGAGGTGCAGGCGACGTTCCAGGCGCTGACCGGAGCGCGACTGGTGGAGGGATATGGCCTGAGCGAGGCATCCCCGGTGACGCACATCAACCCGATCGAGAACGGCGACCAGGTGGGGTACATCGGGCTGCCGGTGGCTGACACTGACGCCCGGATCGTCGATCTAGAGACGGGTACGCGGGTCCTGGGTCCAGGGGAGGTGGGGGAGCTGTGCGTGCGGGGACCTCAGGTGATGAAGGGATACTGGAACATGCCTGGCGAGACAGCCGAGGCGCTGCGCGGCGGCTGGCTGTACACCGGCGACATCGCTACGATGACGGAGGAGGGCTACTTTCGGCTGGTCGATCGCAAGAAGGACATGATCGTTGGCGCTGGCGGGTATAACGTCTACCCGACCGAGATCGAGGACGTGCTGTACCGTCATCCCAAGGTGCGGGAAGCCGTCGCTGCGGGCGTGCCGGTCGGGGACAAGGGGGAACGGGTAAAGGTGTGGATCGTGCCGAAGGATGGGGAGCAGCTGAGCGAGGACGAGGTCCTGGCATTCTGCGCGGAGAACCTCGCGCCATACAAGCGACCCCGGTACGTCGAGTTCCGGCAGGATCTGCCCAAGACGCTAATCGGTAAGATGCTGCGCCGGGTGCTGGTCGCAGAAGAGGCCTCGCGGGCGGTGGAGTAGACCTCCCAAAGGTCAGAGCAGGGCCTCTCGAGCGCGGTGATGGCGCGTTCGAGAGGCCCTGTTTGCGTCAGATGCCCGGTCGCTTGCTACGCAGGGACGCTGTTCATGATCGCTTCGAACTCGTCGGCGTCCAGGGTCTCGACCTCCATGAGCCGCGTGGCGACGGCGACAAGCTTGTCTCGGTGCTCGGTCAAGACCTGCTGGGCGCGTTCGTACGCCTCGTTGATCAGTCGCTGGACCTCGCTGTCGATGTCCTGTGCAACCGCCTCGCTGTAGTCGCGCTGCTCCGAGATCTCGCGTCCTAGGAACACGAGTTCCTCTTTCTGCCCGAACGTCATTGCACCGAGTTTTTCGCTCATACCGTAGCGCTTGACCATCTTGCGCGCAAGGTCGGTCACCCGCTCCAGGTCGTTGCTGGCTCCGGTGGTGATGTCGCCAAAGATCGACTCCTCTGCCACCCGCCCGCCCAGGAGTCCTGCCATCTGATCGCGGAACTGGTCCCGGCTCTGGAGGAGGTGGTCGTCCTCGGGGAGCGACATGGTGTAGCCGAGAGCCACACCACGGGAAACGATCGTGATCTTGCGGACCGGGTCGCACTTGGGGAGCATCTTTTGCACGACGGCGTGCCCCGCTTCGTGGTAGGCGATGATCTCTTTTTCCTCTTCGCTGATCAGCCTGCTCTTGCGCTCGGGCCCGGCGATGAGGCGCTCGATCGCCTCCTGGAACTCTTCCATGGCGATGATGCGCTTGTTGCGGCGCGCCGCCAGGATGGCTGCCTCGTTCACCAGGTTGGCGATATCGGCGCCGACAAAGCCGGGGGTCAGCTTGGCGAGGATGCCGAGATCGACGGCGGACTCGAGCGGCTTGCCCTTGACGTGCACCTTGAGGATCGCCTCGCGCCCTTTCATGTCGGGACGGTCGAGGACGACGCGCCGGTCAAACCTGCCCGGACGGAGGAGCGCCGGGTCCAGGATGTCGGGCCTGTTGGTTGCGGCGACGACGATCACGTTCGTGTCGGTATCAAAGCCGTCCATCTCGACCAAGATCTGGTTGAGGGTCTGCTCACGCTCGTCGTGGCTACCGCCTAACCCGGCGCCGCGGTGACGTCCCACGGCGTCGATCTCGTCGACAAAGACGATGCACGGCGAATGCCGCTTAGCCTGGTCGAACAGGTCGCGGACACGGGACGCGCCCACGCCGACGAACATCTCGACGAACTCGGAACCGCTGATGCTGAAAAAGGGCACCCCTGCCTCACCCGACACGGCTTTGGCCATGAGGGTCTTGCCCGTCCCGGGGGCGCCGACCAAGAGCACGCCCTTGGGAATGCGCGCCCCGAGGGCAATGAACTTTTCGGGTTCCTTGAGGAACTCGACGACCTCTTGCAGCTCCTCCTTGGCCTCCTCGACCCCGGCGACGTCGTCAAAGGTCACGGTGGGCTGGTCACCGGTGAACATGCGGGCCCGGCTTTTCCCGAAAGAGAGCGCCTGGTTGTTCGTGCCCTGTGCCTGGCGCAGCATAAAGTAGATCATGCCGACGATGATCAGGGTGGGCAGGATCGTCCCCAAGGCGGTCAGGATGTTGATCCAGTCCGGCGGGGGCACGACCTCGATCAAGATCCCCTCCAGATCCTCCTGCGTCACGCCAAGGCCTTCCAGCGTCTCCAGCAGACCCACCCCGACCTCTTTGTACGCCACAGCCTGGGTCTGCCGCCCGTTCAGCGTGTAGGTGACGTCGATCTTGTCCTCGGTGGTGCTGACCTGCTGCACGCTGCCCTGGCGGATCAGCTGTGCCAACTCGGTCACGTTTATTCTTTCAGGCGCGCTGGCTCGCCCCATGACCTGCCACAACAGCAGCGCGATCGCGGCAAGGATCAACAGGTAGACCAACCCATTCCGCCAATACCCAGACCTCACTATCGTCCTCCATCCTCACACATGTGTACCGCACGCCCATTATACCACCGATCGGGCAATCCTGCCAGCATCTAGTTACTCCCGACTGTGATCTGACGCACGATGACGGCGTTTTCTTTCTGCTGGCCCAACCCAGGGTCTACTACCGGCAGGCGGTAGTCGCCGCGATACAACCCGATGTGCACCCAGTAGTCGCCTGAGCGTGCATTGGCGGGCAATGCAAGCACGTATGGGTCGAGGAAGGTCTCCCCCGGCAGCCAGGTGTTCGTGGGACGACTGCCTCCCAGGGGCGCCTGATCGACCTGCGTCAGGATGCGACCGTCGCGGTCCACGATGTGAATAAAGGTCGTATACGCGTCGGGCATTCGCTCCACGACGTGCCAGGTGACGAGGAGCTGCACGTATTCCCCGGGTCGGAAGTGGGTGCTGTTGACCTCGCACCGCTCCAAGGTCAACCGGTCCGCATAGTTGGCGCCCACCTCGTCCTGCGGCCCGATGCTGTATGCCAGCGTGACAGGATGTCCGACAGTGATCACGGCGCCTGCGGGCGGCGTCTGCGAGATGACCAACCCTGCGGGCTCGATGCTCGCCGTCTCTGTGAGAACGACGATCAGCCCGAGGTCCTCTAGATCGAGCCGCTTGACCTCGGCTGGGAAGCCGATCGTGTCAGGCATCAGCACCGTCTCCGGTCCCAGACTGACCGTGACCTGGATGCGCGTCCCGGGCGGTACCCTGGCTCCCGCCAGTGGGTCCTGCACGACCACGTGCCCGAGCGGGATGTCGCTTGAGTGCTCCTCGGCGCTGACCGCGAGGACGAGTCCATCTTCTTCCGCGATCCGCCGCGCGGTCTCGATCGGTTCGCCGGTGAGCGGCGGCACCGTGAGATCGGGTGGCGCCGTCGGCGGGAGCACAGCAGGCGTGGTCAGACTCGCCAGGTCGTACGTCGGCGTCGGCGTAGCCAGCGGCGTCTCAGGAGAGGGTAGGTCCTGGGGCGTGAGAGCCCTGGTGAGCACCGTGCCCCACAGAGGCAGCAAGCCCATGACGGAAAGAAACGCGAGCGCGGCGAGGAGGAGCATGAGCCAGTCTGTCTTGCGACGCGCGACCGGCTCGACAGGCATGCTGGTGGGCGCGGGCTGTGGCGTAGGCTGCTGCACGGGTTCGAGCGGCTGCGTGACGCTGGCGCTGTGTTGGCGATAGGCACGCAGTGCGCTGCCCAGCTCTTGGGCGGTCGGGTAGCGGGAGGCAGGGTCTTTTGCTAGGCAACGGTCCACGATGTGACGCAGGTGACGGGGGACCCGCGGATTGTGCTGCTCTAGCGGGGGCGGCGCGTTGACGACGTGCTGGCGCGCGATCTCGGCAGCGGTGGCGCCGTCAAAGGGGCACTTGCCGCACAGCATCTCGTACAGCAGGACGCCGACGGCATAGACGTCGGAAGCCGGCACGAGCGTCTTGCCGGAGACCAGTTCTGGTGATGCATAGTAGGGCGTGCCCCAGGACCTGACCTGCGTGGTTTGCGTTTCGGCAGAGAGCGCACGGGCAATGCCAAAGTCCGTCACCTTGACCCTGCCATCCCGCTGCACGAGGATGTTCTGTGGCTTGACATCGCAGTGGATGATGCCGGCGGCGTGCGCTGCGCCCAATGCGTCACAGACTTGGATCGCGATCTCGAGGGTCTGTGCCATGCGCAGCGGCGCGTGTCCCTGTAGGATCTCTTTGAGGGTCTGTCCCTGCGCGTATTCCATCACGATGTACTCGACGTCACCATCACGACCGACGTCGTACACGGCGACGATGTTGGGGTGGGGCAGGCTGGCGGCTGCACGCGCCTCACGCCGGAAGGCATCTCCACCGGCGTACTCGGGGCGCAGGATCTTGAGGGCGACGATGCGCTCCAGAGCTGTGTCCTGTGCCTTGTAGACGTCCGCCATTGCTCCCTCTCCCTCAAGAGAAAGGAGGCGATAGCGTGCATTCAGGACCTGTCCCTTTGTGACCACGTTGTGCTCCGGCTCTGGCATGTGGCGTCGCCCTCAGGGCAACCGCGTGCTAACGACTCAAGAAGGGCAGCAGGCGCGCAATGGACTGCCCTCCCAGGGCAAAGAGGACCGTCTTGATCGTCTTGCCGCACCAACAGACGAGCATGAAGCGCCCGAGCGGGATCTTGAGCGCTCCCGCGGCGATGCCCGCAAGGTCGAACAGCGGGTTGGGGATGACGGATAGGACGAGGATCACCCACAGCCCATATCTCTGTGTCCAACGATGGATCTTGTCGTAGCGTGCGCTGTCCTCGACGACTGCGCGCCCGCTATATCCGGCTAGGTACCCGGTTAGCTCGCCGAGCGTATCGCCGGCGCCGGCGCAGAGTCCAACCAGGTACGGGTTGAGCACGGCGCCCATCACGGGGACCATGGCGAGGCTTGGCGCAGGTATGACGATCGTGGCGCTCGAAAGCAGGCTGAGGACAAAGATGCCCGGATAGCCGTACCGGCCAAAGTGCTCCACCCGATCGCTGAGTGCGAACACCGCCACCGAGATACCAGCCGCTAGGACCAGCGTCAGCACGAGCCTGGTCCACTTGACCCAGCTTCGCGACGCCGACCCAGGTCGCCCGGGCGGGGCTTGAGGCGCCCCGGTGGCCCCCTCGATCTGCGGCTGAGCGATGTCCTGCGACAAGGAGGTCCTCCTACTGCTCTAGGATGACGATCTCTTGGATCAGGTCCCCAACGGCGATGGACTCGACGACATCCATGCCGCTCACCACCTGACCGAACACGGTATACGCACCGTCGAGGTGGGGGGTCTCGGCAAGCGTGATGTAGAACTGGCTCCCGCTTGAGGCACGGTCGGGGTTGACCTGGTCCCCAAGGCGCGCCATTGCGAGTGCGCCCTTGTTGTGCGCCAGCCCGATCTCGGCAGGGATCGTGTACCCAGGTCCGCCGTTCCCGCGTCCGAGGGGATCGCCCCCCTGGATCACGAATCGAGCCTCTACGCGGTGGAAGGTGAGGCCGCTGTAGAAGCCAGAGCGGGAGAGGTAGACAAAGTTGTTCACGGTCTGTGGTGCGCTAGCAGCATACAGCTCGCACACGATGTCACCCTTGGGCGTCACGATCGTGGCCCGGTACGATCGGGCAGGATCGATGATCATCGCTGGGGGCTGGTCAAACATCTGGTTCCGCTCGGACGGGTTGGCTGGCATGTCGGGTAGCTGGACAGGCACGGTTTCTGACTCCTTGTCGGTGTGCTGGACTACGGTTGCAGGCGGCGCCTGTGGCACGGCGCCCGATCCGCTGGAGACCGTAGGCGTCAATGTGGGCCAAGGCGTAAAGGTCGGCCCCGGCGACGTCCACGTGCAGCCGACGAGGCATGCGACTAGGCAGAACAGCAGGATGTGATGGTAGCTGCGCATCAAGTGGCTTCCCTCGCCATCGTTCAATGCGGACTCTTTGTGGATTATAACACGTTCGATCCGGTATGCAAAACACCCTCGAGG
>JAFGIE010000235.1 GCA_016929775.1 Anaerolineae bacterium
ATGACGGCGGTCCAGTCACGCCAGGGACCGCACGGTGATGGCGCGCCGACGCGGAGCATCGGCGCGAGGGGCGGGTTTGTGGGCGCGCCGACGCTGGAGCATCGGCGCGGGCGGCAGGCTCCCTCTGCGCGCTGTTCACGCGCCCATCACGCGTTCGGTTGCTATACTATCAGGTGAGATGACCTGACGTGCCAACCGAGATGGTACCTGCGAACGAGGCGCAACCCAGTCATGAGCGAGCCAAGACGAGAGTACATCGCCTATCTGCTGCGGCTATGGCTGGTGAGACGAGAGGAGGGAGCAGCCTGGCGGGCCTCGTTGGAGAGCGCTCGCACGGGCGAGCGCCTGGGCTTTGCCAGTGTGGATCAGTTGTTCGACTTTTTGCGGCGGCGCATGGCAGAAGATGAGATGAAGGAGGATGGGATGGCAGGACGTGACAAAGGACGACCACCGGAATCAGGCATCCAGTAGCAGAGAGGAGCACGCGATGGGCAAGCATGTGTTTCGGGTCTGTGGGTTGGGCCTGCTGGCAGTTATCCTGCTGGTGGGCTGTACCTCGTCAGCGAAAGAGGAGATGGCAGCGATGCAAGCACAAGTGGATCAAGCCGCGGGCAACAAGCAGGTCGTGCAGACGTTCCTCGGGCTGTTCATGTCTGGAGCGTGGGATGACTTTGGCCAGGTCATCGCCGCCGACTGTGTGCTCCACGAACCGGGGGGCGTCGACGTCGTGGGACTGGACGCGATGAAAGCCCTGTGGGGGGTCGCCTATGCGCCGCTCAAGGACATCGGCGCGACGACCATCGCCGAGACGAGCGAGGGCGAGATGTACACGGTCCTCGTCACGATGCAGGCGACCTACGATGGCGACTACATGGGCCAACCGATCGCGGGCGTGCCGGTCCAGTTCAACCAGGCGGAGACCATGCGCATCGTGGACGGCAAGATCGCGGAGTGGTGGGTCGTGTTCGACCGGTTGTGGATGTCGGAGCAGCTCGGGTTCGCGCTCCAGCCCAAGTAGGGGGGCGGCAGGGATCTCGCCCTCGGACCAGCCCTTGGTCCACAACCGGACCATGCAGCCTCCGGGGGCGGGACGACTGCCGCGCACGAGCTGGGGATGAACGGCGCTCCACGCTATGGCGAAGGCGCGAGCATCGCGTGCGCACGCCGTAGGTAGCGCTCTCTGAGGACCTGAGCCGGGATCGTGTCTGCCAGCTCTCCGACGAGCTGTCGCGCCGTCGCGAACGCCCGTTTGGCCTCTGATCCACGGTTGGTCGCACGGTACAGCCGGCCCATGCTGGCGTGGAGACGCCAGCGCAGGAACCGCTCACCGGGCGCCTGGGCGTTCTCGATCGCGGCTTGCAGCAGCGCGCCGGCTGAACCGGTCTGCCCCACCGCGATCAACGCCTCCGCCTTCAACTTCCACAGGAGGGTGATCGTGCGTCCCGGCGCCATGCCGGGGGCCGAACGGATCAGGCGCTCCACGATGTCCAGCGCCAGGGCGGGATCGCCCTGCAGGAGCGCCAGCTCGGCACGCCGGGCCCAGCAGGTGCGCTTGTGCAGCGAGTCCATCCCTGTCCCCAGGGTGAGCACCCGATCCAGGTGCGCCTGCGCCTGCGCCAGGTCGCCGAGCATGCAGCAGGCTACCGCCAGCTCGCCGGTAGCTTGATGGACCCAGTGCCGGGAAGAGAGGCGCTCAGCCAGGGCCAATGCCTGTTCGAGCTCCGGTCGCGCCTCCTCCGGCGCGAGCAGCTCGACGTACAGGGTCCCCAGGACACCGTGGCTGCCCGCCATCCACTCGTGATGGCCGATCGCCGAGGCGATGTCCTGGGCAGTGTGGACGGCATCGAACGCGAGCCCGAATCGCCCGCGCCCCGTGTAGGCGAGGGCCTGGGCCCAGAGCGCCCACGCCTCGGCGGCGGGCGAGCCCGTCTCACGCGCCAGTCCAAGCGCGTCCTCCAGGTCCTCCAGGGGATCGACGGCGAGAGCGGGGGAGACCAACGTCGGCGAGGTGTGTGGACCGCTGCACACCACCCCTCGGCCCGTCAGGCTGGCGCCGAGGGCAGCGGCGTTCTTGTGCGCCCGGAAGAGCGCGATGGCCCGATCATAGTGCTCGACGCTTGCGGTCAGGTCGCCGTACAGTGCAGTGGCAATGCCCAGCAGGTCGAGTGTGCTGGCGACCTGCTCCTGATCGCCCGTCTGCTCCGCGATCGCCAGTGCCTGCTGGTGATACGCGATCGCCGCAGGCAGGTCTTCTGCGTTCAGGTGCCAGTTCCCGAGCCGGTTCAGACTCTGTGCCAGCACCACCGGATCGCCGATCCGCTGCGCCAGTTGGAGGGCCCGATCGATGTAGCTCCGGCTGTGAGCATAGTCGTGCACGTTCCACAGCTGCCCGAGCGCGAGCAGGGCACGCCACTCCGCCAGGCGGTCGCCCGCTGCTTGCCCGGCATGGATCGCCGACTCGAGATCGGCCCGAGCGGGCTCGAACCTGCCGAGGGTCCTGTAGACCATGCCCCGCTTGAGGTGCAGATCGGCGAGCGCGGCGCCATCGAGGGTCCCCCGTTGGCCCAGCTGCAGCGCCCGCGCGTAGAGCGCGGTGGCTTCCTGGTGCGCATAGCGGCGTGCGGCGCTTGCGGCAGCCTTGGCATAGTACCGGAGCGCCGCGCCATCGTCGCCGGCTCGGAGCCAGTGCTCGGCCAACTGGGCAGCGATCTCGTCCTCTTGTCCCGCGTAGAGGCGTTCCAAAGCCGCTGCGACTTGGCCGTGCAGCAGCCGGCGCTCCCCCTGCCCGAGGCTGCGGTAGACGTACTCCTGAACCAGGGCATGGCCGAACCTGTACCGGTCCGCTCGTTGCGCGCCGGTCTGTGCTTCCCCCTGTTCCACGACCAGGCGATGTGTCCTTTCTAGCATCGCCAGATCTCGTAGCAGTGGCCCCAGCGCCGCATGCTGCACGGCGGCGACCACCTGAGCGGTAAACGCCTCTCCCTCCACGCTGGCGATGTCGACGATCTCGCGCAGACTCGGGTCGAGACGGCTGACCCGCTCTTCGATCACCGCCTCCACGCGCGCTGGCAGCATCTCCCACGCCAGCCTGGGTCCCTCGATCCAGGCGCCATCCTCCTCCCTGCGGACCAGAGCGCCCCGCTCCTGCAGCGCCCGCAGCAGCTCGATCGTGAACAAGGGGTGCCCCTCCGTGCGGCGGTAGAGGGCGGCGCGAAAGGCCTCCCCCAGCTGGTTGGGCTCTGTATCGAGAAAGGCGTCTACGAACTCACGTCCCACCCTTTCGCCCGACGCATCCAGGTCCACGCGCACCTGCCCGAGCGTGCGCTCGAACTCGTGCATGACCTTGTGCAGCGGGTGGCGCTCGCCGTCACGGTCCGAAACCAGCTCTTCCGGGCGGTAGGCACAGGCGATCAGGATGCGGCTGCCCGATCGGGCAAGCCGCCGCCCGAGATGGAAGAGGAGACTCAGGGAGGCGCTGTCGGCCCATTGCAGGTCGTCCAGGACCAACAGCAGTGGATGCTGCGCTGCCACAGCGCGCAGCACACGGGCGCACTGCTCGAACAAAAAGCGCTGTTCCAGGTGCTCCCTGCCGCTCCGGGCGCGTCCGGCAAGCGCACGCAGCCGCGCGTGCCAGTCGGCGCGCTCCGGCATGGCGGCGGCGACGCGCGCGAGGAGGGCGTCGCCATCCAGGAGGGCGCCGACCAGCGACGGTCCGTCCGCCAGCAAGGCAGGGATGACCAGGGGCAGCGCAGCCCACAGGCGGCGCGCGTGGTCGCGACCGATCGAGCCTGCCAACCAGCGGCTCTCCAAGTCGCCGGTCAGCATGCCCATCGCGTCCCGGAAGGGGAGATAGGGATCGCCCGCGCCCGCGTAGGCGTCGCAGTCGCCCCAGGCGACCAGCAGATCGGGATGCGCGCCCATCGCCCGCCGGGCAAACGCCGCCAAGAGCGCCGTCTTGCCTTGGCCTGGCTCGCCCGTGCAAAAGACGACGCCTCCTGTGCCCTGCAGCGCACGGTCCAGCGTGCAAGCAAGCTGCGACAGCTCTTGCTCTCGGGCGACGAAAACGGGCGGCGCAGCCTCGCTTGCCGACTCGAGCAGAAAGCGCGGCAGCCGAGACGGCGTTTCGTTCTCCCGAGCCGGAGACGGGCCCGCTATCTCGCCGTCGCGGATCTGGTCAAAGAGGGCGGTCGTCTCTGCCTCAGGCTCGACGCCCAGCCCCTCTGCCAGCGTCGTGCGGCAGACCTCGTACTGTGCCAGGGCGGCGCTGCGTTGTCCGGTGAGGGCCAATAGGCGCATGACGTGCCGCTGCGCTCGTTCGTCCCAGGGCTCCAGTTCCACCTGCCGCCAGGCGTGCTGGAGTGCGCGTTTCCATTGCCCGCGCCGCTCGTAGCACGTGGTCAGCCGGTAGAGAGCGTCGAGCGTCAGGCGCGCCAACCGCTCCCGCGTGAGCAGCATCCATTCCTCAAGGACTGCGCAATCCGCGACCGACAGGTCCTCCAGGAAGGCGCCGCGGCACAGGCCGACTGCCTCTTCCAACGACTGCGTGGAGGGCTGTTCCGTGGGTCGGGACGTGTGCAGGAGGTCGAGGAAGGCGCGTACGTCCACCCCGGCGTCGCTGGCAGGGTTGAATTGGATCGTCTGGCGGGTGACGAGCAGGAACGGAGGCGCCGCTGCGTGGCCCACGCCTTGCGCGTCCAGGGCGTCGCCGATCGCCCGCCGGAGGGTGGCGAGGGTGTGGCGCAGGTTCGCAAGCGCTGCGCCGCTGGGGCGGTCGGACCACAGCATTTCAGCGAGGACCTCACGCCGGTGTGGCCGATCGGCTTCGACAGCCAGGTAGGCCAACAACGCCCGCGCCTTCTCGGTCTCAAAGCGGGCGATGGGCTGACCGTCCAAGGTCACCTGCATGGGCCCTATGAGGGCAATGGCGAGACGGGCCATCTCGTTCCTGAGCCTCCCAAGGCCGAGCGTGCGGTCCGCGCGCGCCGTTCCGACGCGTGCATTCAAAGAGTGGTCACGGCAAGCTCGGCCCGGGCGAACTGGCTCATGTAGAGCCGGTAGTAGAAGCCTTTCTCAGCCAAGAGTGAGTCGTGGGTGCCACGCTCGATGATACGCCCGTCGTCGATCACCAGCACCTGATCGGCATTGCGGATCGTGCTCAGGCGGTGGGCGATCACAAAGCTGGTGCGTCCCTGCATGAGCTTGAGCAGCGCCTCCTGGATGTGCATCTCGGTGCGCGTGTCCACGCTGCTGGTCGCCTCGTCCAAGATCAGAATGCGCGGATCGGCCAGGACGGCGCGGGCGATAGCCAGCAACTGGCGCTGCCCCTGGCTCAGCGTTCCGGCTCGCTCGGCGAGGGAGGTCTGGTAGCCCTCGGGCAGATGCTGGATGAACGGATCGGCGTTCGCCAGGCGCGCTGCCGCCACGCATTCCTCGTCCGTGGCGTCCAGCCGCCCATAGCGGATGTTCTCCAGCACCGTCTCGCCGAACAGGAAGGTGTCTTGGAGCACGATCCCCAGTTGCCGGCGCAGGGCATCTTGCTTGACATGGCGGATGTCACATCCGTCTAGGAGGATGGCTCCCTGCTCCACGTCGTAAAAGCGTGAGAGCAGATTGACGATCGTGGTCTTGCCCGCGCCGGTCGGTCCTACCAGGGCCACCATCTGCCCCGGCTCGGCGGTCAAGCTCACGTCCTTGAGCACCGGCACGCCCGGCACGTAGCAAAAGTCGACGCGATCGAACACCACCTGCCCCTGCAGCGGGGGCAACTCGACGGCGTCGGGGCGGTCAGCGACTTGGGGCGCCTGGTTCAAGAGATCGAAGACGCGTTCGGCGCCGGCGAGGGCCGACTGGATCGAGTTGTACAGGTCCGCCAGGGTGAGCAGGGGCTCGTAGAAGCGACGGGCATAGAGCACAAAGGTGGTGATG
>JAFGIE010000236.1 GCA_016929775.1 Anaerolineae bacterium
ACTTAGGTACTACCAACGGTTCGCCAACTATCCGATATCCCAAGTACATTGACACTTTCCGCGTAGCTGTGTTAGAATGAGAATAGGTTGACCATGGCGCCGCGACCGGTCATGGAGTGAACGTCCACCGCGAGGAGGTCGAGATGAGCATGCGCAATGGACTAGCCTGGGCGATCGCGCTCTGCCTGGCATGCGCGATCGCGATCGTCCCCGGCGCACAGCGAGGCAGCGCAGCCGATGCGCTCCACGGCGAGCCACCCGCTCTTGACCAGGCGAGCATCGCTCCCGCCATGGGCCCCGATGCGCCAGACTGGTGGGACGAGAGCGATCAGGCGGACAGCATGTACGGCGCTGCTGTCGCCGGAGGCTGCGATGTCAACGGCGACGGCTATGACGACGTGATCGTCGGGGGACTGTACTACCAGGTTGGCACCACGTACCGTTCAGGTCGGGCCTGGCTCTACCTGGGCTCCGCCTCGGGCCTGAGCGCCACGCCAGATCGCGTCTTCGATCCCCCCTACCTCAACACCAACGGCTTCTTTGGCACCTCGGTCGCCTGCGCCGGAGACGTCGATGGCAACGGGTACGATGACCTGATCATCGGCATGGACAATTTCGAGAGCACCGGCTCGACCGCCGACGAGGGCGCGGCGTACGTCTACTATGGCGGCGCGAGCGGTCCATCGACCACGCCCAGCTGGCACGCCGAGGGCGAGATGCAGTGGGGACACCTCGGCGCGTACGTCAGCGGGGCGGGCGACGTCAACAACGACGGGTATGACGATATCCTCGTCGGCGGCTACTACTACAACATGAACTATGGCGGCGCCTGGGTCTGGCACGGGGGACCGGGTGGGCTGGGCGCCACGGGCACGCCCACGAACGCCGACTGGAAGGTCACGGGCTGGCAGTACGGGATGAGCCTCGCCCCGGTCAGCTCGGCGGGCGACGTCAACGGCGATGGGTGCGACGACATCCTCGTCGGCGCGCCAGCTTGGGACAATGGGGAGACCGACGAGGGCGGCGTCTTTGTCTGGCTGGGCTCGACGGGCGGCGTCAATGGGGGCGTCGACGGGACCAGCACCAACTATGCCTGGCGCGCGGAAGGGGAGGGTGCCGGGCGGCGGCTGGGCGAGGAGGTCGGCACGCTGGGCGACGTCAACGGCGATGGCTATGACGACGTGATCGTCGGCGATGCCGGCTTTTGGGCGAGCGATGACCTTGACGATGGCCTCGTGCTTGCCTTCTACGGGTCTGCGACCGGCTTGGGGGCCAACGGAACGCCCAGCACCGCAGACTGGAAAGTGCAGGACGCCGTCGATGGAGAGAAACGCGCCTTCTCCGTGCAGCGCGATCGCGGCGCAGACGTGAACGGGGACGGGTACGACGATGCCCTGGTCGGGCTCAGCCTGTACAACGTCATCACGGGCACCCAGACCCTGACCGATGCCGGCGCGATCCTGATCTGGTTCGGATCTGCCCAGGGCCTGCGCGGCGACGGCACCATCGAGAGCGCAGCCCTTACCGCCGGGGGCGACCAGGTCGGCGGCTGGTTGGGGCGTGCGCTCAACTACATCGGAGATGTGAACGCCGACGGGTACGTCGACATCGTCGCCGGCGCGCGCTACTATGACCACGGTCAGAGCAACGAGGGGCGGGCATTCGCGTACTATGGGCCGTGGGCCCGCATCTACCTCTCGATCGTACTCAGAAACGCCCCATAGGGGGCTCCAGAGCTCCGAGGTCTTGAAGACCTCGGAGCTCTCGATCGGCCTTCAAGACCTCGGAGCACGCGGTTGGACGCCCTAGTCCTCGACCTGCTCCACCCGTCCCAGCCCGCTCACGTCCTGCGTGACCGAGGGACTGCCGATGTACCTGACCGAGCCCCCGCCGCTGATCGTCACGTCCAGCCTCTCGCTGACGCGCACCGTCGCCGAGCCGAGGCCCGTCACGCGGACCGTCGCCTGCTCGCTCTCCAGCCCGCGTGCGCGGTAGTTCCCTCCCCCGCTGATCAGGACGTCCTGCGCTTCGACCACGCCCTCGTCGACGTACAGATCGCCCAGCCCGGTCAGATCCGCGTCAAACGTCTCGGCGCGCAGGTCCTCCAGCTCGACGCTCCCGCCGCCGCTGATCCGCACCGCCAGCGCCGGCGTCTCGATCGGCGCGGGGACCTCGATACTGCCCAGCCCCGAGAGCACGATCTCGTCCAGCGTCCGGACGGTGAGATAGTAATAGATCGGCTCCTTCGGCAACAGGCCGACCATGTCGCGGCTCGCGATCTTGAGCGTATCGCCGCGCACCTCTGTCTCCAGGTAGGGCAGCAGGTTGTCGTCTGCCTCGATGCGCAGCGTCTCCCGCTCGCCGACCTCAATGTACAGCGTGCCCAACGTCGCCAGCTCGACCTTGCGAAAGTCGCTGACCTCGCGCGTCTCCTCGGCGGGGTCGCCCGACCCGGACACCGCCTTGAGCCCCACGCAGCCTGCGCTCGCCACCGCCGCCACGAGCAGCAGCCCCACAAGCCACATCCCTCTCCGTATCATCTGGCACCTCCTGTGCGTTGACTCACCCCCCTCTACGCCCGTGGCACGCATTTCGTTGCACCTGCCCTTCCGCTCGTCGCACCCGGTTCACCCGCCCGTCCGTTCGTAGTAGCGGATTGATCCGCTGTCCGCTCGTCGCACCCGGTTCGCCCGCCCTGCCGTTCGTAGTAGCGGATTGATCCGCTGTCCGCTCGTCGCACCCGGTTCACCCGCCTTGCCGTTCGTAGTACCCAAGTTTCGCCCGAAATAGGGACACTATGCCCCGGATACAGATTTGACAAAAAGCAGTGATGGGACTACCTGTTAAGGA
>JAFGIE010000237.1 GCA_016929775.1 Anaerolineae bacterium
CGATGCAGTCCGATGCTTTGGCCTGGAGGGAGGCATAGATCTCGCGGTTGTACTGCTCTGAGACCTCGGAACCGCTGTAGAACTCGACATAGTCGACGTTCGTGATCACGAGGGGAATGTGGATCTCTTGCGGGCAGGGAAGGCAGTGCCGGCAGCTCACGCACTGCCCGCGGAGCCGTTCGGTGAGCGCGTCGTGGAGGGGAGCGAACTGCTTTTCCTCCTCGGACGCCGCCAGGTAGCGTAGGGCCTGGCGCACCTGGTCGGCGTTGCGGGCGCCAGGCACGGCAGTGGTGACCGGCTGCGAGAGGACATAGTGCAGGCATTGTGCCGGCGTGATGCCGGTCGGGCGGCCTTCGGTGATCAAGAGTCGGCCCCCGTAGTAGGGCTTCATGGCGACGACGCCCACCCCGCGCGCGGCGCAGGTCTGGAGCAGCACCGCACGCCGCGGGTGCCCGTGGTGCTGGTATAGGTTGACCGGGAACATCAGCACGTCGATCAGGCCCGACTCGACCGCCATGCGGGCGACGTCGACGTTGTGGTTGCTGAGGCCGATCGCGCCGACGCGGCCCTCACGGCGGTAGCGATCCAGCCGCTCCAAGCCGTGCATCGCCCACTCCTGCCACAACGACGCCGAGTCGACCATGGTCAGCATGGCAATATCGGCATAGCCATTTCCCAGCAGCTGGAGCGCTTGGTCAAAGGACCGCTGGCAGCGATCGACCGGTTCGTGGTAGACAAAGCCCCAGTGGAGGCAGAGCACGAGATCTTCCCGGTAGCGGCGTATTGCCGGGCCGATGGCCTGGCAGTACTCGGCGAGGGCGCCTGTGGGATCGCTGAACAGATCGATATAGTTCACGCCGCCCGTCACCGCGGCGTCGAGCACGCGATCCATGTTCTCACGATCGGCGGGCAAGTGCTCGGTACCGAGACCGATCACCCCCACCTCCAACCCGGTCCTGCCCAGCGTCCTGGTTTCCATGCGCATCGTGCCACCTCCGTCCCGTGTGTGCGACCGGCGTATCGCGATTCCATTGTACCGCGAACCAAGAGCCGGGTCAATGGGCAAACGACGCAGTGACCGTTCCACGTCGGCCTTTCCCCTGTAGCTGGACGACCATAGATGTACAATCCCGCTATGGTGTGCTCCTGGCCCTCCGACCCGCTGCGAAAGCCCCCGGGCGCAAGAGCACCGAATTGGGCTGGGTGGCCTCAACGGGTAGTGCGCGCCCCCCCCCGGTCCTAGATGCCCTGGCACTGGTCAAGCGGGCAAGAGGCGGGTGAATTCGCTGCTACGAACGCAAGAGCGGTGCTCCTGACCTCGGGCGGGCGGTCCTTGCGGCGGGTGGGCGATCGCGGTACAATGCGCAGACAGTCGCAGCGCCGCGTGGAGCGGCGCCAGTTCTGGGTGGAGGAGTGGATATGGGCAAAGCAGCGCATGCGCCGGGCAGGGAGAAGGGGCAGGAGCGGCGATGAGCGCCTTTACGTACACGCTCGTCGGGCGCGATCCGCACAGCCGCGCGCGCGCCGGCGTCTTCCAAACGCCGCATGGGCCGGTGCCCATGCCGGTCTTTGCCCCGGTCGGCACGCAGGGCACGGTCAAGGCGCTCAGCCCGGAGGAACTGGCTGAGGCGGGCGCGCGCCTGATCCTCGCCAACACCTACCACCTCTACCTCCGTCCCGGCGCGGACCTGATCGCACGCCTGGGGGGACTGCACGCCTTTATGAACTGGCCCCACCCGATCCTGACCGACAGCGGGGGATTCCAGGTCTTCAGCCTGAAAGGGCTGCGCACGGTCGACGAGGACGGCGTGACCTTTCGCTCGCACCTCGACGGATCCGAGCACCGCTTTACGCCCGAGCGGGTGGTCGCCATCCAGGAGGCGCTGGGCGCAGACGTGATCATGTGCTTTGACGAATGTGCGTCGCCAGACGATCGCGCCTACAGCGAGGCGGCGATGGAGCGGACGCACCGCTGGGCCGAGCGCTGTCGCGCAGCCCAGACCCGGTCCGACCAGGCCCTGTTCGGGATCGTGCAAGGGGGCGTGTTCCCCGATCTGCGCGCACACAGCGCGCGCACCCTGACGGCACTCGACCTGCCCGGGTACGCGATCGGTGGGTTGAGCGTCGGCGAGCCCAAGGCACAGATGCACGCCATGCTCGACCTGGTCACGCCGCTGCTGCCCGAGGACAGGCCTCGCTACCTGATGGGCGTGGGCTCGCCCGAAGACCTGTTCGAGGGCGTGAGCCGCGGGATCGACATGTTTGATTGTGTGCTGCCGACGCGCCTGGCGCGCAATGCGGGCCTGCTGACCCGGAAGGGGCGGATCAACCTGCGCAAGGCGTGCTATGCCGAGCAGGCAGGGCCGATCGAGGAGGGCTGCGACTGCTACACCTGCCAGCACTACTCGGCGGCGTACGTCCGGCACCTCCTCAAGGCGAACGAGATCTTTGGCCTGCGCCTCGCCTCGATCCACAACGTGCGGTTCATGCTCCGCCTCATGGACGAGATCCGCCAGTCGATCCTCGACGGGACCTTTGCGGCGCTCTGCGAGGCGTTCCTCGACGCGTACCGCGTCATCCCGCACGCGGTGCGCGAGGCCGAGCGCGCGCGGTTCAGGTCACGCCAGCGCCCGTAGCTTGCAGCTGGCGTGCGGTGCGGAAAAAGACCACCGTGACCCCGATCGCGGCTAGGCTGAGCAGCGCGGCGACCAGGAAGGGCAGGCCCGCGCCCTGCTCGAACAGCGCGCCGCCGAGGACCGATCCCCCCATCATCGCCGCGTTCCACCACAGGTGGATCCACCCCAGGGTCCGCCCCCGCTCCTCGGGCAGGGTGACCAGCGAGACCCAGCTGGGCAGCAGGGTCGAGAGCGACCACGCCGCCGCGGCGCTCAGGGTGCCAGAGACAAAGGCGACCCACAGGTTGCTGGCAAAGGTCGCCGTGACAGTGACGCTCGCCGTCAGCGCGCAAAAGGTGGCGAGCGTCACTCCGCGTGGGCCGTAGCGGTCCGCCGCCCGCCCGACGACGATCTGGGCAAGGGACGCCACGACCTGGCTCACCGTGGCATAGAGGGCGATGACCGGCACCGTCGCCCCGGCGGCGTCCAGCAGGAGCGGCACAAAGGCCGATGCCGTGCCCCAGTAGACGGTGGGCAGGAAGCGCATGCAGACCAGGAGCACCACCTCGCGGCGGCGCGCCACGTCGCCGTAGCCCATCAGGCCTGCCCGCCTGCGTGCGATGCCCTCGCCCGGCGCTGCGACGCGCGGCAAGAGCGTGACGTTGATCGCGACCGTCGCCAGGGCAAAGAGGGTGAGCGCGCCGCCATAGGCGCGATAGTTCCACTGGTCGATCAGGTAGCCGGCGATCGGGCTCGCCAGCGCGCCGCCCAGGGTGTACCCCCAGTTAAAGAGGGCGGTCAGCACGCCCAGGTAGGCCGATCGCGCGGCGTCGATCAGGTAGCTCTGCCCGCCCAGGGTGTGCAGCCCCGAGCCGAAACCGCTCAGCGACCACAGGATGGCGATCCACCACGGGTTCGGGGTCAGGAAGAGCAGCCCCCCGACCACGAAACCCAGGTTGCCCAGGAGCAAGGTGCGCTTGCGTCCCAGCGTGTCACACAGCGTGCCGCCGATCAGCGAGGCGAGCATCGCCAGGAACATGCGCACCGTGGTCAGCGCCGAGATGCGCGCCGCCGAGTAGCCCAGCGCGCTCGCATAGAGCGGGAAGAAGGTGCGCTGCGGCATGAGCAGCATGCCGCCCATCAACTGCAGGGCGAGCAGGACGACGATCGGGCGGGTCAGTGCGGCGCCAAAGCCGCGTGTGCGTTCTGCAGCGGCGCCGGCAGGCTCTTGAGCGCTCATGGGTCTCCCTTGTCCTAGGGATCGATCACGCTAGGGCGCGCAGACGATCGAGACAGCTCTCGACCAAGATCGCGGCGGCTCCTGGATCGACCCGGCTCGCATCTTCGACTTCGTACCCGCCTTCGGCGTACGCTTCGGCGACCGGGACGTAGCCGATCGAGCCGTTGGCGCAGCTGACGAAAAAGGTCTCTGCAAAGGGGGAACGGGCCTTGACCTCGACGCCGATCTCGGTAAAGATCTCGCCCGGGGCGCTGACCAGGCCCAGCCTCCCGATCCGCAGGGCCTGGACCTCGGCGTCCACCGGATCGGGAAGCGCGCCGCTGCGCCAGTTCTCGAGCGCTGCGCGCGTGCGCTCCAGCCGACGCTCGGTCCAGCGGATGCGGCCCTCTACCACGTCCTGCGATGCGAGCTCTGCCAGCTCCTGCTCGAGCGCGCGCACCAGCGCCTCCGCGTGCTCTGCCGAGCCGTAGCGAAGGCCGGGCAAGCCAACCGTCTCTGCGCGTGCGCCAAGCCAGGGACGCTCCGTCTCCTCCTCGACCGCTGTGGGAGAGATGGTCTCCCACACGCGCACGACTTCGCAGCCCAGGCGCGTGCCCAGCGTGCGCGCCGCCTCGTAGTGGGGCTCCATGATCGCGGCGTTGATGTTGCCGCAGGCGCCCTGCAGGTAAAGGCAGCGCGCGCCGGTCATGCCCTCGACCACCTCGCGCATGTGTCCCGGATAGTCCGCCGAGATGTGGTCTACGGAGCCGGTCTGCGAGACGGGGTGCGTCTGGTGGTTGACGACGCACGCCAGCGGCGCGCCGTCCGCGGTATCGATGCGCAGCACGCCGACCGAACGGTCGATCGCGCCGCCGACGTTCTGGCCCAGGACGATGCGCCCGTCGCCGCGCTTCTCGCGACGGTTGACGCCGATGTCCGACGCGCCCCAGCTGACGCCCAGGAGCGCCGGCTGCAGGTTGGCGTTTGCCTCGGCGACGGCGCCTGCTAGGGTGTGGATCAGGTTGGCGCGATAGGCGACGACGACCGGATCGGACGTAACCTGGTAGGGATCGGGGCCATAGTGGGTGTGGGTGCAGGCGATCATGATCGCATGCGCCGGGATCTGGGTGTGCGCCTCGATCGCCTCCCGTACCTCGCCGACCGTGCCTGCGTCGAGCCAGAGCAGGTCGCAGGACACGATCGCGACCACGCGCCCGCCGCCTGCGGCGACCAGCGCGGTGGCAGAGAGCGGATCGTGGTGCCGGGTGAGTGGCCCGCGCGAGGCAAACCCGGCGGACCGGATCCCGACCGGCGGGGTGATGTCAGCCCGTGCGATGCCGATCTGCAGCGATGAACGTGCGCTCTCTTGTGCCATGGTTTCCTCCCCTGTGTGCGCGATGTTCAATCGAGAAAGGGCTCTCCGCGCGTGTATCTGCGCAGTGCATCTATGTCGAGGCTCAGCCCTAGGCCCGGCGCATCCGGGATCGCCAACATGCCGTCGGCGTCGAGCTGCCAACCGCCCGCGGCGATCTCGTCGACGTAGGGCGAGCCGGTGATGTACTCGACCAGGTCGGTGCCCGCCAGCGCCGACGCTAGCTGCAGGTCGGCGGCGAGGCCGACCGCCGTGTTCCAGCCGTGGGGGATAAAGCGCACGCCGTGCTCTTCTGCCATCCAGGCGATGCGGCGTGACTCGGTGATCCCGCCGACCTTGGTCACGTCCGGCTGGACGATGTCCAAGGCGCCGCGCTGCAGCCAGGGCGCAAAGGACTGCCGCCGGGTGAGCACCTCGCCCCCGGCGATCGGCACCGGCGCGGCGCGCCGCAGGGCGGCATAGTCCTCCAATGCGTCGGGCTGCAGCGGTTCCTCGAACCAAGCCACGTCGTACGCCGCCAGCATGTGCGCCGTGCGCAGGGCCCACTTGTAGCCATGCCGCCAGAAGGCGTCGCTGCCGCCCGCGTCGACCATGAGCAGCGCATCCGGCCCAACGGCGTCGCGCGCTGCGCGGACGATCGCCTCGTCGAGCGCATTCGAGACGCGTCCAAAGGGCCCCCAGCCCATCTTGAACGCGCGAAAGCCCTGTGCCTCGAGCTGCTGCAGGTGCTCGGCGAGCGGGTCGGGCTGGTCCATCAGCAACGAGGCGTAGGGCTTGACCCGTTCGCGGTAGCGCCCGCCCAGCAGGCGCCCCACCGGCTGCCCGGTCGCCTTGCCCAGCAGGTCCCACAGGGCGATGTCAATCCCGCTGATCGTGTGCTCGATCGATCCGCCGCGCCCCAGCCAGAACATGTGCTGGCGTAGCTTTTCGCTCACCCGTTCGGGCTCCAGCGCGTGCTCGCCCGTGTAGAGCGGCGCCAGGATCGCCAGGGCGCTGCGGACGAGGCCCACGTCGGTAAAGACGCTCCCCAGCCCGACCATGCCCTCGTCCGTGAGCACGGCGATCAGGGTGTGTACGCAGTCCTCCTGCTCCAGCTCGTCGCTCCAGCCCCCTTCGGGCGTCCCGCCGCGCAAGCCTACGGCGCGGATCTCGCGGATGGTGGTCATCGCGCTCTCTCCTTCTCGGTAGCGTGCCCGCCGCGCCTCCGCCAAGCGCTCAGCGCTGCCAGGTCACCAGCGGCAGGTCGCGCATGGTGACCAGACCGGGGCCGTTCTGGCGCACGCGATGGATGGCATTCACGACGATCGCGACCGTCGCCAAGTCGCCGTTGGTGCCCTTGAGGGTCACCTCCAGGTTGGGGGTGCCGGTGATCGCGATCGTGTCCTGCTCGCCCTCGGCGTCCAGGGCGGCGACAAAGGTGAGCGACATGAACACCTCGCCCCCGCTGTAGGCGCGCGCTGCCTGCTGGAGGCCGATCACCTTGCCGGGGGGGACCTCGAAGAACGAGGTGCGTACGGTGCGCGCTGCCACCACCGGCTCGACCTCGAACGTGCAGCGCTCCAGCGGCACGCCCAGGGTGTCAAAGACCATGCCGATCGACTCGCTCAGGCCGACGTGGCCCATCCTGCCCGCAGCCATCCGCGCGCGGAACGCCTCTACGCTCAGCCCGGCGCCGATCTTGGCTTGGAAGGGGCCTCGGCGCGTCGAGGCATTGATCACGCGCTGGACCTCGATGTGGGCCACGTCCTGGCAGATCGCAGTCAGCGCGAGGGGCAGGGAATCCATGAGGAAGCCCGGGTTGACGCCTGTCGCCAGCACCGTGCATCCCGCGCGCCGGGCAGCGGCGTCGATCGCGGCGGCTCCCTCGGCATGCGCCAACCAGGGGAAGGAGAGCTCCTCGGACGTCGAGACCACGTCCAATCCTGCCTCCAGGATCTCGACGATCTGGGGCGCGACCTGGTCAAGGTGGGAGGAGGTGGTGTGCAGGACGACCTGTGCGTCCTGGCGTGCCAGGGCGTCCGAGAGGCGCCCCGCGACGGGGCAGCCCAGGGGATGCCCCAGCCCGATCACGTCGCCCACATCTCGCCCTACCTTGCTCGGGTCGACGTCCACGCCGCCCACCAGCGCCAGCCCTGCGCGCTGGACGACGTGACGGGCGACCGCAGCGCCGATCGGCCCGAGGCCCACCTGGATCACGCGGATTTCGTCTGACATCAGAGACCTCCTCCCGCTGTGCTGCGCCGCCGGGGCGGCTTACCAGCGGATCTGCGATTGGACCTTGCCGGTGTGTTGGTCGCTGCGCGCGGCGATCGGCCACGCGCGCCATTCGTCGACCACTTTGATCAGCTCGGTCACCGCTGCCTCCAAGATCACGCGCCCCTTCTCCGGCGTCGCTGCGGTGGGATCGCCGTGCACGCCGCGCTGCGTCCAGCGTCCCCAGTAGTCGTTAAAGCGCACCGGATAGTTCGAGGTGCTGTCCGAGCTGAGGTACGTGCCGACGACGTCGCCGCCCGGCGCCGCCTCCGCCATCTGTACCCGCTCTGGCGCGAGGTAGAGATAGAGCGACGTCTCGAGCTCGTCCGAGTGGGCGATGACCGGGGTCTCGCGCACCTGTTCGAACGCTTCCATCGCGAGCGACATGTAGCCTACCGCGCCGCACAGCGACGCTGTCGCCAGCACCGTCTTGCGCGCCACCAGATCGACCAAGGGTCCGTTCGATCCGTGCCCATTGACGAGCAGGATCTTGCGGAAGCCGTGGTAGGCCACGCTCTTGGTGATGTTCAGGCAGAAGGCGATAAAGGTCTCCGGCTCGATGTGCACCGTGCCCGGAAAGTCGATGTGGTGCATGTTGAGCCCATAGGCGATCGTCGGCAGGACCAGGATCCGGTCCGGGGCGCGGCGACCGGCTTCCATGCACACGGACTCGACCAGGAACGTGTCGGTGTCGAGCGGGAGATGGCGCCCGTGCTGCTCGGTCGAGCCGGTGGGCAGCAGGACGACCTTGCCCATCTCGATCGCTTGGTTCATCTCGGGCCAAGTCAGGCGGTTGTAGCGGTACTCGCTCGCTGCGCTCACTGTGTCCTCCTCTGCGTGTGGCGATCGGGCGGCACGGCGGCGGTCTATTCGACGGGGACGAGCTCGATCTCGAACATGCTGGGCCACAGCTTGCCCGTCACAAAGAGACGGTCGCCTGCCGCATCGTAGGCGATGCCGTTCAGGACGGCGTCGTTGGCGGAGCGCTGCTCTGCGGGCAGCAGCCCCGAGAGGTCGATCCAGCCGATCACGCTCCCGCTCCATGGGTCGATGCGCGCGATGTGATCGGAATACCAGACGTTTGCCAGGATCTCTCCGGCTACGTACTCGAGCTCGTTCAGCCGCGTGACGGGCCCCTGCGCGTCCGACACCTCGATCCGGCGCACCTCGGACAGGTCGGCGGGATCGAGGAAACGGAGCGCGTCCGTCCCATCGCTCATGATCAGGTGCGTCCCGTCGTAGGTCAGTCCCCACCCCTCGCCGGGATAGCTGAACGTGCCGACGCGCTCCAGGGTCGCTAGGTCATAGATCAACCCCAGGTTCGCTTGCCAGGTCAACTGGTAGATCCTGTCGTCGAGGATCGCGATCCCTTCCCCAAAGAATTGGGGGTCGAGGGCGACACTCTGGCGCGCTTGGCCTGTCTCCAGGTCGACCACGCGCAGCGAGGAGCGCCCGCGCAGGCCCGTGCTTTCGTAGAGCAGCCCGTCGTGGTAGACCAGCCCCTGCGTGTAAGCCTGTGGATCGTGTGGGTACACGCGGCGGATGCGGTAGGTGTGACTGACCGCCGGCGCCGGGGTAGGGAGCGGCGAGAGCCCGGGATCGACCGGCTCGACTGCCGGGGTGGGGAGCGGCGAGAGCCCGGGATCGACCGGTTCGACCGCCGGGGTGGCGAGCGGCGAGGAAAGGGGGGAGCCAACCTCGCCTGCCGGAGGCACGGTCGGCGGCGGAGGCGCAGTCACCGTTCGCGCTGCGGCGGCGGTCAGGATCTCGGGCGGCGGAGGGGGCGGCGTGACCTCGCCGCCCAGGCCACAGCGCTGCGCCAGCGCGGGCAAGATCAGGAGAAGGGCGACGAAACCCACGACGCCCAGCAGCCGGAGGGCGAGCTGTTGTCTGCGCTGCATGCCTCTCCTCTCTATGCCAGGTCCTCGGCCCAGTAGTACTGGTCCAGGAGGTGAACCAGGTTGCGCGGGTTGTCGGCGAGCAGCTCGCCGAACGTGATCGCACGGACCTCGCGTGCGCGCCCGGGCGCAGCCTCGTGGTAGGACGCGCGGCGTGCCTCGCCCTCGGTCGGAAAGGCGATCCACTGCCCGTGGTCGTCGCGAAAGGCGTACAGCCTGCCCCCCGGCGCCGCGTGCGCCTCCGCGCACCCCTCGCGGAAGGGACGCAGGCGCGCCTCCGATGCGCCGTGCTCCTGCAGAAACGCGATCCACGCCTGGCGCATGCGGTCGGCGACTGCCGGGTGCGCGGCGATCACGTTGTGCGCCTGCACCGGGTCGGTGGGCAGGTGGTACAGCTCGGAGGGCAGTCCCTGGGGCGCACAGATGTAGGCCCACTCGCTATCGGTGATAGTGGCAGGCTCGACGATCCGATCGGAACCGACCCAACCGTCAAATGCCGCCCCCTCGACGGCAGTGTAGGTCGGGTCGCCGGACTGGGAAGGGAAGCGGTTGGAGAAGGCGCACGCGTGGATCGCGTCGCACGCGCCGGTGACGAGGGGCCAGAAGGACCTACCCTCGACATCTGCAGGCACGGGTGCGCCCATGAACTCCAAGATCGAGGGGACGAGGTCGGGGGGCTGCACGATGCCCTGGATCCGCTGCCCGGCGCCCAGTCCATCGGGGTGGTAGACGAGCAGCGGGATCCGCGTCGTGACCTCGTAGAGGCGACCGAATTCGGCGCCTGGCTTGCCCTGCAGGTCGTGCTCGCCGAACAGGTGCCCGTGATCGGTCGTCCACAAGATCAGCGTGTTCTCGAACAGGCCCAGTCGCTCCACCAGGTCGAGCAGGTATCCGATCCAGCGGTCGACCAGTGTGACTTGCCCTGCGTACAGGGCGCGCACGTTCTCGTGCTCCTGCTCGGTCATGTACGTCGGGCGCCCGTACTGGGGATAGGTCAGCTGGTCCCCGTCGTAGCCGGGCTGTGCATAGCGCGCATAGTCGTACCACGGGCAGTCAAAGGGCTCGTGGGGATCCCACATGTCGACGTACAGGTAAAAGGAGGGCTGGCGATGGTTCGTCTCGAGCCAATCCATTGCCATCGACAGGGTGCGCGCGGCGCAGAACTCGCGCTCGTAGCGCCGCGCATAGTGGTTGCGCAGGTAGGTCACGAGGCTGCCCACGTTCTTGATCTTGTGTGGCTGCGCCGGGATCCGGATCGGCAGCGTGGGATCGGTGATCCAGGGATCCCCCTTTTGCCCGTGGCAAAAGTCGATCCCGCCAAAGCCCCGCGTGTAGTTATAGTCGTGCATGGCAAGCATGGGCGTGTCCCAGATCATTTCGGTGTGGACGCCTCGGCGCGCGAGGAGCTGAGCCAGGGTTACGTCCCCGCGGGCGAGGGGCTGCCACCCGCGCTGCGGGAACCCGTAGCGCCCGACGCACATGTCCCAGCGATTGGGCACGGTGGGATAGGAGGCGACGTAGTAGCGGTCAAAGACCGCCGATCGCGCGGCAAAGCGGTCGAGGTTCGGGGTGTGGATCCAGGTGTTGCCGTAACAGCCGAGGTGATCGCGGCGGAAGGTGTCGTTGACGATCTGGATCACATTCACGGTCGGCCTCCACGGTCTGCCAGGATAGGCTGTACTTGCACGCTCGGCAGGGCGTGCGCCATCCACGAGCACGCCAAGACGCAGGTGCGCCCGGTCACCGGATCGGGTAGCGCCCGTACGCGCGCACGGCGTCAAACATCGCCAGCACGTTCTCGATCGGCGTCTGCGGCTGGACGTTGTGCACGGGGTTAAAGACATATCCACCCCCGGGGCCGAAGGCACGCAGCCGCGCGCGGACCTCGGCTCGGACGGCGTCGGGTGTGCCGAAGGGCAGCGTGTGCTGGGTGTCGATGCCGCCGCCCCAAAAGACGATCCGATCGCCGAACCGCTGCTTGAGCAGCTCCGGGCGCATGTGCGCCGCCGAGCACTGCACCGGGTTGAGCACGTCGAACCCGGCGTCGATGAACTCGTCGATCAAGGCGCTCACGGATCCACAGGTGTGGATAAAGGTCCTCCAACTGGTATGGGCATGGATCCAGTCGTTGAGCCGCTTGTGAAACGGTTTGTACAGCGCGCGGTAGGTCTCGGTCGAGAGAAAGGGCCCGCCCTGTGCGCCGAAATCGGTGCCCGTCAGGTAGACGACGCTGACCCGCTCGCCGACGACCTCGTAGATCCGCGCCAGGTTTGCCAGGGCGATCGCGCACTGCCGGTCGAAGACCTGGTAGATGTAGTCGCGGCGCGTGAGGGTACTGACGTACCACTCGGCGACGTCGCGAATCCCCTTCGGGTGGCGCAGCCAGGGCGCCGGCACAGCGGCGATGTCGCCAAACGCGGTGCCCGGGAACTTGGCCATGATCGCGCGATCGGTTCCATCGTACAGCGCTGCCGCACGCTCGCCCAGGTACGCCAGGTCGGCGTCCGAGATGGGGCCGAATTCCTCTAGGTTGTCCGCCACCTGGAGGCGTGCGTCGTCGACCGGCTCCTGGCGGATGATGGCGTCAAAGTACCATCCGCCTGCTGGCATGCGCCCGCTCGGCGGCAGCGAGGTATCTCCCTCGGGGTACTGCAACAGGTCGCCGTTGGGCTCGAGGCGCGTGTTGAAGCCGCGCGGGACCAGCACCGGCGTGCCGTCAAAGGTCGTCCATTCGACCCATCCCTCGGCCCGGTAGCCGAACATGGTCTGTGTCCCCGCCAGGCGCACGACGTCGATGTCCAATGCCTCGATCAGGTCGGGGCCGACCTCGCCGAGCATGAGGTAGGGGCGGATCACCTTGACCGGCGTCCCCGCGGGATCCAGGCCCAGGGCCTGCCGCAGCCGGTAGACTATGCTGACGTGCATGCCGGTCACGCTGCTGCTGCCCAGGTCGACCGGCACGCGGTCTGGTTCCCGGTGGTGCAACGCCACCGCGACGCGCTCTCGTCCGTTCATACGCGTTCTGTCCAGTGCCCGTGGCTGAAGGGCTGTCGCGCGGGTGACACGCTCGCGCTCCGACGTGATGCGGGTGCATTGTAGCGGATCATGTACGGGCGGTCAAACCTGATCGCGTGGATTGGCCTTCCGTGTCAAGATCGCTATAATCGTTGATCGTTGGGCGAGGCATAGCAGTGGTGGAGGAGGGGGCGATGC
>JAFGIE010000238.1 GCA_016929775.1 Anaerolineae bacterium
AGGCCACAGATGGCCGTAGCCCGGTAACATTATCATCTGACGGAACGATCACGCTTCGGTAACATTATCATTTGAGTTGACACGTACGGGAACCGCTTTCCCATCGGCGCCTAACTGCCGTATAATGGCTGCGCTGCAGAGACGGTAAGATCGGGGCTGCCCAGCGGGTCGATCGAGTAGCCCGGCGGCGGGGCGCCCGTTCGAAAGAGGCGCCTGCCATGCCGTGGCGTGAGCCCCACCCAGAAAAGAGGAACGATGAGACAGCGCACACTGTTGATCCCGGCTATCGCGCTGCTGCTGGTCAGCTGTATCCTTGCCGCGCCAGGGCGCACGCCGACCGGGGCGCCAACCGGTAAACCAGACGGCGCCGTTCAGCCTGTGGCGCCGACAGCCACGCCCGCGCCGACGACGGCGCCTACCGCAACGCCAACCGTCCCGCCGGCGCCCACGCCGACCGCAGCACAGCGCGCGCCCGCCCTTCCCCCCTGGGCAGGGGAGACCTTGCCTTACCGGCAGGCGATGCGCCCCGGATTTGCGGGGGATGTGGACGACATGGGTGAGGCGACACGCTATGCGATCGAGCTGGACGTGGACCTCGAGGGCCTGACCTATGCGGGCCAAGCGTGGGTCTGGTACACCAACCGCGAGGAAGGTCGGCTGAACGAGATCGTGTTCCGTCTGCTGCCCAATACGCCAGGCTATGGCGGGGAGATGCGGGTCACGCGGGTCGCGGTTGACGGCGCCGGGGTCAGCCCAGAGCTACGCTTGGGGAACTCGGCCCTATACGTGCCGCTCTCCACGCCCCTTGCCCCGGGCGAGCAGATCGCCGTCTATATCGCGTTTCGCGGCGTCGTGCCCACAGACAGCGCCGCAGGCTATGCGCAGTACGGCTACTACGACCAGGTATTGGCCCTACCTAACGCCTATCCCATGATCCCGGTGTACGACGACGAGGGATGGAATGTCGAGCTAGCCCCCACGTACGGGGACGCAACCTTTACCGATACCGCTCTGTATGCGATCCGCGTCACGCTGCCAGCCGATCTGGCGCTTGTCGCCTCAGGTGTGGTCGTGGACGAGATCGACAACGGCGACGGCACGACCACGCACACGGTCGTCAGCGGGCCGATGCGCGACTGGACCATGGTCGCCAGCGCCGCCTTCGAGGCACAGACGACCCAGGTCGACGACATCATCGTCCGCTCGACCTACCGCGCGGGGGACGACGAGGGGGGGACGCGCGCGCTGGACTATGCTGCGCGCTCCCTGGACATCTACCAGGAGCTGATCGGCCCCTATCCCTTCAACGAGCTGGACGTGGTTGCCACGCCAACCAGGGCAGGCGGCATCGAGTACCCCGGTTTGGTCGTCATCGCCCAGAGCATGTACGGTTCAGCGGGCGGGTTCTTTGAACTGGCGACGGTGCACGAAGTCGCCCACCAGTGGTGGTACAGCCTGATCGGCAACGATCAGCTCGACGAGCCGTGGCTCGACGAGGCATTGACCCAGTACACGAGCATGCTCTACTATGAGCAGCGCTATGGCCCCGAGGCAGCTGCGCTCGTCCGCGCCACCTACTTTGAGGCGCCCTACGAGCAGCTCGCGCCCGAGGATCAGGCGCTGGCGGTCGGCATGCCCGTAGCCGCGTATGGCGAAGGCCTGTACGGGCCGATCGTGTACGGAAAGGGACCGCTCTTTTTCCACGCCCTGCGTGCGCGCGTCGGCGATAGCACGTTCTACCGCATCCTGCAAGCCTATGCGGACGACCATGCCTACCAGATCGCCTACCCGCGCGACCTGGTTGCGACGGTCGAGCAGGTCAGCGGCGCCGCGATCGACGACCTGTACCAGGAGTGGATCCTCGGCGCCGACCGGTGACGAGCATGGACAAACCAGGGGGGATGTGATAGAATGTGCCGCAGATAGCGCGATGACGCCTAGCTGGCATGCGGTGCGTAGCTTCCATGGCGCGGTTCGGGGAGGGCAAGGGAGAGGGGCCACGCGAGCGCCAACCCGATCGCCGTGATCGCAAAGAGCAGTCGATAGTTATCGCCCGTCCACTGCAGGATCAGACCGCCCAGCGTGGCGAACAGCGGGGTGATGCCATTGAGGGTGTTGGTCAGACCGACGTAGGTGGGCCGCTCCTGTTCGGGCGCCCACTCGAGGACATAGGTCATCCAGCCGGGCATCATGCTGCTCATCAGCGCACTGAGCGCGAAAAAGACGAGGCCATATCCCCACGCGAGCACGGCTGGGTTGACCATCACGACGGGCAGCAGCAGCGCCAGGCAGGGGACGAGGATGCCCAGGGCCAAGCTCAGCACGATCACGCGCTTGCTCCCATAGCGCTCGTTCATCCAGGCGAACAGGAGGGCGGCGAGGATGCTGCCCAGCACGCCGATCGACGTGTAGCGACCCGCGGTCTGTGCAGGGAGGCCCAGCCGCTGCAGGGCGTAGGGCATGTAAAAGGGCATCGCCAAGCTGCCCAGGCCACTCATCTGCCGCGCGACGATCAAGCGGCGGAAAACACGGTCTTCCTTGAGGACCCGCCACAGCTGCGGGATGTACTCGCGCCAGCTTGGCATCCGATCGGCACGCTTGCCAGGCAGTTCGACGAGGAACGAGACGGCTGCGTACGAGCTCGCCAACATCAGGAACCCGAACAAGAAGAGCACGCTATAGTTCACCGGGAAGGCAGGGCCACGGTCGCCCAGCAGCCATTCGACGGCAAGACCGGCGGCAAACCCGAGCGTACCAGCGAGGAGCTGCCCTACTCCGGTCAGCCTGCCTCGGCGGCGCGGCGGGATGGCGCCGCTAAAGATGTCGAACCAAGCCACGCTCGCCAGGCCATCTGCCACCCAGAACGCGACGACGACGAGAAGCAGAGCCAGCAACACCAGCCATGCCGGACGCGCGCCGGTGCTCCAGATCAGCACCGCCATGACGAGCCACAGCGAGCGACCGATCGCCGCGGGCCACATGAGGTACGGCTTCTTGTGCGCCTTGTCAGCCAACCAGCGTGCCGCCACGAGCTGCGGAAGCAGCCAACCGGCGCTCTGCAGCGAGGACATCAGGCCGATGAACGTCGACGAGGCCCCGAGCGCGGTAAGGAAGCCCGGGATGACGGTGCTGGTGCTGAGAAAGGCCATGCCGACGCCAAAGAAGCAGAAATCCAGGGCTAGTGCCCAGAAATTCCGCCAGTAGTGACGTGGCAATGCGGTTTCTTCCAAGTGCTGCTCCCCTGCGTCTTGGCAGACGGTCGTGGTGAGAGGCAATCATAGCAAAGGATGGAGCACAAGTCAAACACCTGCGGCAGTCAAGAGAGCGATGGGCCACGCCCGCCAACGCTGCTCGCCGACGCGATGCTGGGCCGATTGGCGCGCTGGCTCCGCCTGATCGGGTATGACACCGTGTACGCCCAGGGGTGGCCCGATCACCAGGTCGCCGCGCGCGCACGCGCAGAGGGACGCATCGTCTTGACCCGTGACCGGGAGCTGGCGCGCCGGCGCGGCATTCGTTGTCTGCTGATCGAGGGCCACATGCTCGAAGCGCAGTTGACCGAGCTGTGGACCACCATCCCCCTCCCGTCAGGCCCGATGCCGCCGCGCTGTCCGCGCTGCAACGCAGCCCTCGAGGTGCTCCCGCCAGCTGCCGCGCAGGACCGTGTGCCCCCCTACGTGTTCCGGACACAGACGACGTACCGTCGCTGTCCAGAGTGCGATCGGGTCTACTGGCAGGGCAGCCACTGGCGCCACGTGCAGCAGATCATCGAGCGCGTGCGTGCGCGCCTGGGCGCATAGAATCAGAGTGTGCGATCAAAGACAGTGCATCGACCAACACCGAGGAGGACAAACTGGACTCACACGAACTAGCACGTACCATCGTCCACATGCTCGAGGATGGCCTGGCGGAGAACATCATGCTGCTCGACGTACGCGAGGTCACGATCCTGGCAGACTATTTCGTGCTCTGCTCGGCCAACAGCGAGCGACAGATCCGGGCCCTGGCGGGAGAGCTCTCCCGTGAGCTCAAGGGCGAGCTCGGTCGCCCGCTTCACGTCGAGGGTGAGCCGGATTCGGGCTGGGTGCTCGTCGACTATGGCGACGTGGTCGTGCACATCTTTGCGCCCGCAGTACGCCAGCTCTACAACCTCGAGGGGTTCTGGCAGAACGCCAAGACGATCGTACACATCCAGTAGACGACGTGCTCGGCACGTTGTCGTGCGTTCTGGGTGTGGCCTCGTACATTGGAGACAGAGAGAGGCAAGCTGTGAGGAGACTACTGGTCACCTGCGTTGTGCTGCTCGCCCTGGTTGGCTGCGCACCGGATCCGGTCGATCCACCGCAGATCCGGATCGAGCTGCCGCAGCCTGGGCTGGAGGTCGCGCGTGGCGAGCGGGTGCTGGTCGAATCGGTCGCCACGGGCGAACAGGGTGTGGTCAAGATCGAGCTGTGGGTCGACGGTCGGCTGTACGAGGTCAACCGCCCGGGTAGCAGCGGCGAGTTCACCGCGATCCAGATCTGGGAGGCATCAACGCTCGGCACACACACGCTCACCGTGAAGGCGTACGACCACAGGGGACAGACCAGCGCCCCGGCGAGCGTCGAGGTGCGTGTCGTGCCCGACAAGCCCACGCCGACCCCTCTTCCCGCGTCGACGCCCACCGTCGTCGTCGACGAATCGTGTGAGCTGTCGGCGCGTTTCGTCGAGGACGTCACCGTGCCTGACGACTCGCTGTTCAACAGCGGCGTCAACTTTACCAAGGTCTGGCGACTACGCAATGACGGGGAATGCACGTGGCCTCCCGGGACAGTGTGGGTCTTTACCGGCGGCAGCTTGCTCGGCGCCCAATCGCCTGTAGAGGTCGAGCTCGCCGAGCCCGACCGGATCGTGGACATCAGCGTTGACATGGTCGCGCCAGCAGCGCCTGGAACATTCAAGAGCTACTGGCGCCTGCAGGACCCCGACGGCGAGTTCTTTGGCGATCAGGCATACGTGCGCATCATCGTGCCCTGACGGCAAGCGCTGCGCGCGCCAGGCCACAGTGCGCTCAGTGATGTAGGGTACACAAGAGTAGGTATCGGATGCAGGACCTCAACAGGCGATCTCGGTCAAACATATCGCATATCCACTATCTAGACCGTCCTTCTATGTTCGCCCAATAGGGTTGACTTGCCTGGGAAGCACGGGTATAATGAAAGTATGCTCTATGGCAAGAGGGAGAATACGGGCGAATGGCACTCCATGGCAACCTGCGCGATTTCGGTACGACCCAGCTCCTGAACCTGGTGCACCTGGCGCACAAGACCGGATCGCTACAGCTGGAACACAACTCTCGATCCTCCGAGCTCTACTTTCGCGAGGGGAAACTGATCCACGCGCAGATGACGGGCGACGATGGATTGCTGACCAGTATGCTGGTCAAGAATGGCAAACTGTCTACCGCGCAGGCGCAGGCCATCCAGACCCGCGCAAGCGGCTACGACGACAAGCGCCTCGCGATGATCTTGATCCAGAATGGCTACGTGTCCAAGGAGGACGTGATCCAAAGCGCCACCAAGTACCTCCTGGACATCGTATATCGCCTCTTTGCGTGGACTGAGGGACAGTTCCGCTTCGAGGCGGAGCGACAGCCAGACCGCCAACGCTTGACGATCCCGATCGAGCTGAGCAACGTGATCATGGAGGGCAGCCGCCGCGTGCAAGAGTGGGAACGGCTGCAAGACGAGCTGCCCGACCTGGACATGGCCCTCAAGTTCACCGATCGACCGGACGACAAGCTCAAGCGCATCAACCTCACCGTTCAGGAATGGAAGATCATCTCCTACGTCAAGCCGACGAACTCGATCCGCCAGATTGCCAAGGCAAACGCGATGACGGATTTCCAGATCCGTAAAGTCGTATACGGTATGCTGCAGGCTGGGCTGGTCGAACTCGTCCGTCCTCCGGGGCTGGTTGTGGCTGTTCCCGGATCGCCCTCCGGCACAGCCGTTGACCGCCAACGCCGGCTGCCGGGAATCGGGCGCGGCATCATCAGCCGGCTGATCGAACGCATCAAGAGTCTGTGAGTCCCTGGGGGCATCGATGCAGACCGTCAAAATGGTTGTGACCGGACCCTTCAACGCCGGTAAGACGCAGTTCATCGGGACGATCAGCGAGATCGATGTCGTCTCGACAGAAGAGCCAATATCGCGCGCGGCGGAACGGATCAAGCACTCGACCACGGTCGCGATGGACTTTGGTCGGATCACGGTCGACCAAGACCTGGTGCTCTATCTGTTCGGCACCCCGGGGCAGAAGCGGTTCGACTTTATGTGGGAGATCCTGTCGGAAGGGATGCTGGGCTTTGTGGTCCTGATCGACAGCGCGCGCCCGGAGACGTTTCGGGAAGCGCGGCGCATCCTGGAGGTCTTTCGCGGCTATGCGCCGACGCCCTATGTCGTTGCCGCCAACAAGCAGGACCTGGCGGATGCCTGGTCTGCGTCCGATCTGCGCATTGCCCTCAAAGTCCCGAGCGAGGTCAAGGTCCTGCCCTGCGTCGCCACGGACAAAGAGTCGGTCAAGAACGTCTTGCTCGAGCTGCTCTATGCCATTCTAGAAGAGATGGATGAGGCTGAAAGGGAAGGGACGCCGGTGTAGCCTTCCAGCTATCGCCGATCTCGAGCGCCTGTCGTCGGAGGCCTCGCTTTGAGCTCCATTGTCACTACAGAGGGCATCGTCCACTATGAGATGGACGGGCGTGGGCAGCCCGTGATCTTGTTGCATGGGTGGATCAACTCGTGGGCTGTGTGGCGAGAGACCATGATCGACCTCGCCCAACAGGGCCCGTTCAAGGTCTATGCGCTCGACTTTTGGGGGTTTGGCGATTCGGCAAAGGAGCGCACGCCTCCCTTCCGGATCGACTCTTACGTCGGCATGGTCGAGGAGTTTCTCGAGATCATGGGGATCCAGCAGGCGCCCGTGATCGGGCACTCGATGGGCGGCACCGTCGCCCTGAGCCTGGCGTTCGCGCGACCGGACTGCGTGCGCAAGGTCGCCGTCGTCGGCGCGCCGGTCGTCGGCAGCTCGCTGCATCCCTTGCTCAAGATCGGCTCAGCACGCTGGGTTGCCAACACCCTGTTTCGGATCCCGGCAGTGCTCCGATTCGTCGTCTGGCTGGTCCTGGCTGGAGACTCGCAACGCATCCAGCACATGATCTTCCGCGACGTGTCACGGGCCAACGCCGAGTCCTTCTTTCGCAGCATCGGCGACCTGTGGCGTACGGACCTGCGCCCATACCTGGACATGATCCGTGTCCCTGTGCTCGGCGTGTTCGGGCAGCACGACAACATCGTGCGGCCCGAACAGGGCGCGCTCCTAAGCGCGCACGTGCCGCATGCCGAGATCGAGATGATGTCTGGTTCGCGACACTTTCCCATGCTCGACGAACCAGAGCGGTTTCGCGAGGTGCTGCTGGGATTCCTGTCCGATGCCGACAGCTAGCACCCCCTCCTTGTTGGCCTACCGTCCGCCGCAGGAGCATCGACGTGAACAGCAGCCAGAGGCAAGCGACGCGCGTACAAGACAGCGCCACCCTCTACTGGCCCAGCAACATGAGCCACATACTGCTGCTCGCCCTGCAGGACGTGCTCGACGCGCGTGCGCTGGACGCTGTGCTCGACCGAGCTGAGCTGCCGCGTCACGCAGAGGACCTCCCCCTCGCCAACCCAGGCGCCCGGTTGAGCTACCGCGATATCAGCCACGTGCTGCAGGCCTTGGAGGACGTACACGGCGCCTGCGAGGGCAAGCGCTTGGCGATCCAGGTCGGGCGTGCCGGGTTCCGCCGTGGGATCGGCGAGTTCGCCGCCCTGTTCGGGTTAGCCGATCTCGATTGTCGCCTGCTGCCCCTCCACATCAAGCTCGGCGCCGCCTTGGACGCCATGGTCAACGTCCTTGGCGACATCGCGGGCCACCAGGTCCGGGTCGAGGGCAAAGTTGACTGTTTTCTCTGCACGGTCGAGCACTGTCCGGCGTGCTGGAGCCGACGCGCAGACGCCCCCTGCTGCCACGCCGTCACAGGGCTCTTGGAGGGGTTGGTGGCTTGGATCGGCGGCGAGGACCGGTATCGCGTCCAAGAGACGGCGTGCATCGCGGCAGGCGCTGCAAGCTGTCGATTCGTGATCGCGCTCCGCCCACCAGGCGAGACCGTGGCGACCGGGCCTGGGATCAGACCATGAAACGGGTAGCCCTGCTCGACGACCGCCACATCTATCCTTTCCACGAGCCTGCCCGCGAGCTGCGCGTGCTGAACAAGCCGCTCAAGCTCCACCAGCGTGATGTGCTCCTCAAGCACTGTGATGCCATGATCGAGCATCGCCGTCTGGAGGAGATCCCGGCGAACGATCGCGCCGAGATGATCGTCTACCAGGACAACCTATTCTTCGACCAGCCCTTCATCGACGCCTTTCTCGCCGCCGCCAGAGAGCGTGCGTGCGCGTGTCGCGTTGCCTTTCGCCCCGATGACCAGGCAATCGCGCGACACGCCGTCTATCTCCAGGACGGCATCCATCGCGAGGGCGACCTGTACGTGGCGAACCTGTGGTACTTTCCGCACGGCGTCGAGGATCGCGCCCGCCCCCTGGTCGTGGACACGCAGCCGGTCGAGATGGGCAGCTATCACGTTCCGACCTACATGGCCAACGAGAAGGGCGAGATCGTCTACGCAGTGCCCATGCGCGCCTTCCTGTCGATCGAGCACTGGTACCACATCTTTCTCGCCAACACGCCCTTTGGGGTCTGGTCGATTGGGGCACGGTTCGAGGACCGGTTGCACAGCCCCTGGTTCCGGCTGTCGCTGCTATGGCGTGCGATGCTCGAGCGCAAGCAAGTCCTGTCCACCTCTCGCTTGGTCGTCGTGGGCAAGAACACCAACATCAACCCCACCGCCCGCATCCAGGGTCCGACCAGCATCGGCGACAACTGCTACATCGGTCCGGGCGTCGTCGTCCAAAACAGCATCATTGGCAACAATGTCAACCTGCAGCAGGGCGCGCAGGTCATGCTGAGCGTGGTCAGCGACAACTGCTTCTTGCCTTTCCGGGCTGGCGTGTTCATGTCGACGCTGATGGAGCGCTGTATCGTCGCCCAGAATGCATGTCTGCAGTTGTGCGTACTGGGAAGAGGCACCTTTGTCGGCGCGGGGACGGTCCTCACCGACTTTTACCTCGTGCCCAAACCGATCCAGACGATGCGCAACGGCAAGCTCGAATGCGCTGGCACGACCGTGCTGGGCGGCTGCGTGGGGCACAACTGCCGCATCGGCGCCGGTCTGATCGTCTATCCGGGACGCGTGATCGAGTCGGATACCTGCCTGGTGCGTTCGGACACCCGCAGCGTCATCGTCCGCAACGTCGCCTTTGAACAGAGCGACCATCACGCGTGGCGCGATCGCGCACTGCACAAGCCGCTCTATCGGCCCAGCGAGCAGGGCGCACAGCCCTCGAACCGGTAGGCAGCTGGCGTGACCAGAGCAGATCCGGAAGTGGAGCGGGATCATCATCGGAATGGGAGCTGCTAACCGAACAGGAGCTGGGACCAGCGCGACGGTCCCGCACCGCTATCCGGGCAAGGTCGACGCGCAGCTCCTCCACCTACACAGGCGGCAGGCGGGCAGATAAGGGCCCGAGCAGGACAAGGCGGCAAAGGAGAGGACCATGGGCAAGGGGCGGATTCTCGTGGTGGAAGATGATTTCGACATCTCGAACCTGCTTCGCATCTACTTTGATTCCCAGGGCTACGAGGTCACGGTCGCTGCCAAGGGGGGCGAAGCGCTCGCGCTCTGCCGCCGCAACCTACCGAATGTCATCATCCTCGACATCCAACTGCCCGACATCGACGGATACCAAGTCTGCCGCCGCCTGCGTGAGAACCTGCGCACCAGCCACATCCCGATCCTGTTTCTCACCCAGCGCGATGAGCGAAGCGACAAGATCACTGGGCTGGAGTTGGGAGCCGACGACTATATCACCAAGCCGTTTGACATCGAGGAGCTCAAGCTGCGCGTGCAAAACGCGATCAAGCGTGCGCAGTGGGAGAACCTGACCAGCCCGACGACGGGACTGCCCAGCGGCAAGTTGATCGAGGAACAGCTCCGCCGCTTGATGCGCCACCAAGAGTGGGCGGTCCTGTACGTGGGCATCAACCACATCGCTGGCTTTAACGAAGCGTATGGGTTTGTCGCCGGAGACGATGTCTTTCGCTTTGCCGCCATGGTCCTGAGCGACGGCGTCGACCAGTACGGGACAGACGCCGATTTCATCGGGCACGTGGGCGCCGACAACTTTATGATCATCTCCAAGGTGGAGCATGCCGAGGACATCCGTTCGTACATCACAGAGCGCTTCAAGGATGAGGTAGGCACGTTCTACTCTTTTCGGGATCGAGAGCGCGGCTACATCGTGCTCAAAGACGAGGATGGACAGGAAAAGCACGTGCCCCTGATGACGCTCGCGGTGGGGATCATCACCGCAGATAGCGCACAGTTCGCCGATATCCGCGAGATTACCGAGGTCGCCGCCGCAGAGCGGCGCAAGTACGTCATAGGCTAGGCTGCCCGAGCATGGCGGGATACGCGCGCTGGTCTAGCGCCGCCCCGCGCACGGAGAAGCCGGTGAGTCAAGAACTGGGATCCACCTCGCAACCAGATCAGGCACGTGTCCTGGACCAGCTCGTCCAGGCGAGCGCGCAGCTCGTGCAAGCGGACTATTGCGCGTTCTATGCCTGCGAGCGCGACCAGCGCCAACCGATCTCTATCGCGCAGCACACGACCCTCCAAGATGACGGGCCCTACGCCGACCAGGCACAGGCCCTGGCGCGCGCCGCGATCGACGGCGCACACGCGGTCCTGATCCCTGAACAGCGCGCCAGGGGCCTGCGTTCCTTGCTGGCGGTCCCCGTGGGAGGTGGTGAGCGTCCCTACGGCGCGCTGGTCGCCGGCGCGCTTCGCCCGTATGCTTTCGATCAGGCCGACCAGATCCTGCTCTCTACGCTAGCCGAGCAAGCTGCCATCGCGATCGAGAATGCGCGCCTCTACGAGAGCACTGCGCTGCGCGTACGCGAGCTGACCATCCTGAACGAGATCGGGCGGACGATCATCGCCAGCCTCGACGTCGACGTGACCCTCAAGGCGATCATGCGACAGGTGCAGGAGAGCTTTGACGTCGAATCGGGATCGCTGCTGCTCGTCGAGGACGACCGGCTCGTCTTCCAGATCTCGTTTGGTCCAGCTGGCGAACAGGTCAAGAGCCTATCGCTGCAGGTGGGACAGGGGATCGCCGGCTGGGTCGCCGAGACGGGAACCAGCGTGCTCGTCTCCGACGCCAAGGAAGACGCACGCCATTACGCGGGCGTCGACAAGCTGACGGGCTATGAGACGCGCTCCCTGCTGTGCGTCCCGCTCAAGAGCGCTGCGGATCACGTGATCGGCGTGATCGAGATCATGAACCCGCGCGACGGGAGCGCGTTTACCGACCAGGACCGCAAGTTGCTCGAGTCGGTGGGCACGTTTGCCGTGGTGGCGATCCAGAACGCCCAGCTCTTCAGCGCGACCAACGCGATGACCGGGAACCTGGGACGGCTGGTCGCCGAGCGGACTGAGGCATTGGCCCGCGCTAATGAGCAGCTGACCAGCGAGCGTGACCGGCTGAACCTGCTCTACCTGATCGTACGCGAGCTGTCGGGCAGCCTGGACCCCGAACGCGCCCTGAGCCGCACGCTGGTCCTGATCAACCGGGCCCTGCGCGCCGACGAAGGCTATGTCCTGCTGCAGGACATCGGGCGCCAGTACCTCGTCTACCGGGCCCTGTTCAGTGAGACGCCCCCCGCCGATGGTGTGGCGTTCCCGGCGCCACGCATGGGCGACAGCATCGACCATCGATCCGACACGGGCCTGATCGGCTGGCTCGTTTCGCACCAGGACTCGATCCGGATCGCCGACGTCTCGGGCGCCCCCCACCTGCACCTCGTGCCCAACCAGGACCGGTGGCACCGCTCCCTGCTCGCGGCGCCCTTGTTGACGGGCGCCGACATCGCCGGCGCGATCGTGTTCTATCACAGCGCGCCCAACCACTTCACCGTAGACCACCAACGGCTGTTCGACGCCGTCGCGGCGCAGATCGCGATCGCGGCGAGCAACGCCGAGATGTTCCGCCTGCTACGAGAAGCGGCGGATCGCCTGGGCATCATGCTCCGCTCTCAACAACTGGAAGCCGCCAAGAGCCACGCCATCCTCGAAGGCGTGGCAGACGGCGTGATGGTCACCGACGCCCAAGGCGAGGTCACGCTCTTCAATGCCGCCGCCGAGCGGATCCTGCAGGTCCATCGGGCGGACATCATCGGTCACTCCTCCGCCGAGGTGTCGGGCATCTTTGGCTTGGCGGGCACATCCTGGACCCACCTAACCGACCTGTGGGGCAAGAGCACCCTACAGGCGGATGGGCGGGCGCTGTATGACGAGCGACTGGAGCTGGATGGGCGGAGCGTCAGCATGCGCGTCGCACCCGTCGTGCGCCAGGGCACGTTCCAGGGCACCGTATCGGTCTTTCGCGACATCACCAAGGAGGTCGAGCTCGACCGGATGAAGAGCGAGTTCGTCTCCAGCGTGTCCCACGAACTGCGCACGCCCATGACGTCGATCAAGGGCTACATCGATCTGCTGTACAGCGGCATGGCTGGATCGGTCAGCGAAGGACAGAAGCGATTCCTGCAGATCATCAAGACAAACGCCGATCGCCTGACCCTGCTCGTGAACGATCTGCTCGACATCTCGCGCATCGAGACGGGGCGGCTCAAGCTGACCATCGAGTCGGTCGATCCGAGCTACATCGTCGACCTCGTGCTCAGCAGCCACATGCCCGACGCCGCCAGGCGACAGCAGACGCTGACCAGTGCGATCGACGAGCCGCTCCCTCACGTGCGCGCCGATCCGGATCGGATGACCCAGGTCCTGACCAACTTGGTGAGCAACGCGATCCAGTACACGCCTGCCGGGGGAACGATCACGGTGAGCGCCGCGGTGAAGGGCGATTTCCTCCACCTCTCTGTGCAGGACAACGGCATCGGCATCAAAGACGAGGACAAGCCCAAGCTCTTCTCGCGGTTCTTCCGCGCGGACACACCGCTGGTGCAGGCGCGCAGCGGCACTGGGCTGGGCCTGGCGATCGTCAAGTCGATCGTCGAGCTCCAGGGAGGCGAGATCTGGTTCGACAGCACATTCGGCACAGGAAGCACGTTCGGTTTCAGCCTGCCGCTCGCCGATCAGGCGGGCCTCGACGCCGCACGGCGCGAGTTCCGCATGATCAGCTATCGCCAGCAGGACAAGCGGATCCTGCTCGTCGAGAGCCAGGTCGAGATCGCCGACGCGATCGCACACCGGCTGCGAACGCAGGGCGGGTACCTCGTCCACGTCGAGCGATCGGGACGCGACGCCCTGCGGTACCTCGCACGCACTGACCCGTCCAGCGATCTGATCTTGCTCGACCTCGACCTGCCCGAGATGGAGGGGATGGAGCTGCTGCAGCACATCGTGGGACATGGCTCGCTCGCCGCGATCCCGGTGCTCGCACTCTCGCTGTCCCACGACGTGCAAGGCGACCGCCCCTCCGACACGACCGCCTACGTCTCGCGCCCGGTGCGCGCGCACCGGTTGCTGGAAGCGGTCAATGCCGTCTTTGCCGAAAAGGTCGAAGACCTCGACCGGACCGCCGGCAGTGTCATGATCGCCGAGACGGATAATCAGCTCGCCGAGCTGTTCACCATGGTGCTGACCCAGAAAGGCTACACGGTCGACATCCAGCGCGACCTGTCGAACCTGCCCAGCATCGCGTGCGACGTCCAGCCCGATATGATCCTGCTCGACGTCACACAGCCCGACCAAGCTGGCTTTGACGTCTTGCGCACGCTCAAGGAGCGCGCGGACACACGCAAGATCCCCGTGCTGGTGGTCACGAGCACGGCGCTCGACATGCAGGCACAGCGCCAACAGGATCTCGACGTCAATGCCTTCGAGTTCGTGGACGGTCCGGTGGAGGTGCAGGACCTGTTTGCAGAGATCAAGCACGTGCTCGACGAAACCGACACGCAGAACGATGCGTCCTAGCGCCGTTCTGCGCGGCGCACGGGCGTGATCAGAGAGCAGACGCATGCAGTATGGCGCAGTAGTGCGGAGCAAGCCAGGGAACACGGTATCGGGCGACACGTTCCTCTATCGCGAGGACCCGCGGCACACGCTCGTCGCCCTGATCGATGGGCTGGGCGCCGGGCAGGATGCCTACGCCGCGGCGCAGCGCGCCCGCGCCTGCGTGCGCCAGCACTGCGATCTGGCGCTGACCGATCTCCTGATGCGCTGTCACGCGGCGCTGCGCGGCACGCGAGGCGCGGTGATGATGTTGATGCGCGTCGAACACGACTGCGGCACGGTATCCTTTGCGGGTGTGGGCAACGTCGGCGTCAGGGCCTTCAGCGAGGCGCCGATCGCGCCGCTCTCCCGACACGGCATCGTCGGCTACCAGCTGCGCGAGGTGCGTGGGTACAGCTACCCCTATGCCGTGGGCGACGTGTTCATCCTGTACTCAGACGGCATCGCGGCGTCCTTTCGCGTGGACGAAGGATGGGTCTGCGATCCAAGGACCGATCTGCAGCAGGTCGCAGAGCAGATCGCCGATCAGTATGGCATGGACGATGACCTGACCGTGGTCGTCGTGCGGTAGCCGCGACAAGTGAGCGACATGGCGTCTCCTACTCTGGCAGACTGGGTCAAAGTGCATCGCGCGGACATTTTCAAAGAGTGCGCGCTGGCTGCGCACAGCCAGCAGGTCGCCGCGCCTGCCGATCGGGCCCTGGCGCCGCTTTGCCATGTCGTCCTGGACGCCTTGGCGAGCGAGCACATGCGCTCGCGGGCGCTCTTGGCCTGGGCGCACGACTGCCAGGCGTGGGGCATCGCGCTGCCCGATGCGCTCCGGGTGTCGGCTGTGGCGCGCGCCGCCGTCGAAGCAGCCGTACGGCGACAGGACGGCGCCCCGCGCGCGCAGCAGGCCCGCGACGAGCTGCACATGGTCTTCGAGCAGATCGTGCAGCACCTGGCAGAGAGCTATGCCCTGCAGGGCGATCCGGAGCACGGGGCAGAGAGAGCAGACCGGGCGTTGGACCGGCTCAACGTAGTCTATGACATCTCGCAGGCTTTCAGCAGCGCCCTCACCGACGACATGCAGGTCCTCGACCTCCTTGCCGCCGAATTGAGCCAGGGGCTCGCTGCCGCGCACTGTGCGATCTGGCTGAGTGACCTCGGACCGCCAATCCCTGCCGCGCTCTATGCGCGCGACCCAGCCTTCGCCCCTGTACTGCCCGATCAGCTGACCGACAGCGCCTTCGCCGACGCCATGCGCGGCGCGCCCGTACGCGTGCTCGTCCGCGGCGAAGGGCTTACCCCTCCCGATACAGCGTTGCTTGACGGCTTGCAGGCGCACACGCTCCTGCTCGCCCCCCTGTTTGTCCAAGAGATCGCGATCGGCGTGCTCACGTTGAGCCGCGATGCGACGGGCCCCGTCTTTGACGCCGCAGAGGTCACGCTTGTCGCGTCCGCGATCACCCAGGCCGAAATCGCCGTGCAGAACGCCGGTCTGTACGCCGAGATCCGCCACCTCAACCGCAGCCTGGAGATACGCGTCGCGTCGCGTACCCGCGAGCTACAGCGCGAAAAGGAACACGTTCAGACGCTCTATGCGATCGGGCAGGAACTGAGCACCAGCCTCGATCTCGACCAGACGCTCGAGGACACGCTGCGCCTGGTGACACACGCAGTCGGCGCCGCGCACGGCGCGATCGTGATCCTCGAGCACGAGGCGCAAGCCCTGACGTACGCCGCACGCATGGGCGACCTGGACCTGGCGCTGTCCGATGCGTGGCCCACGCCGGGCAGCGCAGGCACAGGCATCATCCCCTGGGTGATCGACCGCCGCCAACCCGTGCTGATCCTGGATGCCGCGCACGATGCGCGCTGCACGTCGATCCTCGCCTGCCAGCCGCAGCTGCGCTCGCTGATTGCCTCCCCGCTCGTGGTGGGCGAAGACCTGCACGGCGTGCTGGTCGTCGCTGGAGATCAGCCGCGTGCGTTCGATCCCGAGCAGCAACGCCTGGTCACCGCCGCCGCGCACCAGATCGCACAGGCTGTCCACAACGCGCTGCTCTACCGCCGCGAGCAGGAGGATCGCAGCAAGACGCAGGCGATGCTGCAGTCGATCGCCGACGGCGTGATCGTCAATGACATGCAGGACCGGGTGATCGCCATCAACGCAGCGGCGCAAGAGATCCTGGGAGAGCGCGCCGATGCCGTCCTCGGGCAGAGCGTCTGGCGGCTGTTCGACGTGTTCGAGAGCAACGGGCGCCGCGCAGCCCTCTCTGCGCTGAGCCAGATCAGCGCGGCGCCGCTGAGCGCAGTGGGCAGCATGCTCGAGACCACCCTCGAAACGGAGGACAAGGTGGTCAGCGCACGCATGGCGCCCGTCGTCAGCGAGACGAGCCAAGCGCTGGGGGTTGTCACCGCCTTGCGCGACATCACTCGTGAGGTCGAGGCCGATCGCGCCAAGAGCGAGTTTGTCTCGACCGTCTCGCACGAGCTGCGCACACCGCTCACCTCGATCAAGGGCTACACCGACCTGATCTATGTCGGCGCCGTAGGCATGATCAACGAGCAGCAGCGCCGCTTCCTGGCGATCATCCGCAACAACTCGGACCGGCTCACGGCGCTGATCAACGACCTGCTCGACATCTCCCGCATCGACTCGGGCCGCGTCCATCTACAGATCGAGCCGCACGACCCGACGGACATTGTGCGCGAGGTCGTGGACTCGATGCGGGACCAGATTCACGCCAAGGGCCTCGTGCTCAACCTCGACCTGCCCGAAGGCCTGCCCGAGATCATGGGCGATCGCGTGCGACTGGTGCAGGTCGTCACCAACCTGATGAACAACGCCCTCAAGTACACCGACGCGGGCTGGATCGGCGTGTCCTTGTCCACGCTTGGGGGCGCGGTGCGCCTCGACGTCGCCGACAGCGGCATCGGCATCGCGCGCCACGATCAGGGTCGGATCTTTGAGCGCTTTTACCGCGCCGACACGCCGGTCATGGAGGGCCGAGGCGGCACGGGCCTGGGTTTGTCGATTGCCAAGGAACTGGTCGAGCTACACGGCGGACGGGTGTGGGTCAAGAGCGAGGTCGGCGTGGGCAGCACGTTCACCGTCGTGCTCCCCGCGGCGACCCACGACCTGCCCGCCAGCGTGGACGAGGAACCATCCACAGGGGCGCCCAAGATCCTGGTCGTCGACGACGAGCGAGACATCCTCGCCTTGCTGCGCCACCAGTTGACGACGCAAGGTTATCACGTGATCACGGCATCGACCGGCAGCGAGGCGATCGCGCGAGCAGAGCGTGAGCAGCCCGACCTGATTACGCTCGACATCTTTTTGCCCGACCGGCACGGGTTCGACGTGCTGCGTGAGCTGAAGGAGCGCCCAGAGACGCAGCACATCCCGGTGATCATCCTCACCGTGGCGCAGGACGAGACGAACGGCTATCGTCTTGGCGCCCTGGACTACATCGTCAAGCCGCTCGACGAACGGCGCCTGCTCGATAGCATCTCGCGCATCTTGGAGCGCAAGGGCACGATCTTGATCGCCGATGACGCGGAAAGCACAGCCAAGATGCTGATCGACGTACTGAGCCGCTACGGCTACCAGCCCATCCTGGCGATGAACGGCTATGAGGCGCTCGCTGCCGCGCGCCGTGAGCGGCCTGACCTGATCCTGCTCGACCTGCGCATGCCGGGCATGGACGGCTATGAGGCCCTAACACGCCTCAAGAAGGACCCGGAGACGCGCCAGATCCCGATCCTGGTCATGTCGGCGCACGCTGCCGATCCCGTCCAGGAGCGGCTCCGCCTGAAGCGCATGGGGGCGAGCGATTTCCTAGCCAAGCCCTTCTCGCTCGAGGACCTGTTGGTCGAGGTACAACGCGTCGCCTTTGGCGCCGCCTGACCCTGCTGTCGGATGGGGGCATGAACCTGCACAGACCGCACATCGCATCGCGAGAACCGAGTCCAGAGACAGACGACACCGCGCAGGCCAACCAGGCGCGCATCGCCGAGCTGATCGCCTTGCAGCGCATCGGGCGCGAGCTCAACTCGACCTTTGACATGGGGCAGATCCTGGACTTGTTGATCCGCGAGGTCGTGTCGTTGACGCCCGCCACGCACGGCAGCGTCCTGCTGCACGAACCGCAGACAGCCGAGCTTCTCCCCAGCGCGTGGTACGGTTATGACCAGGCACAGATCGATGCCATCCGGCGCGTGGAGCGTGTGCCGGAGCGCGGGATCACGTACCGTGTCCTGACCACCGGGCAGCCGGCGGTCGTCGACGACGTGCGCCGCGACCCCGCCTACATCGCGCTCTTGCCTACGAGCCGGTCGGAGCTGGCGGTGCCGATCCGGTACGGGACCGAGATCGTCGGCGTGATCGACCTGGAGAGCCCCTCCCTGGGCGCATTCCACCCCGAACACCAGCGCTTCGTGGAGGCGATCGCCGAGCAAGCGGCGATCGCGATCGGCAACGCGCAGCGCTACGCGGAACAGGTGGCGCGCGAGGATGCCGCACGCCAGCGCAGCGCGCAGCTGCGCGACCTGATCGAGATCTCGCACATCCTCCACAGCGAGCATGCCCTCGACGATGTCCTCGACCGGATCGTGCAGGCGATCCCGGCGACCGGTGGGTTCCGCGTCGCCGTGCTGAGCCTGGTGGAGGGGACGCCGCCTGTGGTGCGTCGGGTCGCCGCTGCGGGCATCCCACTGGACGTATTCCAGGCCCTGCAGGAGGTCCGACAGCCGCTGGAAGACCTCGTTCAGGTATTCCAGGAGCAGTACCAGATCAGCCAATCCTACTTTTTGCCGCACCAGGAACGTGGGCAATGGGAGATCGGACTATCGCCCTACACCTTGCTCCGCGAGCGAGACGAGTGGCAGGAAGGCGACTGGCACCCCGACGACGTCCTACTCATCCCGCTGCGCGACAGCCATGGACGCTTGATGGGATGGCTTTCGGTCGACGATCCGTTCGACGCCCGGGTGCCAACGGTGGAGAGCATCGAGGTCCTCGAGCTGTTCGCGAATGAAGCCGCGTCCGCGATCGAGAACGCGCGCCTGTACGACGAGCAGGAGCTGCGCGTCCGCAAGCGGACCGCAGAGCTGGCGCACGCCATGCGGCGCCAGGCCCTCGAGATCGAAAAGACGCACGCGATCGTAGAGAGCATCTCCGATGCAGTGTTGGTCTTTGACCAGGGCGGCGTCGCCATCCTGGCGAACCCGGCACACGCGGTTGTGCTGGGCCTCCCACCGGGCGCACTGCTCGGGCATCACCTGGAGGAGGAGCACTTTGCGCGCGCGCTCCCCAAGGACCAAGAGATGCTGGCAGCCGTATTCCGCACCGCGCGCGACGCCAGGGAGGCGCTTGCTGCGGGGCAAGACGTGGTGCACACGGTCTTTCGCGCCGCGCGGCGTGTCATCCGGGTCACCTTTACGCCCGTGCCCGACCTAGGCGACAACCCGCCCGCCATGGTCGCCGTCTTTCGCGACGTCACCGCTGAGGCCGAGCTCGACCGCATAAAGTCCGAGTTTGTCTCGATGGCGGCACACGAACTGCGCACGCCCATGTCCTCCATCACCGGCTACGTCGACCTGCTCATGCTTGGCATGCTGGGGCCGATCAACGAGCAGCAGACCGAGTTCCTGCAGGTCGTCAAGGACAACGCACAGCGGCTGATGACGCTGGTCCAAGATCTGCTGGACGTCAACGAGATCGAGGACGATACGCTCCGGCTGACCATGGAGTCGCTCTCGATGTCGGCGGTCGTCGCCAAGTCTGCGATGACCCTCCAGCACAAGATCGTGCTCAAGGACCAGCAGCTGGTCGTGGACGTTCCCGATAGTCTGCCCGCGATCCTGGGCGACCGTGATCGCATGGTCCAGGTCGTGACGAACCTGCTCAGCAACGCACACAAGTATTCGCCCGCGGGCGCCAAGATCGAGATCCTGGGACGTTGCCGGAACGGGCGGGTCGAGATCGACTTTGTCGATGCCGGCATCGGGATCGCGCCAGAGGATCAGAAACAGCTCTTCAAGCGCTTCTTCCGCGCTCCGAACGCCATCTCGACCCGAGAAGACGGCACAGGGCTCGGCCTCGCGATCTGCCTCGAGATCGTCGAGCGGCACGGCGGCGAGATCCAGGTCAAGAGCGAGCTGGGCGCCGGTAGCACGTTCCGCATGATCCTCCCGGCGCGCGATGATGCGCTGCAGCCGCACAGCAGCGGGGCGACACCATGAACACGAGCGTGGATCTCTTCCAGGCGCCCGTCCACGACCATCCCCTTTCGGATGCGGCGTTGGTCGCGCTTGGACGGCGCATCTCTCCCTACCTGGCGTGCCCGGACCACCTATACGCAGAGGTAGACGCGATCTGGCGAGAGCACATCCCCGCGGACGCGTTTGCGCTGCTGCTGCTCGACGCCACGTCCCAGGCGCTCAGCACGGCGCACGCCCGCCACGGAACCGCACCTCCCGCAGCAGCGCTCGCCGGGGACGCCGTCCGGACGCGCCAGGTCGTGCACGCTTTGGGCGTGCGCGCGAGCCTGGCGGAGCCATGGGCCGAGCTCGCGGTGCCCTTGATCGTTGGCGAGCGGTGCATCGGCGCGATCGAACTCGTGCGCGACGGCGCCCCGTTCGAGCCGCGCGAGGTCGAGCTGGCGGCAGCCCTGGCAGAGCCCATCGCACCGTTCCTCGACCACGCAGTGCGCTGGCGCGCACTGCGCGCCCAGGTAGAGATGCTCGAGGGCGAGGTCGCACAGGCCAACGCCGAGTTCGTCTCGATCGTCGCACACGAGCTGCGCACGCCGCTGACGTCGATCAAGGGCTACACCGACCTGGTCCTGCTCGGCGCCGTAGGGCCGGTGGACGACAGGCAGCGCCACTTTCTGCAGATCGTCCAGTCCAACGTCGATCGCCTCGCCGCCCTAGTGAGCGACCTGCTCGACACCACGCGCCTTGCAGCGGGCAAGATCCGGCTGGAGTGGAAGGCGATCGCGCTTCTGGCGGTCGTGCACGAGGTATGCGACAGCCTCTCAGAGGCGATCCGGGCGCGCGGGCTGGTCCTGGACGTGGACATCGCCCCGGATCTGCCCGCTGTCTGGGTGGACCGGCAGCGCGTGATCCAGATCTTGACGAACCTGCTCTCTAACGCCTGCCGTTACACGCCCGAGGGGGGACGGATTACCGTCTCCGCGGAGCTGAGCGATGGAACGGTTGTCGTCGCCGTGACCGACACCGGCATCGGCATCGCGCCGGAGGACCAGGAGAAGGTGTTCGAACGTTTCTACCGCGCCGATCACGAGCTGGTAAAGCAGCAACCAGGGATAGGCCTTGGCCTATCGATCGCCCGGTCGCTGGTCGAGCTGCACGGCGGGCGGCTTTGGCTGAACAGCGAACCGGGCATGGGCAGCACGTTCCGCTTTACGCTCCCAACCCAAGGTGCGTAACCCGACCGGTCGTCACGATCGAGCAGGACAAGCGAGGGAGATATGGCTACGATTCTCGTTGCCGAAGACGAAAAAGACATCCGCGATCTGATCACGTTCAGCCTCCAGTACGCCGGGTTTGAGGTCCTGGAAGCGACCGACGGTGAGGAAGCCGTCGCCAAGACCCTGTCACACAGGCCCGACCTGGTCATGATGGACGTGCGCATGCCGCGGATGACCGGGTACGAAGCGTGCACCAGGATCAAGTCCACGGACGAGACAAAGCACATCCCGGTCGTGATGCTCTCCGCCAAGGGACAGGAAGCCGAGATCCAGACCGGGCTCAAGGTCGGAGCCTACGAGTACATTCTCAAGCCCTTTGCGCCCGACGAGCTGATCCAGCGCGTGCGAGACATCCTGGCTAGCTTGCCGGACGAGTAAGCCGTCGGGGCAGGATCTGCCCTCGATCGAGGATCCGTATGAGTGCCCTTGTCCTTGACAACGGGATCGTACACTATGAATACTTTGGGCGAGGCCGACCGCTGATCTTTATTCACGGCTGGATCGGCTCGTGGCGCTACTGGGTGTCGGCGATGGACGCCGTCTCGGGCGCGAACCGCGTCTACGCGCTCGACCTGTGGGGGTATGGCGACTCGGACAAGTCCACGCGGCAGTACAGCATAGAGTGCTATGTCGAGCTGCTGCGGGCATTCGTGGAGGAGCTGGGCATACGCGAGCCGATCCCGCTCGTGGGGCACGCGCTCGGGGCAGCGGTCGCCGTCTCCTATGCCCTTGCTTACCCAAAGCAGGTCGAACGCGTGCTCGCCGTCAGCCTGCCGTTGGAGCGCGGCGCGATCAACCGGCGCCTCCTCAACGGCGGTGTCTCGCTCTTTGACCGTGTCCTGGGGCGATCGCCGACGAACGGCTACGCCGTGATCGAGGAAGAAGCGGGTCGCGCTGCGCCTGACGCCGTGCGCGACAGCGTCGAGTCCGTGATCCACCTCAACCTGCGGTCGCGTTTGCCGGCGCTCGAATCGCCCGTTCTCGCCGTGTACGGCGAGAACGACAACGTCATCGCTCCCCCCGCTGCCCATGACCTGGAGGGGAACGCCCTGGGGAGCCGCGTACACATGCTGTGCATGCCCGAGGCGCGGCACTTTCCAATGCTCGACCGCAGCAGCCAATTCAATCGCCTGCTGCTTGACTTTCTCCAATCGGACGACCTGCACGCCATCGCGCTCAAGAACGAGTGGCAGCGCCGCGTCCGCTGAGCACCCTTGCGCCTCAGCGCCGCTGCTCGACGCGGTAGAGCCGGGCCATGCGCGGCAGGTTGCCCCCGCCCAACGCAAAGTAGGGCAGCTCGAGCACCTGTACGGACCGCACCTCGTACGCTGCCCGCAGCTCTGCCAGCACGGGCGCCATTTCCTCCCCATCGTCCAACACGTAGAAAGGCCTGTCGAGCGCCAGGAGCGCGTCGGTCCAGGTGCGCAGCTCTTGTGTCGTCCACGGAGCGGGATGGACCGCCTGCCGCCCGGCGTGCAGCTCGATCGCGCCCCCGTTGAGCATGCTGCCCACCACTGCGTCCTGCGGTGTCATCACGCGCAATGCCTCCAACGCCTGCCGCTGGCTCGCACTGATGTGTCCAAAGGTGGTGACGTCCTCCCGCCATGGCGCCGTCGCCGTGCGCCACGACCGGGCGCCGACCAGGACGGCGCAGGAGAGCAAGCACAACGCGCCAAGCAGGTTGCGCTGCCGCCGCGCCCAGCGCCAGATCACGACCAGCCCGTACGCGGCGCACAGGTAGAGGATCGGGAGGATGGCGATCAGGTCGCGTGGGCGCAGGGCCTCGTAGGTGAGATGAAAGGCCAGAACCGGGACAAAGCCCGCGCCCAGGATCGCCGCCGCGCGCCGTTCGCGCACCCAGAGCCTCCAACCGCCTACGAACGCAAAAGGAACGAGAAAGCCCAGCTCCTCGCGGCGCAACATTCCCTGCTGGAGCACCGAGAATGCAGAGCGCACGACGTTCCGTCCCGAGAGCAGGAACCACTCGGTCGATTCGGTGCGCAGCCAACCGCCGAACACGGTGCGATGGTACCACAGATCGGGCAGTGCGACGAGGAGCGCAGCGCCGGCAAAGGCGCCCAGCAGGAGCGCGCGATGGCGCCACGCCGCTTGGCCCTGCCCACGGGACACGCACCAGGCTGCGGCGAGCGCTGCAACGCCCAGCGGCAACTGCGGATGCCGGACCAGGTAAGCCATGCCAAAGCTCAGGCCCGCCAGGAGGCCATGCAGCCCCGGGCGCAGCCTCGTGCCGCGCAGCAAGGACCACAGCGCCAGTAGCGTAAACAGCTGTGCCGCGGCGTCCGCCATAGGAACCAGCATCCGTTCCGCGCCCTCGGGCGACGTCGCCACCAGCGCGCACGTCAGCGCAGCGACCGCCCACCGCGCGCGTCCCCCGTTGCGCAGGACCTCGTGGACCAAGGCCCAGGTGGCGAGCAGGGAACCGAGGGCCATCAGCGGCGCCGCGAAATAGACCGCCTCCAGCCCACCAGCCCAGTACAGGGGCGCCATGAGGAGCGGCCAACCAGGAGGCCACATGGTCGGCGACCGGTTCTCGACGTAGGGCGGCTGATATCCGACGTGCACCGCAGGCCACGTGGGGAGGCCCAGCTCGCGCGCCAGGCCCGCCAGCGGAAAGTCGTGCAGCAGCGTGCCCTGCTCCACCACGTCGATCGCCATCTGCACATAGCAGTATGGGTCGCTGGCGGTCACGCCGTGGGTGCGGTGGACGGCGACGGTCGCAACCAGCCACGCGGCGACGAGCGCGCCCAACAACAGCGGGAGCAGGGTGCGGCGCCGCTGGCGAGCGACCAGGGCGACCTGGATCCAGAGCACGTACATCACCCCGCCGAGCGCCAACCCCGGCACGTCGAACCAGGGCGACCACGGATCGGGCAGCAGGAAAGCCTGATAGGCGGTCGTATCGATCTGGCACCACCGCTCAAGCGCCATAGCGGCACCGGCGGCGCAGTACGCGGGCAGCAGGGGCGCCAGCGTCTCCAGGCGCACACGTCGCGGACCGCTTACGAGCGGCAGGAGCAGGAGCGCGAGCAACGAAGGGGCAGCCCACCACACGGGCTGTGCGGCGGCGTGCCACAGGCACGTCAAGCCCAGGGCGTGCACGCCCAGCATGGCGGCGTTTGCCCACCACGGCAGCGGCGCGTCGTCGGCGCCCAAAGCGCCGCTCAACGCGGCGATATGCCGGCGCACCCAGAGCGGCAGCTGGCGCCCCGACAGCCAAGCCACGCCTGTCGCGCCAGCGGCTGCGATCGTCGCCGAGAGAGGCCACACGCGCGCCGTCCACACGTCAAGCAGCAGGGCGCGCGCGTATGCGGGCAGCAGCACGCCCCATGGGGTCACCAGGCGCAGCCCCAACGTCGCCACGCCGGCGGCGCACGACACGGCTGCGACCAGCAGCGCTCTCCCGCGGGGACTGTTTCGTTCTCGCCGCCATCCCCACGTTGCGACGCACGCCCCCGCGAACAGCGCCGCCGCCCACGCCACATAGACCGCCCACCAGCGTCCGAGTGGCCCCGGATCGATGGCGTACAGGTACGCGGGATCGAGCAGGCGGCGGAGCACGTCCCTCATCGCCCGCCCTCCGCGCCGTCAGCAAGCGGGGCGATCGCGCGCGTGCGCAGGGGCCACAGGTAAAAGCGCCCCACTCGCCACGATGCCACGATCGGGCGCGCGATGCGCAGGGCGAGAAGGACATAGAGCAGCAGCGCCGGCAGCGCCTTCGAGGCGTGATAGGCGAGGTCCTGCCACAACGGGCGAATGGGCGTCCAGCGCATCGCATCCAGAACGGCGACCTGGCCCCGCGGGTCGATCAGGTAGAAGGGGGTGGGCAAGGCGAGGAGCAGATAGACAGCCCACGTCCAGGGCGACTCGTCCTGGATGATCAGTGCGACCAACACGGGCAAGAGCATCACATAGTGGTGCTCCCACACGTGATGGTACGCCAGGTAGTAGGCGCTCATCCACAGTCCGAGCTGCGCGACGACGTCCGGCTGGTGGTCGAACAGGGTGAGCGCTAGGGGAAGACCGAGGGCCACGAGGAGCACGGCGGTTTGCGCTCCCGCGTACGCCGCATCCGGGATCTGTGCCCCCAGCAGATCGCCGATCGACCACATCGTGTCAAAGACGAGCTGGCGGAAACCGAGGTTCCCGAGCTGGAACCAAGGCGGCTCGCTCACAAAGTTCCGGGCAAACGCCGCCAGCGAACCGGGGACGAGGGCAAAGTAAGGCCCTGTGGTGAGCAGCAAGAGGGCACACAGCACGCCGAGGGCACGCCACCGGCCCAGGCGCGCCATCGTCGGGCCAAAGAGCGCCGTGTTCTGCTTCCAGAGCACGCTTGCGATCCAGGAGGGGCCAAGCCAGCGGCTGAGCGCGGGACGCATGGCAGCGAGCAGGGTCACATAGACCAGCGCTCCCTGTACCAGCGAGAACTGGCCTATGTAGAGCTCGAGGTAGTACGGGGTGAAGCAGAGCCACATGGCGGTCAGCCTAGCGCGGCGGTCCGGTTCGGGGACCACGCGCCAGGTCAGGGCGATGCAGGCCAAGAGCACGAGCTCGACGAACGCTACCCAGAGCCGGTACGCCCACAGGGGGGATACCAGGTTCAGAGCCACGCCCAGCGTGTACGCCGAGAGGGGAAGATAGCGGAAGGGCGTGTAGGCGCCGCCGGGGATCACGACCTCGATCTGGGTGCCGTCGCTCTCGTACGCGCTGTCCCCGGCAAGGACGTTGTGTCCTGCCTGGTAGAGCGCATAGAAATCCCATCCCCGCCGCCCATGGGTGACCGTCGCATCGAAAAAGAGCGGGTTCAGCCAGCCCGTCCGCCACGAGACCAGCATCCCCAGGTGAACGACGATCGCGATGCCCAGCAGCGCTCGGGACGAGCGAGACATGCGCGTCACTTCTCGCCGCCGCCGATCGCGCGTGACGCGGACCTAGCTCTCCTCGCCCTCCCGCGCCCAGGCAAAGCGGCGGCGCAGCGCCTTTGGGTAGTACTTTTCCAGGACGTCATAGCCCACCTCTTGGCCCCACCGGCAGTACACGCGCGGGTCGATATAGGACTTGAGGCTGGTGCCCAGGTTCCAGGTACGTTTGTGCCCGGCGACCTCGTATTGGGCCTGGATCTTGCCGATCGCATGCTCGGCACGCTCGATCCGGTCTTGTGACTCGCGCACACGTCTCTTGGCAGTCGCAACGCGCTTCTCGTAGCGTGCTTTGACCTTCTGCAGCTCGGCCCTGGCTTTCTTGAGCTGGGCTGCGTCGTCCGGGTCGAGCCTGTCGATCTCGGCTTGAGCCAGCGAGCGACGCGACGCCGCCTCGACGAGCAGGACCTGGAGGGCCTCTTTGCGCTCGGCAAGCTGTGCCTGGTACCGCTCGCGGCGCGCCCGGGCCTTCTCGAGCCGCTCCCCGTAGCGCTGAGAGGTGGACTCCCAGTTGCCCGTGTATTTCTTGGTGTGGTTGCACAAGATCGCGGCTTCGAGGTTCGCCTCCACAGCGGCATGCCACTTGACGTGCTCCGGGTCCTTCGCCTTGACGCCTGAGGCTGCCAGGCTTCTCTGCACGGCAACGGTGGCGTGGTGCGTCCTGAACACCTTTGCCGTCAGCCCGTCGTGGATGCGCGACAGGAAGCGGTTCACGGTCCGGCTGTGGATGTCCGGAAAGATCTGCGGCAGATCGCGCGTGGGATGGTACTCGTCCCCGTTGCCGGACGAGCTGGACGGACGTGCGTTCGCGATCAATTCCTCGAGCGTACGGTAGATCAGCGGCGGCAGCTTGAGCTCTTTGTGCCAAGCCACCGAGTCCTTCCCGAGAAAGTCGAACTCGGCGACGCCATCCGGGCGGAGCGTGACGTGCTCGGGGCGCAATGTCGTCGCGCCCACCGTGTCCGCTTCGTCGGCGTTCTTTTCATCTCCCACGCGCAGGCAGAGCGCGTCGATCAAGTAGCACGCTGTGGCGATCATGCGGCGCCGTTCGTCGCCGTCGTCGATCCCATCCAGGATGTGCTGGCGCACCAGGTCGATCTGGTCGTGCAGCTCGAGCGCCTGGTCGAATTTCTGTGCTTCGCGGTTCTGCTTGATCGGCGCCGTGTCGCCCAGCCAGATGTACTTGAGCTTGCCCGAGAGCTTGTCTTCCCAGCGCGCGACCCACAGCGCGTCGGGCTGCCACGTGATCTCGCCCCACTCGCCCTCGGGATGGGGCGCATCCGGGCTCAAGTTCAGCGTCACATCCTGCTCGCGCGCGCCTTCCTTCCACCGCCCGCGCAACGGGTGCTCGCCGCGCCCCATAAAGATCCCGCTCGGCTCGGTCATATAGTTTGCCAGCTCTACGCGCCTGCCGTTGGCGGTCGCATAGCCGTACTTTTCCTTGAGCTGTTCCCGGATCTCGCGTCGCATCGCCGCCTGCGCCTTGCGCTCTTCACGGCTGAGGCGCGATCGGGCCTTGCGCTCGCGCTCCACCACCTCGATCGCCAGGTCAAAGCTCACTTCTTCGAGCGACAACACACTGTCGAGGCCTAGGGCCTCGCTAAAGTCGCCCATAAAGTTGCCGACGAACACCGGATCATCGACGTACGACGTGCCCTGCTTTTTGGCCCACGCCAATGCCATCTCTTCCTGCCTGGGCGTGAGCTGTACGGGCTCTCCGCGTACATAGATCACCAACCCACGATAGAGCGGTGGGTTGGGGATGACAACACCATTATGGATAAGCTGCTCTAGCAAAGCTGGTCCACGCTCCTGTTTCGCGCGTGTCTTACCGACGACCGTCGGGACAGCGCCACATCGTGCTCGCCTCCGCTTCCTGCCCCTGGGGCCGACGCCAGTTCGGGCGGCTATCGCCCATCGCGCACGCCCCCAGCGGAACAAAGGTCCATGCTATCATAAAAGACACGACGTGGCAAGCCGATCCGACGCGGCAATCTCGGAGGCTGCGCAGAGCGAGGTGAGGTGCGTGGTGGGCGCACATGCGCACTGACCCCTTCGCACACCGCTCAGGGCCCGAGGTCCCGCAGGCTGGGCGCCAGATCGTCGGTATCGCTGTCCACGAGGACCCGCTGCTCGCTCCCATCGCGCCGGACGATGTACAGGTCGTGGTTCCCCTCCGCCGCGGTGTACGAGACATAGATCACCGACTGCGAATCGGCGGTCCACACCGGCTGGAAGTCATTGGCATAGGCCGAGTTGGTGAGGTTGAGCGCCTCCGAGCCGTCTGCGCGCATGACATACAGGTCAGACTGTGTCTCGATCTGGGTGACAAAGGCAATCCACGCACCGTCGGGTGACCAAGCAGGGTCATACTCGTCACGCTCGCTGCGCGTCAATTGTGTCAGCGTGCCCCCCCCGATCTCGAGCACATACAGGTCGGCGTCGCCCAGGCGGCGAGAAACAAACAGGATCCGGTTGCCATCCGGAGACCAGGTCGGCGAGATATCACTCTCAGGATCCGCCGTCAGCCGCTCGAGATGGTTGCCATCGGCGGCGACGACGCAGATCTCCCAGTTGTCGTCCCGGTAGCACGAGAACGCGATCCGCTCGCCATCGGGCGACCAGGCGGGCTGCCAGTCCGGCTCTTCATTTCGGGTCAGGTTCACTGGCTGATAGCTTGCGCCCTCTGCGCGCGCGCGCTCGAGGTCCATCACATAGATCTCTCGATCGCCATCTCGGTCCGACGCAAAGGCGATCGACCGTCCATCAGGCGACCATTTCGGGGTACGGTCGTTTGCCGTCGTCTCGGTCAGCCGGATCCGCTTGCCCGCGCGCGTATCGAGCGCATCGATCTGCCACGGCGCTTGTGCGTCGGCGCGCGACATCACGAGCAGATCGAAGCCGGGGAGCAGCACCGCAGGCTCCGCAGCCGAACGGGTGATGGAGGAAAGCAGCGTGGGCGTGGGCGTTTGCGCCGCCGGTCTCACGGCAACCGTCTGGGTGGGCGCCCCTGTGGATCGCGCACACCCGCGCCACAGCGCTGGCTGTACGGCGAGCAGGAGCATGACGAGCGCTGCGGCGCCTATGCTCAGCCACAGCGTGCGCCGCTTGGCAAGCCGCTGCCCGATCCCGTTCAGCGCGCTCGCCAGGAAGGATCGCCCAAATCGCCACCCATGCTTGCGCACGAGATCGCCCGGCGGGTGCAGGCGGTCGACCCACAGCCGATAGAGCTCGAGCCGGAAACGATAGGTGTTGGTGCCCATCCTCTCCAGCATGTTGCGGGCAACAAGCGCATCGAGCGTGTCCACGATCTCTTTCAGCGATGGCGCCAGCCCGTGGCGCACAAACCGTTTCTGGATGTCATACTGGGTCGCCACGCCCCCGTGCCCGCGCAGCGACGCGAACACGGACAGCATAACCTGCTCCCTCGGTAGGAGACGCTGCCATGCCACGATGAACTCTGCAACCGGCGTGTCCAGGATCGACGCCAGCGCCGCTTCGACGTGCGGCGGCGTGATCGGCACACGGTACGCATCACTTGCCAGGAGGACGCGACAGAAGAGGTGGATGTAGAATGGCTGATCCGACGTGATCTCCAAGACGCGCCGCACCGCCCACGGATCGATCGACGCCTTGGGCGCGACCAGCGCTTTCACCAGCTCGGCGGCGGCTTCCCGCTCCAGCGGACCCAGGGTCAGGGATGGGACGACGAACGGCAGTCCCTTGACGCCCTCCGCCATGTCCTGGGGGCTCTTGGCGGCAACGACCTTTGGTATGGGGGTCTGCAGCAGGAGCTGGCGCAGGTCGGCATGCGCGCGATCGCCGTTGTCGAGCAGCAAGACGAGCTGCCGGTCGATCAGGCCGATCTGCAGGGCGTCCACGTAGGCATACCACGCGCGACGCGGGTTGGCGGCAAATGCATCCTCATCGACGACAGGCGCGGGCAGTCCCTTCGCCTTGACTGCGCTCGCCAGTGCTGCGGCGATCTGCGGCAGGTCGGGATCCCCTGCCTGACCGACATCCACATACGCCGCCCGGTACCGGTCGGGCAGCCGCTGCCCGAGCGCGCGCAAAAAGGCGGTCTTGCCGATCCGGCGTATGCCATATACCGCCAGGACCTGCTGACCGTGCGCGAGCTGCTCGGTCACCCAGTCGATCTCCTCCTCTCGACCGTAGAACAGAGCGGGCTCTTGCTCAGATGGATCGGTTGGATGCCGTAGCTCGGTCATCACCTGCCACATTCATGCGATGAACGTGCTGACGCGTGGTGGATGCCACGCCCTACGCGACGTAGGCGACGCCGCGAAGGTCAGCTGCCCCATATCCAGGAGTGCATGCTTTCAGTCTACCCCAACGCGCGGCAACCGTCAAGACGCTCGACCGGCGGGCAACGGGAGAGCACAAACAGGAGCACGTGGCTCCTTCCCTCGCATCGCCACTCCACGCGACGTTCAAGGCCCAGTGCCCCCAGTTGGACGTCGAGCTCAGCCTCGATCTCTGAGAGCGGCGCGCGCTGTCCAGTGACCCGGTAGAGCCACTCCAGGATCCACTCCCAGAGCGTGTCGGGGACGAACTGGGCCATACCCACGACCACAGCCCTGCCCTCGGGCGCCAACACGCGCGCGATCTCGGACAGCGTCGCCGGGGCAAAGGCAAATTCGGCGGGAAAGGTGGACAACACCGTATCCAGCGATGCACCCGTAAAGGGCAGCTGCTGCGCCCGCCCGCGAACCAGCGGCACCTGGAAGCCGGCTCGCCGCAGCTTGCGCTGCGCGATGCGCGCCATATTGGGCGATAGGTCGAGCCCGACCAGCCCGCGTTGCCCGCTCGCCGCGAGGTCCAGCAAGAGGTCGCCGGTGCCGAACGCCAGCTCCAGCACCCGTTCTCCGCATACGTGGGCCAACGCGACACGCTGCCAGGCGCGCCACCGCCCGGCGGACACGAGCCAGCTCACGCCATCGTATGCCCAAGCCAGCGGGTTGTAGAGCACCCAGAACGCAGCACGGATCAGGCGCAGCCAGGGCGTCAGCCTAGCGCCCGGAGAGGACATCGCGCAGTACGTCTGGATAGTTGGTGATGATCCCGTCCACGCCCAGATCCCGCATCTGCGCCATGCTGCGCGCGTCGTTCACCGTCCACACGTGGACCCGCTTTCCCCAGCGCTGCGCACGCGCCACGTACTGCGCACCCACGTCGTTGTGGCGGGGATGGAGGGCAGCCATGTCGAACCGCAGCGCCCTCAGCGCGGCGAGCAACAGGGTCGGGACCGGCGTGCTGTGCAGCCAGCCCAGCGGAATGTGGGGATTGAGGGACCGTACGCGGCGCAGGCTGCGCAGCGAGAAAGAAGAGACGATCACGCGCTCGAGCATGCCACAGTCCTCGATCAGGCGCACGACCTCGGCTTCCAGCGCTGGGGGGTGGTAGCCTGGGCTCGCCTTGATCTCGACGTTGACCAGCAGGCGGCGCCCGACGTGCTCAAAGACCTCGCTCAGCAGCGGAATACGCTCGCCGGCAAACTGCGGTCCGAACCAGCTCCCGGCATCCAGCCCCTGCAGCGCGCGCAGCGGCATCTCGCTCACCCTTCCGCGCCCGTCGGTGGTCGCATCGACCGTCCCATCGTGGATCACAACCACCTCTCCGTCACTGGAGAGGTGGACGTCAAGCTCGATGCCGTCGGCTCCCATGTCGGCAGCTAGGACAAAGGCGCTCAGCGTGTTGGCAGGCGCGTGCCCACTCGCACCGCGGTGCGCGATGTTGAGCGGGCGTTCACCATACCAGTGATCGATGTTCATTCCCCTCCCTGCGGTCACAGCTCGACAAAGTAGCTCTCACAGGCCCGGCTGAGCAGCTCCATGTGCATGGTCGGCGACACCTCCAGGTACCGTGCAATGTCGATCAGCTCGTCGAGGATGTCCCGCGGGTGGCATGCCCTCGGCTCGATGTGCCGCTTTTGATAGTACTCTTTGAGAATGTAGACCAGTCCCTGCTCGCTGTAGGGCACGCGCTTGAGCTTGCAGTAGCGCTGGAACAGCTCGCGGTACTCCTCGAAGGTGGGGTTCCCGACGTGGATCTTGTGCCGGATGCGCCGCAGAAATGCCTCGTCCACCAAGTCCCTCGGCTCGAGGTTGGTCGAGAAGGCGATCAACACGTCGAACGGGACCTCGATCTTGGAGCCGGTCTGGAGCGTCAAATAGTCGACCTTGTTCTCGAGGGGCACGATCCAGCGGTTGAGCAGGTCGCGCGGGCGGACCAGCTGCCGCCCAAAGTCGTCGATCAACAGCATGCCGCCATTGGCCTTGACTTGGTGCGGCGCCTCGTACGTCTTGGAGACCGGGTTGTAGACCAAGTCGAGGGTCTCCAGCGTAAGCTCGCCGCCCGCCATGACCATCGGTCGACGGATGGGAAGCCAGCGCCGGTCGAGCGAACGCGCCGCCGCCTTGCGCGGCGTCTCGAGCGCCACGTGGTTCACCTGATCGTACACCCGGATGATCTGCCCTTCGATCAGGATCGCATACGGGATATAGATCGCGCCCTGCATGACCACGCTGCCGATCGCCTGCGCGATCGAGGTCTTGCCGTTGCCGGGCGGGCCGAACAAGAAAAGCGAGCGCGCCGAGTTGGCGGCAGGCCCGATCTGGCCCACCGTCTTGTCGGCGAGCACGAGGTGCGCGAGCGCCCGCCGTATCTCGGGCTCATGGACCGTCACCTGCTGCAGGGCTTGCAGCTCGACGGAGCGCTTGTACTGGTCGAGGGTCACAGGCGCCGGACCGACGTACATGTTGCGTTCGAGGAGCTCGCGCGCCTTGGCGCTTCCCTTGTCCGAGATCGTGTACTGGTAGCTGGACTCGCCGAACCCTCCGCTGCCGGTGACCTCGCAGAACTGCTCCGACTTGAGAAAGTCCATCACGTATTCGAGCACGCCCGTGAACGGCAGGTGCACCGCATCGGAGATCTCGAACCCCGAGACCCCCTGTCCCTGGTAGTACAGCAGCTTGACCACCAGGTCCGATAGGAAACCAAGCGGCAGCCCGGTCTCCTCGACCGACCGCACGGCGGGCAACTCGAAATCGGGCGCCGGTGTGGTGTGTTCCGCCTCTCGAACCGCCATACGACCTCCGTACTGTGCATCGGATACTGGCAGTGCGCCGCAGTGACAACACGATCGGCCTGGCGCACTGCGAGCGCAACCGCCGGGCCTAGCGCGCGGCGCGTCCGCGTTTCCCCACGTCGTACATGTCTCATTATACCACAAGATGCGCCAAGCGCTAAGTGGGAGACG
>JAFGIE010000239.1 GCA_016929775.1 Anaerolineae bacterium
AAGCCGTTACTACAAACGATTGGTTGTATAAGTGTTGATAGGTTAGATATGTCGAATGATCGTTCAGCTGAGCCGGGCTCGCCAGAGCCCGGGTGGCGCCACGTCGTGCGCTGGATGCTTGCCTTGGGCGCGGGCGCCGCGTTCTATGCGTGGGGCGGACGTTCGGTCGTCGACGGGGCGGTCGTCGCCTGGTACGTGGCGGAGACCATGGCGCAGCTCTACGCGCCGCAGCGCGCCGTGCTGGCGGTGTACCTCCTGCCCCGTGCGGTCGGCACGGCGGCGGGGCTGGCGATCGCGGCGCTCTGGGCGCCGGGCTGGGTGCGCCCGATCCCACTGACCTACCTGGTCGTGGTTGCGCTGGAGGGCGCGGCGCAGGTCGCCCTGCGCTGGACGCGCCCCGCTTTGCTCTCGCAGGCGCGCGCAGCCCTGCGATGCGACCGCCCGCGTCTGCAGGGCGGCGCTGCTCCCGGTCCGGTCGTCGGGCGCGTCTTTGCCGCCTGGGCGTTCGTCTTGCTCGCCATCCCAACGCTCTATGCCCACGGTCTGCGTGACGTGGCTGCCGATGCCCGGACCTATGCCACCCAGTTCGAGGCGTTGGGACTGCACGACCTGATCCTGGACATGGGAGGCGACCTGCTGCTCGATGCTGCGCGGGGACAGGGGGGCGAGGCCCGTCGCGCCGTGGCGCTTCTCTCCGAGGAGGACGCGCGGCTCGGGGCGCAGATCGCCCTGCCCAAAGCGTGGGTCACGGCGTTCCTCGAGCGTACGGCACGCGTGACCCTCACCTGGGTACAGGAGGGCGCCGGGGAGGGTGTTCCCCCGATCGCGATCCCGGTCGCCGATCTGCAGCGCCACGTCAGCGAGGCGGTCTCGGCACTGTCTGACCGCGCCATCGCCCGCTTGCCCCGCTGCGAGGCCCAGCTGGCACGCGGCGCGCTGTGCCGTCCCGAGGGCTGGAGCGTGGCGGCGCACACTGCGACCTTCAAGCCGCAGGCGCTGGCGGCGGTCGACGCAGCGTTCGAGCTGATCCCGGCAGAGCTCGACCTCTCCACGGCAGTCACTATGTCGCCGCGCACCTTTGCGGGACCGCTCGAGGCGCTGGCGCGCGCCGGGGCGGTCGTCGAGCGCGTGGATCGCGCGCTGTTCTGGGCGCGGGTGGGCTGCCTGCTCGCCACACTGGCGGTGCTCTATGCCAGCGCCGACTCGGCGCTGGCGGTCCTGCGCTGGGGCGGAGGGGCGCTGCTCGTCGCGGGGGGCGGGCTGTGGATCGCCAGCTGGAGTACGGCTGTGCTGGGCGTGCGTTCGGTCCCCGTCTATGCCGCGACCCGCGCGCTGTCCGACCTCGACTCGGAGGGCGTGGCGCTGTTGGCGCGTGCGCTCAGCGCCACGCTCGGCGCGGTGCATCGCCGCATTTCCCTCCTCGCCGTACTGGCTGCCGCGTGCGGAGCGCTGCTCGCACTGGCGGGGTCGGCGCTGCAGCCGACCGCGCGAGGCGGGCCCAACCCGGGGCAGCAGCGCCAGCGCTGGGAGGGGGCGCGTGCCGGGCGCACGCTCGTGATCGCCCTGGCGCTGGGCGCGCTGCTGTCGGACGGGTACCTGTGGTTGGGGGAGCGCACGTCCGATCGGGCGACGGCAGCGTACCGGGCTGGGGACCTGGCAGCAGCCCGGGCAGGGTACCGGGTCGTCGAGTGGGCATACCCCCTCGCCGTGCGGCCCTACGTCGAGCGCGCGCGGCAGGCTCTGGGCGCGTGCGAGCGGTACAGCCGTGCCGCCGAGGCGCGCGCCGCCGGGGACTACGAGCGTGCGGCGGACCTCTATGCGTCTGTGCTGGTTGGGGAGCCGCCGATCGCCGTGCGCACCCTCGTCGAGGGCGAGTGGGTCGCATCGCTGACCGCCTGGGCTTCCGCCCTGCGTGCGGAGGGCGACCTGGAGCGCGCGCTCGACCGCTACCGTACGGTGCGCGATGGCGCGCGGGCGCGAGAGGCGTCGACGGAGGCGCAGCGCCAGATGGCGGAGCTCTACCTGGTATGGGGCGATGCGCTCCAGGCTGAGGGGGACTACCGCGCTGCGGCGGCGACCTATGCCCGCGTGCGAGACGAGGTGGCGCAGCCGCGCGCGTGGCTCGCCGCCGAGGAGCGCCAGGTCGATGCCTTCTGCGCCTGGGCGTCCGCCCTGCGGCAGGAGGACGATGCGGTCCAGGCGGCGCAGGTCTGTCAGGCCCTGCGCGAGGCGTTTCCCAACGCCTCCGCGTGCCCGGCGTGCGAATGACAGGCCCGCACGCGGCTTTGTGGCCTTGGTTCGTGCTTTATGTCTATTGCGCCCCCGGCAGTTTTGTAGTATAATACCTGTAGTGAACATAAAGTCCTGGGCTTGTGTTCCGCTGGACCGATCGTACGATGCACTGAGACTTCCCGGGGGGTTCTCTATCCAAGGAGGGGTTGCCATGCGCAAGTGGATAGCTTTTGCGGTCATCGCCGTTCTGCTGAGCGTGACGGGCTGTGTCAAGAGCAAGCTGCCCGATGCGCCTACGGTCGTCGTGACCAGCGAGGCCCTGCCGACGGGCGTCGCACAGACGCCGACGGTCGCCGTGGGTGAGACGGTCGTCTCGGCGGACACCACGCCGAGTGCGACCCCGGCAGAGGGGGAGACGCCGCTCCCGACCATGACGCCGACCGTCACGCCTGAGGTCACAGAGCCTGCGGCGACTCCGGAACCGGGCGCCACGTCTACGCCGACCACGGGCACCGAGTTCGAATACACGGTCCAGACCGGCGACACGCTGTGGGGCATCGCGCTCCGCTTTGGGACAACGGTCGAGGACATCAAGGCGCGCAACAGCCTGACCTCCGACACGATCTACAAGGGCAACAAGCTGATCATCCCCGGGGTCGCGGGAGGCGAGTCGGTCACACACGTCGTCCAGGCGGGCGAGAACCTGTTCCGGATCTCGCTCAAGTACGGGACCACGGTGGAGGCGATCGCAGCGGCGAACGGGATCATCAACCCCAGCTGGGTCTACACCGGGCAAGAGCTGATCATCCCGCAGGGCGGCGGCGTGACGCCTGGGCCTGCGCCCAAGTACCACGTCGTCCAGCCGGGGGAGACGTTGTGGAGCATCGCGCTCCGCTACGGCACCACGCCCTGGCAGATCGCGGCGATCAACGGGATCGCAAACCCGAACTTTATCTACGCAGGGCGGACGCTGCGCATCCCATAGGGCGCACGCGCGCAGGCGACGAGACGGATGCGGCGCATCCCATAGGGCGCACGCGCGCAGGCGACGGGACAGATGCTGCGCATCCCCTAGGGCGTACGCGCGCAGGCGACGGGACAGATGCGGCGCATCCCCTAGGGCGTACGCGCGCAGGCGACGCGACAGATGCTGCGCATCCCATAGGGCGCACGCGCGCAGGCGACGGGACAGATGCGCCGCATCCTCCAGCGTATCGATCAGGCCTCCGAGGTCGGCGGGCGTCTCCGCCCGCTCCGGGCCTCGGAGGCATGTTGCGCCCGTGTGGACTGGTATGCGGCGCAGCGACGCTCCCGTTCCGGATGACACCGTGTCAACTCAAATGATAATGTTACCGAAGCGTGATCGTTCCGTCAGATGATAATGTTACCGGGCTACGGCCATCTGTGGCCT
>JAFGIE010000029.1 GCA_016929775.1 Anaerolineae bacterium
TCGCCCGGTCCGGACGCGCTCTGCCGCACCCGGTACGACCGAATCCAGAGAAAGACCCTTGTCAGTGCGCGGAAAGTGTGGTAGAATGGTGATGCATTGGACAGGAGTCACACGATGAAGGCACAGCACTGCGGCAGCCAACTGAGCGCGCTCCTTGGCGGCGAGCTCCTCGACGAGAGGGGCGGCATGCGCTTGGGAGGGCGCCAGCAGTAGGCTCACGCAGTCAACATGGTCCACGAAGGGCCTCCCCAAGCGGGAGGCCCTTTTTGTTGTCGCGGCGCCCAGTAGTGGGGGCGGCGTGACGTCGGCGCGACACGAAGGAAGGGAGGCACAGAAGTGGGGCTTGCGAGCGACAACCGGAGGGTGTGGACGAGCCAAGGGTGAGCGGGCAGAAGGGGAGATGGGCCTCCTCTCCTGTCCCGCCGGGGACACGAGGGAGGAGGGCGACGGTGAGCCAGGAAATGGGAACCGTGGGGTACGATCCGCAATCGATCGAGGCGGCGTGGCAGGATCGCTGGGACGCGACGGCGATCTATGGCACGCCTGCAAAGCCAGGGGAGAGGTCGTTCTACTGCCTCGACTTTTTTCCGTACCCATCGGGCGCGGGCCTGAGCGTAGGGCACGGGCGCAACTATGTGCCCACAGACGTGATCTCGCGTTACCATCGCATGTGGGGCGATGCCGTGCTGCATCCGATGGGCTGGGATGCGTTTGGCCTACCGGCGGAGAACGAGGCGATCCGGCGAGGGATTCACCCGCGCGAGACGACGACGCGCTATGCCGCCAACTACCGACGGCAGATGACGCTGATGGGCTGCTCGTACGACTGGGGGCGCGAGATCAACTCCAGCCACGCGCGCTACTACCGGTGGACGCAGTGGTTCTTTGGCATGTTCTACCGGCGCGGGTTGGCTTACCGGGCTGTAGGGCAGCAGTGGTGGTGCCCAACGTGCAAGACGGTCCTGGCGAACGAAGAGATCGAGAGCGGGGGGACCTGCTGGCGCTGCCACAGCAAGGTGACCAGGTCCGGTCTGGCGCAGTGGTACCTACGGATCACGGCGTATGCCGAGGAACTGCTGGACAGCCTGCAGACGCTGGATTGGCCCGAACACGTGATCGCGATGCAGCGCAACTGGATCGGGCGCAGCGAAGGGGTCGAGTTTGAGATGGCGGTGGAGGGGGGCGATGCGGCGTTCACGGTCTATACCACGCGTCCCGACACCGTCTACGGCATGGCGTTTGCGGTGCTGGCGCCAGAGCACGCGCTGATCGACCGGATCACTGTTCCGGCGCGTCGCGAAAGCGTCGCCGCCTACTGCCAGGCAGCACTGCACCGCAGCGAGGTGGACCGGCAGCAGGCGGGGCGGGACGGCGTGTTCACGGGCGCATATGCGATCAACCCGGTGAATGGCGTGCGTGTGCCGGTGTATGTGGCGGACTATGTGCTGATGGGCTATGGTGGCGGAGCGATCATGGCGGTCCCGGCGCACGACGAGCGAGACTATGACTTTGCGGCGCGGACTGGCATCCCCGCGCCGGTGGCGATCGCGCCGCCCGGGTGGGACGGGTCTCCGCTGGATGCCGCCTACACTGGCCCAGGGATGATGGTGCACTCGGGACCCTGGGATGGCTTGCGGTCGGACGTGGCAAAGGAGCGCATCGCGGACTGGATGGCGGCGCGCGGGATCGGTCGCCGCGTGGTCAACTATCGCATGCGTGACTGGCTGATCTCGCGGCAGCGCTACTGGGGGGCGCCGATCCCGATCGTGTACTGCGATGCGTGCGGGACGGTGCCTGTGCCGGAGCACGATCTGCCCGTGCTGCTGCCGCACACGGAAGACTGGCAACCAGGCGAGGATGGGCGGTCACCGTTGGCTAACATCCCGGCGTTCGTGCAAGCCACGTGCCCACGGTGCGGTGGCCCTGCACGGCGCGAGACCGACACGATGGTGGGCTTTGCGTGCTCGAGCTGGTACTTTTGGCGCTTTGTCAGCCCGGACTACCACGACGGTCCCTTTGACCCTGCTGCGCTGGCGCGCTGGGGGGTGCCCGATCTGTACGTCGGCGGGGCCGAGCACGCGGTGATGCACCTGCTGTACGCGCGCTTTTGGACCAAGGTGATGGCGGACGAGGGGCTGATCCCGTACCGCGAGCCCTTCCCGGTGCTGCGCAGCCAGGGGGTGATGCATGCACGCGACGCCGCGACAGGCGAGGCACGCCGCATGTCCAAGTCGGCGGGGAACGTCGTGACGCCGGACGAGGTGGCGGCGACGCACGGCGCCGATGCGCTGCGCATCTACCTGCTGTTCATGGCGCCTTTCGAGAACAACACCCTCTGGGACGAAGAGGGGATCGTCGGCGCACGGCGCTTCCTGGACCGGACGTGGCGCGTGGTGAACGAGGTCGTCACGGCGGCGGAGGGTGTCTCACAGCGGGCGGATCGTGCGTTGCGGCGCGCGATGCACCGCACCGTGCGGCGCGTGACCGAGGATGTGGAGGCGTTCAAGTTCAACACGGCGGTCGCGGCGCTGATGGAGTGCCTGAACGCGCTGTCGGCACACGCAGTCGAGCACGGGATCACGGCGCAGCTGAGCGAGGCATGCCGGACGTTCGTGCTGCTGCTGGCGCCCTTTGCGCCGTACATCGCCGAGGAGCTGTGGGCGCGCATGGGGGGCACGTACAGCGTGCACCAGCAGGCGTGGCCCACGTGGGACCAGGCGGCGATCGACAAACAGACCGTTACGCTGGTAGTACAGGTCGACGGACGGGTGCGCGACCGCCTGGAAGTGCCGGTGGGCATCGGTGAAGGCGAGGCGCGGGAGCTGGCGATGCAGCGCGACGGCGTGCGCCGCCACATCGGCGCGGGCGGCGTGGAGCGCGTGATCTATGTCCCAGACCGGTTGGTGAACGTGGTGACGCGCTCGGCATCGGATGTGGGGTGAACGCGGGGATCGTGGCGGATAGAGCGGAGGTGCGGGATGAAGTGGCTCTCTGAGGAGCAGCTCGGGTATGTGCTTCAGTTCGAACATCTGGAAAAGACGCTCGAAGGGCTGCCGGGGCTCAGCGACGAGCACATCGCGGCGCTGTATGGCCTTGATGGGGAGGCGTACCGGGCAGTCCGCGACCGCCCGGCGGCGCGCGCACGCCAGGCAGCCGAGGAACTGGTGGCAGACCCGACGATAGCGGCGTGCGTAGACCGCCTGCCCTTTCTGGCCGGGGAGACGGTGGTCGGGCTGGGGGACAGCATCACCGACGACGATCAGTCGTGGCTCGAGATACTGCGCCACATGCTGCACCTCCGCCGCGCGCAGGATCGGATCCGGGTCGTCAACGCGGGCGTATCGGGGGACACCACGGCGCACATGATCACGCGCTTCCTGGACGTGGTGGTCGAGCGACCCGACTGGATCCTGTGTCTACCGGGGACGAACGACGCGCGTCTGCATGGTCGAGCGCCGAGCAAGGTCCTGGTCAGCGCCGAGGAAACGGCGCGCAACCTCGCGATGCTGCGGCACTATGGGGCATCCCAGACCGAGGCGCGCTGGGTGTGGATCACGCCAGCCTGGGTGATCGAGGCGCAGATCGAGCGGCACTGGTTCCTGAGTGGCTTTGAGATGCGCTGGCGGAACCGCGACCTGTCCGCGATCGCAGCGTGCGTGCGGCAGCAGCCGGACCCGGTGATCGACCTGCAGGCAGTATTCGGACTGCCGCCGGACCCTGAGCTGCTGCTGGACGACGGCTTGCATCCCTCGCTGGCAGGGCAGAAAGCCATCGTCTCGACGTTGGTCGAGACGATGGCTCGTATGGAGTGGTGAGGCGCGCCCTCGATGGGCTGCCTAGCCCTTGAGGAGCTGCAGCGCCTCGTCTACGCTGATCTCGCCACGCTCCACCATGCCGAGGATCTCAGCCTGGGATGGCTTGGGGGCGGAGGGCGCCGGAGGTGGTTCCTCCGTGACCTTGACCTCGACAGGTTCGGCGGGTGTTGGCGGCGCCGGAGGCGCAGGCGCCACGGGTGGTACGGGCGGGACAGGTGGTACGGGCGGGACAGGTGGTACGGGCGGGACAGGCGGTACGGGCGGGACAGGCGGTACGGGCGGCGTAGGCGCCTTGGCGACGAAGGGTTCGTCGGCTGTTGCCGCAGCGCCCGCATAGGCGCTGATGTGGAGCTTGCCGTTGACCGTGTCGAACCGGATTCTGCCGGTTGGCCCATCGCCCGTGCCGACGGCGCCGGTCCAGTTGCCAAAGCTGTGCTCAACAGAGTGGGCGGGGACCTTGCAGTCGACCGACACGTTGACCCCGTGGGCCTCGATGTGGGCGCGAAAGCCCTCCTGCACCGCGAGATGGCAGCTGCCGTTCACGGTATGGAAGACATAGTCGCCCTCAGGATCGAGCGTGCTCGCGACCGAGATGTCGCCGTTGACGGTGTCGGCGTGTAGCCCGTGGAGGGCGCTGCTCTCGACCTGCATCTGCCCGTTGACGGTGCTCAGCTTGGCAGTGCCGCTCAGGTCGGTGGCATGGAGCGAGCCGTTGACGGTCTCGGCTTTGGTCTTGCCGGCGATTCCGCGCAGTTGGGCTGCGCCATCCACGTTGTTGATCTTGACGGCGCCGTGCACGCCGGAGGCGCTGATCGGGCCACTCACGTTCTTGAGCTTGAGGTCGCTGGCGACCGGGACGTGGACGGTATAGTCCACGACGGGCGTGTTGCCCTTGAACAGCCAATCCAACCAGTCGAGTACGCCGCGCTCGTACTTGGTGCGGACCAGGACCCGCCGCTCTTCCTGCACGATCTCGATGTCGGGTTCGCCCTGGCGGGTGACGGCGACGACCTCGGTGGTCGGCTTGTCCCAACCCTCCACGGTGATCATGCCGCGGACGTTCTCCACCACCAGGTCGCAGCCCTGGGGCGTCTCAAAGGTCTCTGTGATCTGGTCTCCCATTTCGCATGCTCCCTATTCTACGAAGACCTGGACTTTCTCGCCCCCCTCTTCGTCTTCGATGTCGACGATCTTGCCCGTGGCGCCGTCGCGGATCGCCGCGATCAGCTCTTCCCAGTCGAGCTCGTCGGTCTGGGGGGTGAACCGTGCGCCCAGCTTGGCTGCCGCCTGGATCAGGCTGAAGGGCAGGTTGACGTTGACGCGCGTCCGCCCAGTGGCGACGTCGGTCACGCGCACCCGGACCCACCGAGGCGCCGCTGGGGATCCCCTCTCCGCCTGTGGCGCCCCCGAGCGGGAGCTCCGCAGCGCGTTGAGGAGTTTCACGCCATCCTGGGCCGAGATCTTGCCCTCGCTCACCATTTGCAGGATACGCGCTCTTTCTTCGCTCATCTGTCACTCTCCTCATCGCGAGTGCGCAGTGCCGTGGAGGGGCGGCACCTCTGCCTCGCTCCGCCAGTCCTGCGCGTTTGCACACACCGGGCGCTCTAGTCGCCCTGCAGCAGTTGGATGGCCTCTTCGGATGAGATGTCGCCTGCAGCCAGCTGCTCGAGAATGGCTTGGCGCTCTTCTGGCGACACCTCGCTCTTGCTCTCATTGACCTCGTACCCCAGTCCGCGGATCACATCGTTCAGGCGCGAGCGCACCGTCGGGTAGGACATGCCCAGCTCTTCCTGGACGCGCGTCATCTTGCCCTCACAGCGAATGAACGTCTCGACGAACGCCATCTGCTCGGGCGTGAGCTGGTAAAAGCGTCCCAGGGTAAAGTGTCCTTCGAGCGTCGAATCACACGTCCGGCAGTAGAGGCGCGTTACGCTGAGCGTCTCACCACATACCGGACACGTTCCGATCACAGGGTACATCAGTGCCTCCTGTACAGCTTTCGAAAACCAGCGTCCCACCGCTTCTGGCCAAGATTATATCACACTACCTTTCATTTGTCAATCATCTGTTTTGAAATATTGATGAGAGAGTGAAGAATTCTGGAGGGACAGGATGACAGGCATGCCCCGCCTTGGCAGCGAGCGCGCGCTGTGCGCGCGGGTGCTTGACAACGCATGTCGCTTGCCCTATACTGCTGCATAGAGGACGAGCGCACGCAGAGGAGGCAGGGGATGGTACTGGATAGGTTCTCGCTGGAGGGCATGGTCGGGATCGTCACCGGCGGCGGGCAGGGACTGGGCAAGGTGTTCTGCCGCGCGTTCGCTGAGGCAGGCGCAGACGTGGTCGTCGCCGAGATCAACGCGCAAACGGGACCGGCAACCGCGCAGGAGGTCGAGGCGCTGGGACGCCGCGCGCTCTATCTCCAGACCGACGTGCGCTCGCGGACCAGTGTGGAAGCGATGGTCGAGCAGGCGGTCGCCGCGTTCGGCAAGGTCGATTTCCTCATGAACAATGCCGGCATCACCAAGTGGTGCGAGGCGGAGCACGTGTCGCGAGAGGACTGGTTGGACGTGATCGACGTCAACCTGAACGGGCTCTTTTACTGCTGCCAGGCTGTCGCCGCACACATGATCCCGCGGCGCAGTGGGCGGATCATCAACATTGCCTCCATGTCCGGCTTGATCGCCAACCGTCCGCAGCCACAAGCCTCGTACAATGCCACCAAGGCGGCAGTCATCCACCTGACCAAGTCCCTGGCGGCAGAGTGGGCGCCGCACAACATCCGGGTCAACGCGATCGCGCCCGGTTACATGGATACGCCGATGGCCCGCCCCTTCTTTGACGATCCGGCGTATGGCGGGGTGTGGATCGACGCCATCCCGATGGGGCGACCGGGCAGGCCCGAGGAGTTGGCGCCCGTGGCGGTCCTGCTCGCGTCCGAGGCATCGAGCTATATGACGGGCGCTACCGTCGTCGTCGATGGGGGCTACACGGTCTGGTAGGACCCACCCCGCTCCTCGCAGCGGGCCCCGGGGAAGGATGGAAGACATGAACGCAGATGGGCTATCTCGTCTCGTGCGGCGTCTGGTCTACGTGGTCGCATGGGGCGTGACGCCGCTGGTGATCGGCCTGATCGTCGCCCTGGCGGTCTTTCCCGTACCCAGGGTCGGCGTGGTCCGCTTCGAGGGCGTGATCTGGGCGGGTAGCATCGGCTACCTGGGCGACATGCTCGATGCCGTCGCCGCGGACCGCTCGATCCGCGCCATCGTGCTCGAGATCGACAGCCCCGGCGGTGACGTGACCGCCACCGAGGAACTCTATTTCCGGCTGCTCCAGCTGCGGGCGCAGAAACCCCTGGTTGTCACGGTGGACTATATGGCGGCGAGCGGCGCGTACTATCTTGCTGCCGCCGCCGACTGGATCTATGCCAAGCCGACGTCCCTGGTCGGCAACGTGGGCGTGATTAGCTTCCTGCCCTCCCTCGACGAGCAGCGGATCGCGGATGAGGATTTCGTGTCGACTGGCCCGTTCAAGTTCTCGGGGGGGAGCCGTGGGGACTATATGCGACAGATCGAGCTCGCCAAGCTGGGTTTCCTGGAAGCGGTGTACGTGCAGCGGGACGACCGGCTGCAGATCGACCGAGATGGGTTGGCTGGTGGTGAGATCTATATGGGCGTACAGGCCCTCGAGCTGGGGCTGGTCGACGCATTGGGGGCAAACAGCGAGGCAGTGACGGCAGCTGCCGACATGGCTGGGCTGCGCACGTTCCGGGTGGTGGACGTGAACTGGGAGGTCCACGGGGAGGTGATGCAGGACGAGGCATGGGCGTCGCGCGCGTCCTCGACATCGGTCCTGGCAGCCCGGGACCCAGGCTGGCGAGAGCGGCTCTACTACCTGTACGTCGAGCCGCAGAAGAGGAGGCAGTGACCGTGCGCGTCCGAAGGCATGTCTCACTCCCGGTCCGCATCGGGATCTTTGTCCTGCTGCTCGCGCTTCCTCTCCTGGTAGTGCGTGGCCTGCGCTACTACCCGGGATACGGCGAGGCGATCGAGGTGCCGTACCCCGATCCGGCGAACATCGCCCTGCCGGAACGTGCGGTGTCATCACTTGCCGCTGTCGAGTACGAACGGAGGACGGGCAAAGTGGTCGTCGATCGGGCACACGAGAACCTGGTGTCCGACACAGAGCTCAACCTGCTGCTCTCGTGGATCACCCGGCGCGGCATGGACACGGCGATGCTCGGGGAAGGCGACGACCTGTCGGATGCGCTGCGGGCTGCCGGGGGATTCGTCGTGGTCGCGCCGCACCGCGCCTATACTCAAGACGAGATCGCCACGCTCGAGCGGTTCGTGCGCGAGGGTGGGCGCGTCCTGCTCGCCGCCGACCCGAGCCGCTACCGATACCGGGTGCTCGAAGACGACGAATTCGGCGAGAGTTACGTGATCGAGTCGGACGTGCCGGCGATCAACAGCCTGGCGTCGGGGTTTGGCCTGGCGTTCGCCGACGATTATCTGTACAACGTCGCGGACAACGATGGCAACTACCAGTACGTCGTCGTGCGCAACTACCGCGCGCATCCGGTGACCGCTGACCTGCAGGAGATCGTGTTGTATGCGGCACACTCGCTGATCGCCAGCGAGGAGGTGATCGCCCGCGCGGGACCGAAGACGCTCTCTTCGCTGAGCGGGTTGGGCGGCGGACTGGGCGTGATCGGCGTAGGCGGAGGCGGGAACGTCGTCGCAATCGGCGATTTCACGCTGATGACCGAGCCCTACAGCGGCGCACGCCACAACAGCCGCCTGGTCGCCAACATCGCATCCTTTCTCACCGGGGCGGAGCGCACGTTTGGCCTGTCCGAGTTCCCGCTCTTCCTGGGCGAGGAGATCGAACTGCTCTCGGTGGCAGCCCCGCCGGCGGATGGGGCGCTGCAGGGAGCGGCGATCCGCGAGGCGTCCCGCATCCAGGCAGCGGTGGAGGGGGCGGGCAAGACGCTGCACTGGCGCGAGGCGGCGGGCGCCGGGCACGACACCGTCTACCTGGGGTTGTACGAGGGACTTGCCCACTGGCCCGAGGTCGCCGAGATCCTGGCGCAGGATGGGATCACGTTCACGCTCGAGACCGCCGAGCGCGCGCGAGAGGCGCTCGCGTCGCCGACCAGGGAGGCAAGGGCCACGCCTGAGGCGAGCGAGACGCCGACGCCCGATCCGGACCCGCCGCGGGACTGGGTCCACGTGCCACGGTTCGGCGCCGTCGACGCCAAGCAGACGGTGCTCTATTACCTGGACGAGCGAGAGGGGCGCCAGCTCCTGGTCGTGCTTGCCTTCGACGAGGGTGCCGTGCGCGCTGCTACGGATCGGTTGTTGGCGGGTGACCTGGCGGGCTGCCTGATCGAGCAGGACCGCGAGGGCGACCCAGAGGTCCCCAGCATCGCGCTCTGTCCGGTTGCGTACGAGCCGGTCGCGCCCCCACAGACGCCTACTACCCCCACGCCCGTCGCAGGTGACCAAGGCGGCGAACCTGGGCCGAGCACGGGGGTCAGCGTGTTGATCGTCGCCGACGACGATGGCGAAGGGACCTACGAGTGGTGGTCGAGCGCGTACCTGTTCTACGACATCGTGACCGCAGCGGGCTATGCGGCGAACGTGTGGTCGACGTCGTACGATGGGCCCTTGGACGCGGAGCAGTTGAGCCCGCACGGCGTCGTACTGTGGTGTGCGGGCGACTACCAGCAGGAGGGGGGCATCCCCTCCCCCGATGAGCGAGACATGCTGAGCGACTACCTCGACGGCGGCGGCAGCTTGCTGCTGATCGGGGCGTTCCTGGGGGATCCGGAGGAGGCAGAGCGCGGGTTGGTGCTCGACGTCGAGATCGCGGCAGGGGACCACCCGCTCGCAGCAGGCTTGGCGGAGGGGACCGTCGTCGTCCTGGAGCGGTTCTCGGCGGAAGAGGACTATGACGCCACGATCCTGTCCGACGCAGAGGGGGACGTCGTGGTCTGGCGGCGAGGCCCTGCGAGCGAGCTCACGGGCGCGGCGGTGCTCTTGGCGACAGAGTGGGAAGGGACGCGCCTGGTGCAGATGGGGGTTCCGCTCTACCTGCTGTCCCACGACGACGGGACAGCGCTGGGCAGTGCGATCCTGTCATGGTTGGCGGGAGCGGAGTGAGCGATGGTCGACGCAGCCGGAGGGGCCAACCGGGCGAACGATGGGGCGTTCAGCGCGCGACGGATCGTCGACCTGTTGGCGGGCGTGGCGCGAGGAGATGAGCCTACCGGCGACGCGGACGCGCTGGTGCTCGCACAGGAGGTGCAGGCGGCGCTGATGGCAGCGCTGGAGGGCAACCTGGGGCACGTGGTGTTGTGGGAGCAGTTCCTGCGCACCCCGGATGAGGTAGCCGATGCGCTGGTGGGTGTCGTGGAGGCAGTGATGCGCCGGGACGCGGCGCTCGCGGAGTGGCTGCGTGAGGCCTGGGCGCGATGGCGTCAGGCCCAGGCAGGTGGTTAGCGCGTGCAAGAAAGGCGAGACGATGGGGGCCATACGGTGGAGCTGTTCGCCCTGCGCGACGCCAACGAGGCGCTGCTCTCATTGAAGCGGAGCGAGGTCAACGGCACCGCGGTGCTGATGGTCGGCGATAGCTAGGCGCACATTGTCGGTCCGGCGAGGGACGGGGCGATCGCCGATTGGGACGACTGCGCCGTGTTGCGCGGGCTGAGACTGCCGAGTGAGGGTTGGTATGCCAGAGACGATCTCGATCATCGGCGCGGGCATTGCGGGCCTGTCTGCGGGCTGCTATGCACAGATGAACGGCTACCAGTCGCAGATCTACGAGCTGCACTCGATCCCGGGGGGGCTGTGCACCTCGTGGCGCAGGCAAGACTATGTCTTTGACGGCTCGATCCGCTACCTGAGCGGCACGCACCCGCAGTCCAAGGTGCACCGGCTGTGGGAAGAGCTGGGCCTGCTCGAGGGGCGCGAGATCCACTACTATGACGAGTTCACGCGCTACGAGGGCAGGGATGGGCGGGTGCTGGTCCTGTACACGGACATCGACCGCCTGGAGCAGCACCTGCTCGACCTGGCGCCGCGAGATGCCCCGCTGATCGGCGAGCTTGCTGAGGCGCTGCGGCAGTTCACGCAGATGGAGCTGCCGGTGGACCTCACGCCGTCTGACCTGGACGAGATGCGGGACATGGGGCAGGACATGCTGCCCGTGCTGTGGCCCGTGCTGCGCTGGCGCAACGTCACGATCGCGTCGTTCGCCGCGCGCTGTAGGGACCCGCTGCTTCGCGAGGCGCTGCCGCAGTTCTTCCAGTTCTCTCGGCCCGACTTTCCGATGATGCTCATGCTCACGACGCTGGCAAACATGAATGACCACGAGGCGGGCTACCCGATCGGTGGGTCGCTCTCTTTTTCGCGCGACCTCGCGCGCCGGTACGAGGCGCTGGGCGGGCAGATCCACTGCCGGTCGCGGGTGGAGGCGATCCTGACCGAGGAGGGTGCGGGCTTGGTGGGCGGCGGCGATCGCGCTGTGGGCGTGCGCCTGGTGGATGGGAGCGAGCATCGCAGCGACATCGTGATCTCGGCGGCGGATGGGCACGAGACGCTGTTCGACCTCCTCGGCGGGCGTTATCTCACGCGCGGGCAGCGCGCCCACTACCGCGAGCTGCCCCTCGCCCGATCGATCCTCCAGATCTCGCTGGGCGTGGACGCCGATTTTTCGCACGAGCCTCCCTCGACCAGTTTCCCGTTGCATGAACCGCTGGTCCTGGGCGGCGTGGCGCACGACCGGCTGGTGCTCAAGCACTACTGCTTCGATCCAACCATGGCGCCCCCGCTCAAGTCGGCGCTGAGCATCTGGTGTGAGGCGGACTATGACCACTGGGCACGCCTGCGCCAGGACCGCTCGGCGTACCGGGCTGCCAAGGACGAGGTCGCGCGCCAGGTGATCGCCTGCCTGGAACGGCGTTTCCCAGGCATTGCGAAGCAGATCGATGTGGTTGACGTGGCGACGCCCGTGACGTACGAACGGTACACGGCGAACTGGCGCGGGGCGTTCGCGGGCTGGGCGCTGACGACGCGCAAGATGCGCATGATGGTTACCGGCGGGATGCGCAAGACCGTCCCGGGGCTGGACGGGTTCCGCATGATCGGGCAGTGGGTCGAACCGGGGGGCAACGTCGAGCTCGCCGCCGCTTCGGGCAGGGACGTGATCAAAGACCTGTGCCGGCAAGATGGGCGAGCGTTTGTCCCGGAGGAGGAAGGCGCGCACGGCTAGGGCATGCCGCCGGACGCGACCCACAACCAGCGCCGCAGCACAGAGCCCCGAGATCGCCGAGACCTCGGGGCTCTGTGGTGCATGGGCGGCTCCGTGGCGCTCAGCCCTGGTCGCAGAGCGCAAAGGTCTTGTGCAGGGCCTCGATCAGGTCGCCCTTGGGCACGAACTCGTGGCCCACATAGTAGGGGTAGCCTGTAGCGGCGATGGCGCGACAGATGCCGGCATAGTTGAGCTCTTGCGTGTCGTCCATGTCGTTGCGTCCCGGATTGCCAGCGGTGTGAAAGTGCCCGATCCACTGGATGTTGGCGCGGATGGTGCGGATGATGTCGCCTTCCATGATCTGCATGTGGTAGATGTCGAACAGCAGCTTGACGCGCGGGCTGTTGACCTTTTCGCAGACTGCCACGCCCCAGGCGGTATGGTCGCACTGGTAACCGGGGTGGTTGACCTTGGAGTTGAGCAGCTCCATGTTGAGGTTGACGCCCTTGGCCTCGGCGTAGGGGGCGATGCGCCGGAAGCCATCCGCCACGGCGTCGATCGCTTCCAGCTCGCTCTGGAAGGGCTGGCGGTTGCCGCTAAAGCAGATCAAACCCGGGATGCCGTACTTGGCGGCGAGGTCGATCGACTCGCGCAGCTCCGCCTCGATCCGGTCGTGGTTGGAGCGCTTGTTGAGGCCATCGGGGAGCGAATCATGCCCCGTCATGCTCGCGACGGCGAGGTTGTGCCGCCGCGCGGTCTCGACAACCTCTTCCAGGTTGTCGCCGCGGTTCCACAGCTCGACAGCCGCGTAGCCGATCTCGGCTGCGGTGTGGAACAGCTCGTCGAGGGACGTGCCCTCGAGCCGGAAGATCGGGTAGCAGATCGACTGCTTGATGCGCATAGGGACCCTCCTCTTGATCACTCGGACTCATAGCCCCGCATGGTACGTAGCTCGCGAGGCAGGTGGACGTCATAGGGTTCCCAGTTGATCCACTCGCCCGACAGGAACCCGTCGTACGCGATGGACTGCAGCAGGCCTATGGCACGCCGCGTGTCGATGTCGCCCTCGCCCATGGGGCGGAGCTCGGATCGGCCCTCGACCTGCACGCCGTCGTGGACGTGTGCGTGGCGGATCCAGGGCTGTAGGGCCTCGAAGGCAGCGTCGATCGTCCAGCCTGCCACGCGCACAGGATGCATCATGTCCCAGTTGACGGCAACTACGGGCGAACCGACCTGGCGGATGACCGCAGCGACGTGCGATGGATCGGTCCAGTCGTCGTGCGTCTCGATGCACACGGCGACCCCGCGCGCCTCGGCATGGGCGGACACCGCACGGAGCGCACCGGCGACGATGTCGATCGCCTGCGCGCGCGTCACGCCATCGCCGAGGCGCCCACCAAAGACGCGGATCAGCGGCGCCCCAACGTCGGCGGCGAGGTCGATGGCGCGCAGTGTGACCTCGACGTTGTGGTCCGTCGTAGTGGGGTCGGCATAGCGGCAGGATGTGGCAACGCAGCACAGGTCGATGCCGCTGTCGCGCGCCTGCGCGGCGAGCGCCCGGCGTTGCGCCGGCGGGGTGTCGAGCTCGATGCCGTGGGCGTGACCGGCGTCGATCCGCGGCTCCAGCCCCTGATAGCCGTAGCGCTGGGCGACGTCAAGCATCTCGCCCAAGCTCAGCGTGGGACAGGAGAAGCTCATAAACGCGTACTTCATTGCTCCCTCCTCGTGCCTCTCGGCGCTGCGCGCCGGATGTGCTGTGGCGCGCTCTGTGTGTCCGCGCGGTGCCGCGGCGGCTCAGAGGGCAATCCGTGAGCGGAACTCGGGAACGCCCCGGATGCCCAAGTTCAGGCGAAAGAGCGCGCCGGCGCCCTCTCCCTCCGTCTCCTTGTCCTGCCCGCCTGCGGTGGTGACATAGATGTCGGTGTAGTCGGGCCCGCCAAAGGTGACGCTGGAGACCTTGAGCGCCGGGAAGGCGATCCGGCGCTCTTCGACGCCACCGGGCGTATAGCGCACGATGCAGCCGCCGCCCCAGCGCGCGGACCAGACATAGCCAGCAGCATCCACCGTCATCCCATCGGGCCCCCCTTGCCCCTCGGGTACACGGACAAAGACCCTGCGATTCGCGATCTCGCCGCTCCCTCGATCATAGTCATACAGGTAGATCTCGCGCCTGCGCGTATCGGTGTAGTATAGCCCCCGGCGATCGGGCGTGAATCCCATGCCGTTGGACGTGCCGACCCGATCGACGACCTGAGTGAGCGTCCCGTCGGGATCGAGGCGGTAGAGGCGCCCTGGGCGGTCTGGGGTGGACATCGTGCCGCAAAAGACGCGCCCCTCTGGGTCGGCGATGACGTCGTTGAAGCGTGTCTCCCGCTCTTCGGGGATCTCGTCGCGCACGGTCGTGAGGGTGCCTTCGCGCCAGACCACGATCGCGCCGCGCGCCCCAAAGAGCAGCAGGGCGCCGTCAGCCTGGATCGTGAACCCGCCGACGATGTCGCCCTCGTAGCATAGCTCGTGCAAGCCGGTCGCAGGGGTGAACCGAAAGATGCGTCCCGCGGGGATGTCACACCAGTAGAGGCGTTGCTCATCTGCGTGCCAGAGCGGGCCTTCGCCCGTGCGGCACCGATAGTCCGCGATCAATTCCGGGATCACTGGTCTCCTCCTGATCGGGTTGGAAAGGCGTGTCGGGCGATCTAGTACGGCGCGAGCCAGCGTGGGCTAGTATAGCACGCTTTGGAGAGAGGGTCAACGCATCTTGGGGGCGCACATGTGCTATAATGAACGTGTAAGCCTACGCCGTCTGCGTGGGCACGAGCACAGGAGCGAAGGGTTGGACGCGGGATCCCGCCCATCCGGGCGAACCGAGGTGGACGATCTCTTGCGCGCAGGAATTCGGCACGCCAAGACAGGCGCGCACGCGCGTGCGCGCGCGCTGTTGGAGCGTGCGCTCGACCTGGACGAGGGGCGGGTCGAGGGCTGGCTGTGGTTGAGCGCCGTGGTCGAGGGGGCGGAAGAGAAGGCGATCTGTCTCGAGAACGTTCTTGCGCTGGATCCGGGACACGCGGCGGCGCAGCGAGGGCTCGCCAAGCTGCACGCGCAAGCGTGGCCCACGCCGACGGCGACGCCGCCCGTCGTGGTCCCAAGTGCTGCGCCGCCGCCCCTCTGGCCTGAGCCGCCCGATCCGCTCCTGTGTCCATACTGCGCGTCGATGACGCGTGACAGAGACCGACGCTGTCCTGCCTGCGGGCGGGATCTGTGGATCCGCATGCGGCGCCGGGACAGTCACTCGGCGTGGCTGTGGAACTTGATCGGCGCGCGTTTCTCGATCGGTCTGCTGAGCGCCCTCGCGCCGGTCGTGATCCTGGCGTTCCTTGCCCAACGACTGGTCGGCGCGCTTGACCCCTTTGTCCTCCTGCCGGCGTACGTTGGGCTCCCGAGCCGGGCGGCGCCTGGCGTCGTGCGCGCGGCGCTGGGCATGGTGCCGCCGCTGTACCTCCTGCCGTTCGTCGTCCTCTCGGTCTACTCTTTTGCGTTGGCGGTGGGCATGTACGTGCGCTGGTCGCCCGTGTACTGGCTGCTGATCGCAGGCGCAGCGGTGCGCTTTGGGCTGTCCATCTCGGGGGTGGTCATCGGCGGGTACTATGGGCTCTTGTGTGGGGGAGCGGGAGTGCTGGCGTCGATCGGGGGGTTCCTGATCCTGCTCGCTGTGGAAGACGACTTTCGCTGGGACCGCCAACGCGTGTATCTCAGGCTGGATCGCAGATCTCGGAAAGGCACAGCGTGGCTGGAGCGCGCCGCGCTCTTTGCCGACCTGGGCATGTGGGCGTTGGCTGTCCTGCACCTGCGTGCCGCGGCAGCCAAGATGCCGACGCGCACGCCGGTCTATGTCCGTCTGGCGCGTGCCTATCTGGAGATGGAGCGCCCCGACCTGGCGCGGGCTACCCTACGGGACGCGGCGCGGATCGACGCACACGACCCGATCGTGGGGGAACTGCTCGCCGAGCTGGAGGCCTAGGGCAAGCGGTTACTCGGCTCGGGGCGCACCGATCGCACGGTCGAACGTCCACTTGTAGCGGGTCGCACCCCACTGCCTGCGGAGCAAGCCGACCTGCCCAGAGTGGTAGGTCCAGTGCCAGACCAGGTGCATGAGGACGCCGCGGACGGTCATCGGTCGCTGGGCGCCGCCTACCTGCACGTCGACGTCTGCGATGCCTGCCAGCGCGGGCATAGTGACCTGGGCGCGGACGTCGCGACAGAGCGCGATCAATTCGCCGGCGCTCGCCGTAGAAGGGGGCAGTTCGCCGCTGGCATCCTGTCCGCCGGGCGCCAGGCGCGCCGCGAGCGCGTCCGGGATCGCGCAGCCCGTGATCCGTGCGACCCACCCCGCCTCGGCCCACGCCATGTGGGTGACCAGCATGGCGATCGAGTTGCTCGCGCCCTGTGGCACATCGTCGAGCCCCTCCTGCGGGAGGTCGGTGATCAGGTCGTACAGCCGCTCGCGCAGCTCGTCGAGCATGGCGGCGACGTAGGCGACCACCTGGTTGGCGCATCCCGCGACAGGGCGCAGATCGTACCTGCGCGGACGTCCAGATCGCTGTTCTGCTGTGGCCATGGTATGCGCTCCGTGTGGGATGGCGCCGGTGCGTTGGCTCCCCGCGCTGCTCGGTCGCGGTCCGGCAGGCCCCGGACCCACGCCTAGACGTTGAATAGGATGTTCATCACGTCGCCATCTCGCACGACATAGTAGCGTCCCTCGAGCCGCAGTGTGCCGGCGCGACGTGCCTCAGCCAGGGAACCGGCGGCGATCAGGTCGCCGTAGGCGACGACCTCGGCGCGGATGAAGCCCCGTTCCAGGTCGGAGTGGATCGCACCGGCGGCTTCGACAGCGGTGGCGCCCTGTGGGATCGTCCAGGCGCGGACCTCGTCCTCGCCGACCGTGAAGAAGGAGTGCAAGCCGAGGAGCTCGTAGCTCTGCCGGATCATGCGGTTCAGACCGAGCTCACCGATCCCGTACTCGTGGAGGAACGCGTCGGCGTCCGCTGGATCCATCTGCGCGATCTCCATCTCCAGCCCCCCGCGCAGGCAGACAACGCTCGCCTTGCGGTGCGGATAGGGATAGGCTGCCGGGTCATCCGTGCCGTCGTCTCCTACGTTCACGACGACCAGGACGGGCTTGGCGCTCAGGAACTGGTATCCCCGGATCCGCTTCTCTTGCGCCGCATCGAGGGGCACGTCGCGCAACGGGATCTCTTGCTCGAGGTTCTCCTTGAGCCGCATCAGCAGGTCGAACTCGTCGCGGCTCGCCTGGTTGTCTGGACCGGGCTTGGCGCGGGACAGGTCGCGCGCCAGACGCTCCATGCGCCGCTCGATGATCGACAAGTCCGAGAACAGGAACTCGTAGTCGAGCGCGGCGAGGTCGCGCAGGGGGTCGATCGATCCCTCGGGATGGGGGATCAGGTCATCCTCGAATGCGCGCACGACGTGCAAGAGGGCGTCGTTCTGCGCGATGGCGTTGAGCAGGGCGCCGCTGAGCCCACCCTCTTGACCAATGCCGATCCGCAGCCCGGCGATGTCGTTGTACTGGATGCGCGCATAGGTCGTCTTGCGGGGATGGAACATGCCGGTCAAATGGTCGATGCGCGCGTCGGGCACCTCGACTACCGCCACGTTGGTCTCGACCTGCCCGGTGCTAAAGGACGCCGTCTGTGCCTGACTGCGGGTCAGGGCGTTAAAGACGGTGGTCTTGCTGCTGTTGGGCAGGCCCACGATACCGATCTGCATTGCTCTAGCCTCCATACACGGACAGTGGTAGGGGCGCCCGTTCGCGCTCCTACCACGCATCCGCCTATTGTACCACCAGAGTCCGTTCTCGCCAACTGGAGGCGCACGGGTCGCGCAGGCGCAAGCCTGCGCGGCGCCAAGTGGGCCCTGCTCGCGTACGCAGAGGGGCAGTGGGACCGGGCAGCCGCCTAGCCCCGCAGATGACGCCGGACACGTCTCCTCGCCCGCCATACCATCGACAGGTAGGTCAGGGCGTGCCGGAGGGGGCGGATGTGGCTGGACTCGCCGGCGTAGATGGTGCGGATGGGCACCCAGTCGATCGCCAGGCCCTCGAGCACGCAAGTCACGATCATGTCGACCTCAAAGTGAAAGCCCTTTTCCTGGCTGTCCAATGTGGCCTGCATGAGCCGGCGGGTGACCATGCGATAGCCGCTCTGGTCGTCTGGGATGTGTTGGCCTACCGCCCACGAGATGAGCGCTGTGCCGATGCTGTTCGCGACGCGCCGCACGAGCGGCATCTGGCCAAAGGTGCGCGCGCCAATGATCATGTCTGCGCCGCGCTCGGCGTAGGCGCGCAGGAAGAGCGGGATCTCGGCTGGATCGTGCTGCTCGTCGGCATCGAGCATGACGACGGCATCCCACTCGTTGTCCAGCGCATACCGGAATCCCGCGCGGAGGGCAACGCCTTTACCTTGGTTGGGCGTCTGGCGCACGACGGTTGCACCAGCCTCACGCGCAAGGGAGGCAGTGCTATCTGTGGAACCGTCGTCGACGACCAGCACGGGCAGATGCTCGCTTGCCTGGTGCACGACACGCGCGATGTGTCCGGCTTCGTTGTAGGCTGGGATCAGGGCCAGGACCTTCAAGGGATCACCTCTCGCATGGTTAGAGTTGCCCCAAGCGTACCACACATCCCAGCGCGTGTCAAAACCCGGAGCTACGATGTCCTCGGCGTGCGCCGGCGCACGCGACTCCTACCTGAGGAGCTGGACGCCCACCGAGCCCTCCGCGGCGACGCTCTCGAGCCCGGGCGATCGCTCGGCGAGCACGGCGACCTCGCGTGCGCGGGTCACGCTCTGCAGGTCGGTCTGCGCCTGGCGCAGGGCACGCGCCAACGCCGGGTCCCGGGTCGAGAGCGCGAGACGACGAAGGTCGGACGCCAGCGACAGCCCGTGCTCGCTCTTGTAGCGGCGCACTGCGGTGGCGACCTGCAGCAGCGCTTGGCCTGCCTCGAGGGCCGACGCGTCCTCGAGTGCCGGATCGGGCACGGGCCATGGCGATGTGTGCAGTGAAGGCACCTCTGCGGTCGCATACAGCTCGCGGTAGATGCGCTCTGTGACGTGAGGCAAAAAGGGCGCAAAGAGCTTGAGGACGACGAGCAACAGGTAGTGTAGCGTGAACCGCGCGCCGGGGTGTCCCGCACTCTCTCGGTCATACAGGCGCAGTTTGGCCATCTCGACATAGTTGTCGGCGAGCTCGGTCCAAAAGAAGGCCTCGACCACGCTCTTGGCAGCGGCGTGCTCGTACGCGGATAGGCGTTCCGTCGCCACGCCGATGACCTCTTGGGCGCGCGCCAGGATCCAGCGGTCGGCGGCGGTCGTGGCAGGCCAAGCCTGCTGGCGGTCGGGCACACCCTCCGTCAGGAAGCGAGCGCCAAAACGGGCTACGTTCCACAGCTTGGTGACCAGCTTGTGCCCGAGCTGGATCTTTTGCTCGCTGATCACGGCGTCCTTGCCGAGACCGGTACTTGCCGCCCAGTAGCGGACGGCATCCGCCGAGTAGGCATCGATCATCTCCTGCGGGGACATCGGCCCGCCCCCACGGCTCTTGCTGATCTTGCCCATGCCCTCACCGGCGATCCCCCAGCCCGAGATGGCGACGTCGGACCAGGGCGGGGCGCCAAAGTGATAGAGCGACTTGACGATCGTGTAGAACGTCCAGGTGCGGATAATGTCGTGGGCCTGTGGTCGGAGCGCCATCGGGTAGACCTGCCGGTGCAAGTCGGGGTCGTCGAGCCATCCGCCGGCGATCTGCGGGGAGAGCGAGGAGGTGGCCCAGGTGTCCATCACGTCGGTTTCGGGCGCCAGCGCACGCGAACCGCAGGCGCACGGGCGAGGGGGTACGCTGGTTGTCGGGTCGACGGGCAGCTGGGCTGGATCTGCGAGCACGATCGCGCCGCATGCGGTGCAGTGCCACACCGGAAAGGGCACGCCAAAGGCGCGCTGGCGCGAAAGGCACCAGTCCCAGTTGAGGTCCTCGACCCATTGGCGGTAGCGCGCTCCCATGTGGGGCGGGTGCCAGCGGATCTGCTCTCCCGCTGCCAGCAGGGCGTCGCGGTGATCGAGCACACGCGTGAACCACTGCTCCACCATCAGGTACTCGACCGGCGTATCGCACCGCTCGTGCACGCGCACAGAGTGAGTGAGGGGCTCGGCGTGCAGCACGTGTGCGCGGGCGTATAGCGCGCGCACGATCTGCTCCCGCCCCTCCGCGGTGTGCAGCCCGGCGTAAGGGCCCGCGGCAGCGGTCAGCGCTCCCGATGGGCCGATCGCCTCGACCAGGGGCAGGTTGTGGGTGCGCCACCACTGCACGTCCGTCACGTCGCCAAAGGTGCAGCACATCACGGCGCCCGTGCCCTTTTCAGGGTCGGCGCCACGATCCGGGAGGATGGGGACCTGCTGCCCAAAGAGGGGCACCGTAGCCTGGCGTCCCAGCAGCGCGCGATAGCGTGGGTCCTCGGGGTGCACAAAGATCGCGACGCACGCTGGGAGAAGCTCGGGGCGCGTGGTCGCGATGGGCAGGTAGTCGCCATCGTCCAGCGGGAAGGCGATCGTGTAAAAGGTGCTTTCCCGGTCGAGGTCGTTGAGCTCGGCTTGGGCGATCGCCGTGCGGCACTCTGGACACCAGATCGCGGGTGCCTTGGCGCGGTAGATCAGGCCCCGCTCGTAGAGCTGCAGGAAGGAGGTCTGGGCGATGCGCACAGCGCGCGGCTCGATCGTGCGATAGGTGTGGCGCCAATCTGCGGACAGGCCAAGCTGCCGCCAGAGCGCGCCGTACTCGGTGCCTCCCTCGCGACCGATCTCCAGGCAGCGCTGCACGTAGGCCTCGTGACCGACGGCGCCGACGCGTTGGCCTGTCCGTCTCTCGACGTAGCGCTCGGTGGGCAGGCCATTGTCGTCGTAGCCCATCGGGTAGAAGACGTTGTGACCGCGCATTCGCCAAAAGCGCGCCGAAAAGTCGGTCTGGGTGTAAGAGTAGGCGTGGCCCAGGTGCAGGTGTCCGGAGACCGTTGCCGGGGGCGTGTCGATCGCGTAGACTGGGCCGGAGTGGTCGCGTCGGAAGTGATAGATGCCTTGTTCTTCCCACCATGCCTGCAACGCCGGTTCGTCGGTCCTCGGGTTGTACCGCTTGGGGAATCCCATCGTACCCTCCTCTGTTCCGTTCGACGCCGCGCGCGGCGTCCAACGAAAAAGCCCCACCGTCCCATGAGGACGAGGGGGGCTTGCCTCTCGCGGTACCACCTCATTTCGCCGAGCGTTGCTGCGCGGCGCACTCTTCCCTGACCAACATCAGGGCATCGCTGTAACGGGCTCACCCGTGCCACTCTACTTCCCACCGGGGTGGGTTTCTTTGGCAGTACGCCCTGAGCGACTTGGGCGGAAGCGAGCTGCGGTGGCTCTCAACCGGGCGCCAGCCCGACCACGTCTTCTCTGTCAGCTCCTGGGCCGCCTACTCCTCCCAGGGGGTCTTGCGGTTGCCTACAGTATATCCGATCCTCAGGCGGCTGTCAATCACGAGATCGCGAGGAGCGACTCGTGTTCACAGCCTCGGCGCCACTGCCGTCCATCCCGGGCGAGAAGCGCGGCGGCGTCTGCGGGGCCATCGCTGCCGGGGGCATAGGGGCATGGCTGGCGGGGGACCATGATCGGATCGATCAGGCTCCACGCCAGCTCGATCTCGTCGCTGCGCGCGAACAGGGAGGCGTCGCCTTGCAGTGCGTCGAGGAGCAGCCGCTCGTACGCCTCGGGGAGGACTTGCTCGCCGAAGCGGTCGCTGTAGTGGAACTCCATGTCCACCGGCGCGGTACGCATCCCGGCGCCCGGGATCTTGGTCTCGAAGAGGAGGTGTATGCCCTCGTCGGGCTGGATGCACATCGAGAGCCGGTTTGGGGCAGGGTCTGTGTTCTCTGGGAAGAGCAAGTGGGGAACCCGCTTGAACTGCAGGGTCACCTCCGTTGACTTGTCGGGCATGCGCTTGCCGGAGCGCAGGTAAAAGGGCACGCCCTGCCAGCGCCAGTTGTCGATCGAGAGGCGAATCGCGGCATACGTGGGCGTCGTCGACCCGGGGCTGACTCCCTCCTCCTCCAGGTAGCCCTCGTATTGGCCAAAGACCACGTCTTCGGGAGCGATCGGGCGTACCGCCTGCAGCACCTTGACCTTTTCGTCGCGCAGCGCCCGGGCGTTAAAGGCTGAGGGAGGTTCCATCGCCGTCAGCGTCAAGAGCTGCATCAGGTGGTTCTGGAACATGTCCCGCAGGACGCCGGCGTGGTCATAGTACCCGGCACGGTGTCCGACCCCAATGCTCTCGTCCATCGTGATCTGCAGATTGTCGACATAGTTGCGGTTCCAGAGCGGCTCAAAGATCGCGTTCCCGAAGCGAAAGGCGAGCAGGTTCTGGACGGTCTCTTTGCCCAGGTAGTGGTCGATGCGGCAGACCTGTTCCTCGCCAAAGACTTCGTGTACCTGGCGGTTGAGCCGGCGCGCGCTCTCGAGGTCGTGCCCGAACGGTTTCTCGATGATGATCCTGCGCCAGCCCTGCGGGTCCCGGTTGAGGCCCGCCTCACCCAGGTGCTCGATGATCGTCGGGTACAGGCTAGGCGGCGTGGAGAGGTAGAACAGGCAGTTCCCGCGTGCGCCGTGCTCCGCATCTAGGCGCGCCAGCTCACGACCGACGCGCTGGTAGGTCTCAGGGTCGGCATAGTCACCGCTCAGATAGGCGATCCGGCGGGCAAAGGTCGACCACAGCTCGCACACGCCCGGCTTGAGACGGGCATAGTCGACGACGCCGTCATACAACCGGTCGGCGATCTGTTGATCGGTGTAACTGGATCGGGCTACGCCGAGGACGTGGACACTGCGCGGGAGCAGTCCCTCACATCCCAGGCTGTGCAGCGCCGGGATGAGCTTGCGGCGGGTCAGGTCGCCTGACGCGCCAAAGATCACGACGCTGGCAGGCTCTGCTACGCTGATGCTAGTCTTCATCGGTGAACCCCTTTGGCGCCGCCCAGGGGGCGGGACGCCGGTAACGATAGGTTGTCTCCCACTGCGTGCCACGCCAGAGGCCGAGCCCTGGGCGTGCCGGAAGCGACGCGCGGACCTAGAACGCCGTAAGCACCTCGGTCAGGACGGCGATGGCACGATGGTACCCGTCGAGGTCGATGTGCTCGTCGGGCGTGTGGTCCAAGGCAGCGTCTCCAGGTCCGTAGGCCAAGATCGGGCAGCCCCACACGGGCCCGACCACGTTCATGTCAGAGGTCCCGCTCTTGACCTTGTAGTGCGCGCGCCCTCCCTGTGCCTGGATCGCGCGCACGAACAGGCGGGCGAGACGGCTGCCCCGGGATGCCCGGTAGGCGATCTCGCGACCGTGGAAGCGCAGTACGGCGTCGCCTGCGTGCGCGACCAGCGCGTCCTGCAGGCGATCGACGTCGATCGCAGGCGGCAGGCGGAAGCCGACCGCCATGCGCACCTGCTCGACAAGGCCATCTGAGTCGGTGTGAATCGCGCGCAGCGTGGGCGCCAGCTGGTCGAACATGCGCTCCTGGTCCGCATTGTACGCGTCGGCGTGTGCCACGACCTGCTGCCAGAACGCGACCGCCTCCTCGCACGCGCTCTGCGCGGGACCCGCCGTATGCCCTACTGGACGGGACAGCGCATAGTCGAGGAGCAACCGGCCCTTGTAGCCTACGGTCAGCCCATCCCAAGCGCTCGGTTCGCCCACGACCACGGCGGCGGGGGCTGGGCCCGCAAGGAGAAATCGCGCGCCCTTGGAGGTCGCCGCTTCTTCCTCGACAGCGCCCACGACCACGGTACGTTTGCCGGGCATTGGGCCGGCAATGGCAGCCGCTGCGACAAAAGCCGCCAACGGTCCCTTGGCGTCGACGCTGCCGCGCCCGTAGAGTTGCCTTCCGTCGCGGCGCACCGCGATCTCGCCCGGCACCGTGTCGATGTGGCCGAGCAGCAACAGGGTCCTCGGGCCACTGCCGAGCTCGCCGACGGCATTTCCCGCGCCATCGACGTACGCACGGAAGCCGAGCGACGCCATCTCGTTCACTAGGAAGCGGACTGCTTGTCCCTCGGCGCCGGAGGGGCTGTAGTGTCGGATCAGGTCGGCGAGCAGTACCTCGGCGTCGGCGCGCGAGAAGGGGCGGCGCCGCTCAGCGTCATCCCTCGTCATCGTCACCCCCTGTAGACGGCAGATCGGCAGCCAAGACGTCCGCCAGCGCGGCGACGACGATGTCGAGGTCGGCGTAGCTGATGACCAGCGGCGGCAGGAGCCGGACCACGGTCGGCCCAGCGGGCAGCGCCAGCACCCCGCGATCGAGGAGCGCCTCGAGGTAGGGCTTGGCGCGGGTGCGGAGCTCGATGCCGATCATCAGTCCCATGCCGCGCACCTCGCGGATCAGGGGCAGGTCGAGGGCGATCAGCTGCTGCACGAGGTACTCGCCCTTGGCGTGCGCTTGCGCGGGCAGGTCCTCGTCCAGGATGGCGTCGATGGTCGCGAGCGCAGCCGCGCAGGCGAGGGGGTTGCCGCCAAAGGTCGAGCCATGGACGCCGGGGCGTAGCCCGTGTACCTTCGCACCGAGCATCACCGCGCCCATCGGCACCCCGCCGGCGATCCCCTTGGCGAGACAGAGGATGTCGGGCTGGAGGTCGTAGTGCTGGAAGGCAAAAAGCTTGCCCGTGCGCCCAAAGCCGGTCTGGACCTCGTCGATGATCAGCAAGGCGCCGCGCTCGTCGCACAGGCGGCGCAGGGCGCGCAGGTAGGAGGCGCTGCCGGGGCGGACGCCGCCTTCTCCCTGAACGACCTCGACCAACACGGCTGCGGTGTCTGCATCTACGGCGCCGTCCAGGCGGTCGACGTTGTCGTAGGGGACGTGCGTCACACCGGGGAGGAGCGGCATAAAGGGCGTGCGATAGGCCTTGTTCCAGGTCGTGGAGAGCGCGCCCATCGTCCGCCCGTGGAACCCGCGCATCGCGGCGACGATCCCGCGGCGCCCGGTAGAGAGGCGCGCGAACTTGAGCGCGCCCTCGACCGCTTCGGCGCCCGAGTTGCACAGGAAGGCGCGCTCGAGTCCCGTGATCTCGGCGAGGCGCGCCAGGAGGCGGGCACGGGTCTCGCTGTAAAAGGTCCCCGGGCAGGTGACCAGCTGTCCCGCCTGGCGGCAGATCGCTTCGGTGACCGATGGGTGGCAGTGCCCGACGATGGACACGCCGTGTCCGCCCACGCAGTCGATGTACAGCCGCCCGGCATCGTCCCACACGTGGGCGCCCTGACCACGGGTCAGGACGATCTCTCGCTTGGAGTAGGTATCTGCAGCGTGTCGGCGCTCCAGTTCGATCGTGTCCACGGCGTCTCCTCTGCCTCCCGTCCGGCGGTCGACCGCCGGCGCGCGCATCACTCGATGACCGTTCCTCGCCCTGCGATGGCGCCCGCGACGGGCGCCGCGACGCGCGCGTCGGCAAAGACGACGCGCCCGACGCCCTGCGCGACCGCCTCGGCGGCGCCCATGACCTTCTTTTTCATGCGCCCCTCGGCGAATAGCATGTACTCCTCGACGCGCCCTGCCGGGATCCGGTCGATCAGGGTGCGCTCGTCCGGGAACTCGCGCAGCAGCCCGGGGACGTTGGAGAGGATGATCAGCTGCTCGGCGTTGAGCGCCGCCGCGATCGCCGCCGCTGCCCGGTCGCCGTCCACGTTCATGGCCTCGCTGTCGTAGCTGATCGCGAGGGGAGCGACGACGGGGAGGTAGCCTGCCTCGAGCAGCATGCGCAAGAGCCGGGCGTTGACCTCCTTGACGGTGCCCGTATAGTCGTCGCGCAGCACACGGCGCCGCCCGTCGATCACGACCTTGATCGCGTTCTTGCGGTTGCCCTCCAAGAGACGCCCGTCGATGCCCGATAGGCCCACGGCGTTCACCCCGTGCCGCTGGAGCGACTCGACAATCTGCTTGTTCATCTTGCCGCAGTACACCATCTCAAAGATCTCCAGCGTACGCCGGTCGGTGCGGCGGCTGACATAGCCGGAGAGGGAGGTCACGAACTGCGGCGGATGGCCCAGCTGCTGCGCGACGACGTTGGTCTGGTACGACCCACCGTGCACGAGCACCAGCTGGCGCCCCGCTTCCCACTGGGCGGCGACATCGGCGCAGATGGCGTCATAGTCGAGTTCCTTCCGCCCACCAACCTTGACGACGATCATGTTTCTCTCCTTGCGTGGACGCAGGGTGCGCTGCCACGCCGGCGCTAGATCGGGTGCAACCCCGCAAAGGTCAGCCCAGTTGTCTCTTCGATGCCACACATGAGGTTCATGCACTGTACCGCACTGCCCGCTGCGCCCTTGACGAGGTTGTCGATCGCCGAGATGGCGACGACGCGACCTGTCTCCTCGTCGAGCGCAAAGCCGACGTCACAGTAGTTGCTTCCGGCGAGGATCTTGGGCTCCGGGTAGCGGTAGATGCCCTGCCGTTCCTTGACGATGCGCACGAACGGCTCATTCCCGTACGCGTCGCGGTACACGCCCCACAGGTCGCGTTCCCTGATCGCCGGATCGTTGAGGAAGGCGTGCCCGGTGGCGAGGACGCCGCGGACGAGCTCGATCGCCGTTCCCGTCAGGTGCACGGCAGGCGCGGCGCCCCCGAGGGTCAGCTCCTGCACGATCTCGGCGGTGTGCCTGTGCCCGGTAGGGGCGAACGAGCGTACCGCGCCGCTGCGTTCGGGGTGGTGCGATGCTGGGTTCTCACGGCGCCCCCCTTCAGAGGAGCCGACCTTGACCTCGACCACGATGTCTCGCGAGCGATCGACCAGGTTCGCCCTGAAGAGGGGATAGAGCCCGAGGATGGTCGCCGTGGCATTGCACCCGACGCCGCTGACGTAATGCGCCTGCCGGATCTCGGCGCGGTGCAACTCTGGGAGGCCATAGACAAATCGCTCGATCCACTGCGGCGCGGCGTGCTCCTCTCCGTACCAGCGCTTGTAGCGCACCGGGTCGCGGAGACGAAAGTCCGCCGAGAGATCGACGATCCGGGGTGCGAGCGCCGCCAGGCGCTCGATCTGCCGCTGTGTCTCGCCGTGGTGCAGGGCGACGAACAGGACGTCGCAAGGCGCGATCTGGTCGGCCTGGCAGAACTTGAGGCGCGTGCGCCCGCGCAGGTTGGGGTGCACGCTGTAGACGTAGCGTCCCACATTCGACTCGGACGAGACCTGTACGACCTGCACGTGGGGGTGGTCCAGCAAGAGGCGCAGCAGCTCTCCGCCCGCATATCCCGAGCCGCCGACGATCGATACGCCTATCATCTGCCCGCTCCTGCCCCACTCGCCACGCCGACCAGATAGTCGATCACGCGCCCGGGAATGTTGACGCCGGTGGTGTCGATGCTGTTGCGGAACTCCATGGTGTAGTTGATCTCGTTGACCAGCATGCCGCGCTCGTCGTCCTCAAAGATGTCGAGCGCGACGACGCCGCCTCCCACCGCTGCGGCGGCGGCACGACAGAGCGCGTCGAGCTCGGGGGTGACAGGGCAGTTGCTGGCTTGGCCTCCGCGCGCGGTGTTGGTAATCCAGTGCGGCGAGGTGCGGTAGATGGCGCAGATGGTCTCGTCTCCGACGACGAAGGCACGGATGTCGCGCCCGTGTTTCTCGACGTACTCTTGGATGTAGTAGATCGAGTGATGGTAGGATCCCAGGACCTGCTTGTGCTCCAGGATCGCTTCCGCTGCCTCCCGGTCGTTGACCTTGGACAGCAGGCGCCCCCATGACCCTACGCCCGGCTTGAGGACGACCGGGTAGCCCATGCCCTCGATCGCCTCCAGCGCCGACTCGGGCGTGAAGGCAACGCGCGTGCGGGGCGTCGGGATCCCGGCGCGGACGAGCGCGCTGGTGGTGAGCAGCTTGTTGCCGCACGTGTTCGCGACCTCGTAGCTGTTGACCGTGGGCACGCCCCAGTCGTCGAAGAGGCGCAGGGCATACAGGGCCCGGGAGTGGTTGATGCAGCGCTCAAGGATGACGTCATAGTCCCAGCCGTTCTGCTGGATCTCGAGGATGATCTCGCGGTCATCGATGATCTCAAACTCAACGCCGCGCCGCTCCAGCTCGCCGATCAGGAGTTTCTCCTCGACGCGGATGCGCGAGCACAACACGCCGACTCTCATGTGTGGTTCTCCTCGACCCAGGATGGTCGTCGCTGCAAGGCCGACGCCTATCGGCCTTGGGTGGTTGGCGCCCTACGGGCCCCGCGGGCCCGCAGGGCGTGGTTCGGGCCTACTCGCCCCAGTCTTCCTCTTCCTGCGGCGCGAGGTCGACCGCGGGCGGATCGAGACGGATGACCTCGAGCTCGATGCCGCAGTCCGGGCACTCGACGATCTCGCCCTCGATCGTGTCATCCGGCAACTCGATCTCGGCTCCGCATTCTGGACATTCGACGTTCATCGGTTTCCTCCTCTGGGTGTGCGCACGACTTGTGCGATTATAGACGCTGTCGCAACGATCGGGCAAATCACGTTTCTACTGCGCACCTGTCGGTCCTACAGGCGCCCAAGCTGAGACACGGTCGGCGATCGCCGCCGTGACCTCGGCGGTCGTAGCCGTCCCGCCCAAGTCGGGCGTGCGAGGGCCCGCACAGAGCACGCGTTCGACCGCCGCGCGCACGCACGCGGCGTGTTCTGTCTGGCGAAAGTGGTCGAGCAGCATGGCGACCGCCAGGATCGCGGCGGTCGGGTTGGCAATGCCCTGCCCCGCGATGTCAGGGGCCGAACCGTGCACGGGCTCAAAGAGCGCGTGCCGCTCGCCAAGGTTGGCGGAGGGCGCGAGTCCCAGCCCGCCGACGAGGCCCGCCGCCTCGTCGGAGAGGATGTCGCCGAACAGGTTGGTGGTGACGACCACGTCAAAGCGTTCCGGGCGCATGACGAGCTGCATCGCCGCCGTGTCGACCAGGAGCTCATCGACCTGCAGGGCGGGATAGGCGGCGGCGACGTCGAGCGCCGTCTGTCTGAAAAGGCCACACGTCTCGGGAAGGACGTTGGCCTTGTGCACGATCGTGAGGCGCCTGCGCCGCTGCATGGCCCACTCACAGGCAACTCGGGCGATGCGCGCCGCGCCGCTGCGCGTGATCAGGCGCTCCGCGACTGCCGTGGCGCCGTCGCTCCGCTCGCGCCGCACATAGAGCCCCTCGCTGTTCTCGCGCACGATCAGCATGTCGATGCCCGGGCGCGAGGCGGCGATCGACCACGAGCGCGTGGGGCGCAGGTTGGCATACAGATCCAGCTGCTGGCGCAGGGTAACGATCGCGCTGCTGTACCCCGCTACCGGGTAGGATGGCGAGGAGACTGCGCCAAACAGCACCGCGTCGCTCGTCCGCGCGCGCGCCACCGTCTCTTCCGGAAGCGCCGCCCCGCACCGCTGGAAGCAGTCCCAGCCCGCGTCGGCGCGCTCGACACAGAAGGCGAGCCCAGTCGCGCGCAGGACGTCGAGTGCTGCCGGGATGACCTCGCGCCCGATCCCGTCTCCCTCGATCGCGCACAGGTGGAGCGGGGGGTGCAGCCCAGCGTCCGGCGTCGTGGGATCGGGGTGCGATGCCGCGCTAGCGCTCTTTGTGGGCGCCTGGGGCTCGGGGTCCGTCATGTCACTCTCCCGGGAAGCGCCCGTGGCGCTGGTAGTAGCCGACGATCCCGCCCTCTTGCCGGATCGCGTTCACGAACGCCGGAGGGCGAGGCAGTGGGACGTCGCCGCGACCGGTGCGAAGCAGCGATGCGTCGAGGTCGAGCACGACGCTCTCGCCATCGGCTAGGCGCGCCATCAGGTCCAGCTCGAAGAGCGGGATGCCGAGGTTGATGGCGTTGCGGAAGAAGATGCGCGCAAAGCTGGGCGCTACGATCGCGGCGACTCCACACTTGAGCAACGCGCGCGGCGCGTACTCGCGCGACGAACCGCAGCCAAAGTTCTTGCCGGCGACGATCACGTCGCCGGGCTGGACGTTTGGCGCAAAGTCGGGCCGATGCTCGATGAAGGCATACTGCCGCAGGTCCTCCTCGGAGGTCATGTACGGCGAGTAGCGACCGGGGATGATCTGGTCGGTATCGACGTCCGCGCCCAAGAGCCACACTCTGCCCACGTTGTCTTCCTCCTATGAGAGCGCAGCCCAGCGGGAGCGCCCCATCACGCACGTGCGCCTACAGCGTGCGCGGGTCGGCGATCCGTCCGCGCAGCGCTGTTGCCGCAGCGGTCTGTGGCGACCCGAGATAGATGCGCGCGCGCGGCGATCCCATTCGTCCCGCAAAGTTGCGGTTGCCGGTCGAGAAACAGACCTCGTCGGCGCCCAGCACGCCGAGGTGACGCCCGATACAGGGCCCGCAGCCTGGGGGGCCGATCGTGGCGCCGGCGGCGAGCAGCGTGCCCAACGTGCCGTCCGCGGCGGCGTCCTGCAGGACGCGATGCGAGGCAGGGATTACGAGCATGCGCACGCCGGGCGCCACTTGTGCTCCGTCGAGAATGGCGGCGGCGGCGCGCAGGTCCTGCAGCCGTCCGTTGGTGCACGTTCCCAGGAAGACCTGGTCGACGCGCACCTCGCCCAGCGTTCGGGCAGGGACGACGTCGTCGACGCGCGGTGGCTGTGCGACAAGGGGTTCGAGGGTCGAGAGGTCGACTGCCAGGCGATCGACGTACGCGGCGCTCTCGTCTACCCGCAGCCACTTGGGCACCGGCGCATAGGCGCGCGTACCGTCGTCCGGCGCAACCAAGCCCGCCTTGGCGCCCATCTCGGTGGTCATGCTGGCAAGCGTCATGCGCGAGCTGAGCGAGAGCGCGCTTGCCCCGTGAAACTCGACGGCGCGATAGGTGAACCCATCGGCGCGGACCAGGCGCAGGATGTGGAGCGCGAGGTCCTTGGCGTCGACGTGGTCGGGGAGTGACCGGCGCAGGTCGATGCGCACCGTCTCGGGGACGCGCAGCCAGGTCCGCCCTGTGGCGAAGGCGAGGGCGATGTCGGTAGTGCCCATGCCGGTGCCAAAGGCAGAGATGGCGCCGTAGGTGGTGCTGTGCGAGTCGGAGCCTACGGCGACGGCGCCTGGCGCGACGAGATGCTCCTCGATCATGAGCTGGTGACAGATGCCGCGCCCGGCATCGTACAAGCGGCGGATGGACTGTCGCGCCGCGAACTGCCGGGCGCGGACCTGCCCCTCTGCCGTGGCGACGTTGGCGGCAGGCGCGACGTGATCGACAAAGATCGCGCAGCGCTCTGGGTGTGGGATGCGGTCAATGCCCAAGTCGCGCTCCAGGACGTCGATCACCTCCGGGGCGATCGAGTCGACGGTCATGGCGCGGTCGAGATCGACCACAGTCAGCTCGCCGGCGCGTGCTGTCTGCCCGGCAGCGTGCGACAGGATCTGTTCGCTGAGCGTCTGTGCCATCATGCCTCCGTGACTGCGGGCAGGCGCCCACCGTTGCCGCTGGCCCAGCGACGGAGCAGCCCATCGACGTCGTCCAGGGAGAGCTGCTTCTCATCTGCCAGGGCCTTGATGTGGGCGGTGATCGACTTGATGTGCGCGTCGTCGAGGGCGAGGCCGAGCTGCTCCGCGCGGTTCTTGATCGCGTTCCAGCCGGTCAGCCGGTGCGCGATGCTGATGTAGCGGGTCAGCCCAAAGGCGTGCGGGTCCAGGATCTCGTACGTATCGGGGTTGTTGAGGATCGCCTTGGCGTGGATGCCCGCCTTGTGGGTGAATGCCGTGATGCCGGTGACATAGTTATTGAACGGGATGTCGACGCCGACCATGCGCGACACGGTGCTGTCGATCTGGCGGAGGAGCTTGAGGTCGTACTTGTGCACGGACTGCCGGTCACTGGCGTAGAGCCGGGCAATCAGACCGCCGAGGGGCGTAATGCCGTTTCGCTCGCCGATGCCGAGCACAGACGTGTCGACGTGAGTCGCTCCGGCGTCGAGGGCCTCGAACGCGTTCGCGATCGCACAACCGGAGTCGTTGTGTCCGTGGAACTCGATGTCGGCGGCGACGCGGGCACGCAGCGCGGTGACCAGCTCGTAGACTTGGCGCGGGGTGGCTACGCCGACCGTATCGGCGATGCCCACGCGGTTTACACCGATCGCGTCGACTGCCTCGTAGACGCGAAAGAGGTCGTCCTTGTCGCTACGGAACGAGTCCTCGGTACTGAAGCGCACCTCCACGCCTTGGCGCTGCACGAACTCGATCACGCTGCGCGCGAGGTCCACGATCTCGCCAATCGCTTTCCCATGGCTGAACTCGCGCAGCACCGAAGAGGTGCCGATCACGACGTCCACGCCATCGACCCCAGTATCGATCGCCACCGCGGCGTCATCAAGATGGCAGCGGACGTGGGTCAGGACCTTGGTCCGCAGACCGAGGCGAGTGATGGTCGTGATGTCTTGCAGGCTCTTGGGCGAGGCGCAGGGCGACGTCAGCTCGATGCATTCCACGCCAAAGGCGTCGAGCAGGCGCGCGATCTCGACCTTCTGCTCGGTCGTAAAGCTGGCGCCGACGAACTGCTCGCCCTCGCGCAGCGTGGACTCGATGATGTGGAAACTGTCCAGAGGCACGATCTGCTCCTTTCGTCAGCCGGAAAACAAACAGCCAGTTCCCGGACCTGGTGCTGGGAAGCTGGCTGTGTGGCTCCGTTGACACAAGCGCGACTATCCAGACCCGGGGGCTGGGGTGACCTTGCGCTTGTTCTCCTTGGTGAGATCGATGGTCGACGCGAACAATGGGACCTCTCTATGCACGAAAAAACCGGCTCCTCAGCGTGTGTCTGGGAGCCGGTCTATTTGCGCGCGCAAACAGGACTATCCAGACACTGGGTCCGGCTTCTTGGCGCTCTTGTTGACGAGACAACGCAGGGCCATGTGGTGCTCCTGTCTGCAGAATGGGCCCAGTGTACCCGATCTGCCGGGCTTTGTCAAATCGACATGCTCATCTTGACATCTGCTGGAAGCGGGTCTATAATGCCGCCCGTGCTTCCACGATCCGTGGTGTGGGGCACGAACAGTAGTGCACGAA
>JAFGIE010000240.1 GCA_016929775.1 Anaerolineae bacterium
CGGGCCCAGCAGACTGGGCGGGCCCAGCAGACTGCGATCCCGCCGTCTGGAGCGCCGGCTCCGTCAGCACCAGGCGGTAAGAGCCGTCGGGGTTGTCGATGCAGGAACAGCCGAAGCGGCTCAAGCCGCTGAAGACAAAGCGCCGGATCTCATCAGGCGCGCCCACGGTGTGGGCCGTCTCCTCCAGCCGCTGCTCGATCTCGGGCAGGCTGATGTGCGTCTGCCCGTAGAAGGAGTCTCCCTTGATCCGCGCCAGCGTCTCATCGCTGAAGGGGTCCCGCTCCTCATCGCCAGCGTCTCGGGGCGCGTAGTCCTGATCAAACAACGACAACTGCCGGATGCCCAGCGTCACGTCATGCTGTCGCAGTAAGTCGAGGATCGTCGTGTCGTCGCCGAAGTAGGGCGGCGAGAAGCCGTAGTCGCGCCGAATCTGCGCCGCCTTGTCCACCAGCACCGACAGGATCGCGGCGTCCAGCGTCTCGTCCATCACCAGCGTCCGGACAGTGACCACGGGCTTGCGCTGCCCGAAGCGATCGACACGCCCGTTGCGCTGCTCCAGCCGGTTGGGGTTCCAGGGCAGCTCGTAATGGATGATCTGGGCTGCGGCGTGCTGCAGGTTGATGCCCTCGGAGATCGCATCTGTTGCGACCAGCACCGCCTTCTTGGCACGCTCAAAGGCCATAAAGGTCTCGCGTCGCTGGCGCTCATTCAGGCTTCCCTGGATCGTGAGCACCTCGACGTCGGCATACTGGGGGCTGCGGTCGATCTGCTCGGCCAGGTAGGTCATCGTGTCAACGTAGCGGGTGAAGATCACGACCTTCGGGTCGAAGCGCATCTGCTCCTTCAGCACGACGTCGAGCAGGCGCTGGAGCTTGTTGTCGCGGCTGGGCGTTACTCGCTCGGCGCGTTTCAGCACATCATCCAACAGTGCGAGTTCACGCCTAATCTGCATCGGCGAGCCGTAGACCAGGCGCTCCGTGCGCGCACCCACCTCCTCATCGCTCAATCTCTCGCCCGTGTCCTCATCGAACACGTTGGCCCGCGCTGCCTCCTCGGGCACCGCAGCGTCGGTCGTGAAAGCCGTGAGCGCCATGTCGGGCAACGCGTCCTGAAGCACCTGGCGCAACCGCTTGCGCCGGTTGCGCAGCGAGCAGCGCAGCGCCTCAGGCGAGGAGAGCGCGCGCTTGTGGAAGTGGAGCACGGTCCAGTGAGCCAGCGTGCGCACGTGGGCGGAGCCTGCCGCTGCCTGGTCCAGCACCTGCTGCCCGTAGGCCTCCACCGCGCGGATCGCGTCCATCTCGTAGGCCGTGGGTGGCACGATCACCTCACGCTGTTCTCGTTTGGGGAACGGGTTGCGGACACTGCGCCCGCGCGCCACCTCCGCCTCGAACCACGCCTCGACGTCCACGCGCCGCCTCTGGCAGACGTGGCGCGCCGCCGCCTCGCGCATGATCCAGGGCGCGTGCGGCGGTCCCTCCACCGCCCCCACGTCGAGCATTCGCAGCAGGCTGGCAAAGGTGTCGGTGTAACCGTTATGTGGGGTCGCGGTCAGGAGCAGCAGGTGGCGCGCAGCATTGCGCCGCCGCGAAGCCCGCTGCCCGTTGCTCGCCCCAGCCAGCGCCTCGGCCAGCTCCCAGCGGTCCATGCTTACCGACTGGTCGGGACCGCTCTGGTGCGGCTTCGCTACCTGGTGCGCCTCGTCGATGATGACCAGATCCCAGCGCTGCTCCAGGATTTGATTTTTGATCGCCGGCTGCTTGGCATAGTCCACCGATGTAATGAGGAAAGGATAGGCCTCCCAGGGGTTAGCCCCCGCGGGCAGCTCGCGCTCCATCTCGCGGCGGTGCCGCGTGGAGATGATGCGCGCCGGAATGTGGAAGAAATAATCCAGCGCCTCGCGCCACTGCTCGCGCAGGCTGGCGGGCACGATCACGAGCATCCGCGAGACCAACTGGCGAGCCAGCAGCTCGGTCGCGATCAGCCCCGCCTCAATGGTCTTGCCCAGCCCCACGTCATCGGCGATCAGCATCCGCACCCGCGGCATCTCCAGCGCCATCACCACCGGCACGAGCTGATAGTCCTTGGGAATCACGCGGCTGCGCTGCAGGCTGAGGAGCGGCGCGGTGCCATGGAGCAGGTTGAGCCGGTAAGCGCGCAGCAGCAGGTCCTGCGCCTGGATCGTGCCAACCTGGTCGGGCGCAGGCGGCGCCAGCGCGCCGGGCTGAATGTCCTCAAAGGGGACGTAGAGTTTGACCGACTGCGCCTCGCCCCCGTCGATGGTGGAAGCGACGAGCACATCGGGCTCGGGCTGTCCATCAACGCGCCAGAGCCGGTTGCGCGTCGCGACCACGCTGCCCGGCGCGAAAGTTTGAGCCGTCGTTGCGTGTGCTATGTTGCCATTCCCTCCACTGCCTGCATGCAACTTACCCCACTGTGTGACCGAACCGCCGAAGGGTATAAGCTACGCTTTCTTGAAATATTCCAGGAACCACAAGCACGCGACCCTGGTCGCACCCAACTCGTTGCTCCTCGCATGCCTCCATAGAACTGCCCGCCGGGCGCGCGACCTTGCACCGGCGGGCAGAAGCGGTATACTCTAATCTGCCTGGGCGGTTGCCGCGCCTGGGCCACGCCCCAAGCGGTGGACACGCTGTGGGGTTTTCTTTTTCCTACAGACGGACTCAGTGTATTACAACGCCACAAAATGCACAAGCCCAGGCGCGCACAGGAGATTGCCAGAACCTGACACATCCACCACCCATCATCCAAAATCCAGAGATCCAGAGTGCAGAGGATCAGAGGGCAGAGGAGGGCCGCTTCGCGGCAGATGGGGAGACC
>JAFGIE010000241.1 GCA_016929775.1 Anaerolineae bacterium
AGGGTTGCCCTCTTTGAGCAGTTGGATTCTGGCAAGTATGGTATAATTGAAGTATATCACGAGCACTAGGACGCGCGCACGGGACACGCGGCATGGACAAGCGTGGTGTGTGGGCGAAGGATGGGAAGGGAATGAGACGATCTGTGAGACGGGCGTTCTTGGGTCTGGTCTTGCTGCTGGTGGCGTTATTGGCCTTGGCTTGCCGGAGCGGCGACGCCGCCCAGGATGAGGGAGTGGTGGAGACGGTGACCGTCGAGCGTGGCTCGCTGGTGACCAGCGTCACCGCCGTCGGGAGCGTTCGCCCTGGCGTGGAGGTGGCGCTCGCGCCTGAACTGAGCGGTCGCGTGGTGCAGGTCCTCGTGAGTGAAGGGGAACGGGTGCAGCAGGGGCAGCCGCTCATTCGGCTGGACACGGCGGACCTGCAGCTGCAGGTCAAGAGCGCCGAGGCCTCGCTCTCTGCGGCACAGGCGCAGCTAGCGCAACTCGCCGCTGGACCGAGCGCCGAGGAGATCCGGGCGGCGCAGGGCCAAGTCGCGTCCGCGGAGGCGGCGCTGTACCAGGCGATGGCGCAGCGCGACCAAGTGGTCACGGGGACGACGGGCGCCGACGTCGTCGTCGCGCGCGCGCAGGTCGATTCGGCGCGCGCGCGCGTGACGCAACTGACACAGCAGCTGGAGCAGAGCAGAGCGCAGGACCCCACGCCCGATGTGACCGTCGCCCAGGTCGGGGTGGAGCGCGCCAAGATCGCGCTAGACGAGACGCAGGACGAGTACAACAAGGCGCTCGACCGGCCCTGGGAGGATCAGTCGATCCGCGACGGATGGGCCAAGAAGCTCCAGCAGGCGCGGCTGGACTACCGGCAGGCAGAGGCGCAGCTCGAACGTGCGCTGAACGCGCAGCGCGGGTACACGCTCGGCCTCTCTGTCTTGCAGGCTCAGATCGAGGACGCCCGGGCTGCGCTTGTCGCGGCGGAGGCGCAGCTCGGCAGCGCGGTGTCCGGCGATGAGCCGCGTCGTCGCGCCGCAGAGGCTGCGGTCGATGCCGCGCGCGCCCAGCGGGACATCGCCCAAGCCCAGCTGGATGCCCTGCGAGCGGGGGCCACGGCGTACGAGATCGCCATTGCACAGGCGAGCGTCGACCAGGCGCAAGTCGCGTTGGACAGCGTGCGCCTGAAGGTGGAACGAGCGACGCTCCTTGCCCCGTTCGATGGAACCGTCGCAGCGGTGGATGTGGCGGTCGGTCAGGCTGCGGGCCCACAGCTACCGGCGCTGACCCTGGTGGACGATCGACGGCTGAGCATCGAGGCTGACGTAGACGAGGTGGACGTCGGGTGGTTGGCAAGCGGGCAAGAGGTCAGGGTAACGCTGGATGCCTTCCCCGGGCGACCGCTGACGGGAAGCGTGGTCGCGATCCTGCCCTCGGGCACACTCGACATGGGCGTCGTCTCGTACAAGGTCACGGTCGCCCTCGCCCCCACCGAGCTGCCGCTTCGTCCCGGTATGACGGCGAACACCGAGATCGTGCGGCAGCGGCGGGATGAGGTGCTCGTGGTCACGAATCGCGCGATCTGGATCGATTCCAAGACCGGCCAACCCTTTGTGGAGAAACTGGTTGGGGACGAGGTCGCGGTCGTCTATGTCGAGCAGGGGCTCTCGAACGATGAGTCATCGGAGATCCTGTCCGGCCTTGCGGAGGGTGACCGGCTGGTCGTACGCTCTGCGTCGATCCGGGACCGGTTTCGCGAGGTCGTGACGGGCTCGATGACGGGTCAGTAGGCTACAGGAGCAGCGCCGTGAACCTGTTCGCGAGTGTAGAGAGCGCCCTGCTTGCCCTAGCCCTGCACAAGCTGCGTTCGGGGCTGACGATGCTGGGCATCATCATCGGCATCAGCGCCGTGATCGTCCTCGTCTCGGTCGGCCAAGGTGTGCAGACCATGGTCGCCGAACAGATGCAGAGCGTCGGCTCGAACATCATGTTTGTGATGCCTGGGCAGCTCGAGCAGAGCAATGCGAGCATGAAGAGCAACTTTTTGCGGAGCGCCAATACATCGAGCCTAACGCTGGGAGACGTAGCCGCAGTCTCTGATCCTGCAAATGTACCGGCCCTGCAAGCCGTCGCTCCCGAGTTCGTGGGGACGGGCTCCGTGACCTTCCAGGGCAAGAACATGCAAACGACCATCAGCGGCGTCACGCCTGCGCATCCGGACGTGCTGAGTTTCTACCCGGTCATGGGCCGCTTTGTCCAGGACAGCGACCTTCGCACCGACAGCCGGGTGGCGGTGATCGGACAGACGGTCCTGGGAGAGCTATTCACTCCTGGGCAGAACCCGATCGGCCAGATCCTCAAGATCAACCGCGTGCCCTTCCGGATCGTCGGCGTGATGGAGGAGAAGGGGGGGAACGCGTTCAGCGATGAGGACCAGGTCGTGTTTGTCCCGCTAACGACGGCGCAAAGCCGGCTGTTCGGTGGGCGCGATGTCTCGGGCGACTATACCGTCTCGGTGATCTATGCCCGCGCTGCGGACGAGTCCCTGATGGACGAGGCGAGCGAGCAGATCCGGCTCGTCCTCCGCCAGCAGCACGGGCTGATCTATAGCACAGACGAGGACGACTTTTCGATCCTGACGCAGGAGGATGTGTCGGCGGTGCTGGGAAGCCTGACGGCGGTGCTCACCATGTTCCTCGGGCTGATCTCCGCCGTATCGCTCTTGGTCGGCGGGATCGGGGTCATGAACATCATGCTCGTGTCGGTGACCGAACGAACGCGCGAGATCGGCATTCGCAAGGCGGTAGGCGCGAGACGGCGCGATATCCTGCTGCAGTTCCTGATCGAAGCGGTCGTGCTCAGCCTGATCGGCGGGCTGGTGGGCATCGCGCTGGGGGTATCCGGCGCAGTGATAGCGGGCTATACGGTGGAGGACCTGAGAACGCATATCTCCGCCACAACTGTGCTGTTGGCGGCGGGCGTGTCGATCGGGGTGGGACTGTCGTTCGGCATCTTCCCCGCGATGCGTGCCGCACGGTTGAACCCGATCGAGGCGCTTCGCTACGAGTAGCGAACGCGCCTCCACGGGAATCGGGTAGAGGCAGGCTAGGCAAGGGAGCTGTGTGATGGCGGGCTATATCATCGGGCTGGCGAGCAGGTCCGCGACGCGCGCGACGCTGGTTGGGGGTAAGGGCGCAGGGATCGCCCGTCTGCAGAGGCAAGGGTTCCCCGTGCCCGATGGGTTCGTCGTCAGTGTGCACGCCTTCGAGGGTTTTTTGGATGCATGTGGCATCCCGGTTCTACAGCACGGGCACGCATGGACACAGGGCGACTTGGAGCGCATGCGGGACGCGCTCGTGGCGTGCCCGATGTCGGATCGACTGGCGGGCAGGATTGTGTCTGCCTATCGTCGGTTGGGGGGGCGCGTTGCCGTGCGTTCGTCCATGGTCGCCGAGGACGCCCCTCTCGCGACTTTTGCGGGACAGCTCGAGACGGTGCTGAACGTGGATGGGGCCAACGCGGTGCTTCGGGCCATCAAGCACTGCTGGGCGTCCGTGTTCAGCTGGCGTCTCGCGGCGTACTTGGCCGAGCGGAACACGCTGCTTTCGGAGACGCTGGTCGCCCGTCTATCCGTTGCGGTGGTCGTGCAGCGCATGGTTGACGCGCGCGCCGCGGGGGTCGCGTTCAGCGCCGACCCGATCACGGGAGAGCGACGGGTGCTGATCGAGGCGGTAAGGGGCCTGGGGGCACCGGTGGTCCTGGGCACCAGCGAGACCGACCGCTATGCTGTGGATGCGCACGGAACGATCTCGACGAGCCATCTTGTGACCCCAGGCGACCCTGCGCTCGGGGAACAAGACGTCCTGGCTTTGGCGGACACGGTGATGCGGGTTGCGGCGCGGAACGACGGTCCTCAGGATGTGGAGTGGGCGTGGGATGGAGAGGCGTTCTATGTGCTCCAAAGCCGGCCCATCACCTCGCTGGTCGGCAAGCACGTCTACTCGAACCGCATGGTCGGAGAGATGCTCCCGGGGCTGGTCAAGCCACTGGTGTGGTCCATCCAGGTGCGGGCCAAGCTTGAGAACGTCATGGGGCGCATCTTCTCGGAGTTGATCGGACCCAACGAGATCGACTTCTCGTGCCTCGCCAAGCGCATCCGTTCGCGCGTCTATGCCGACGATACAGTGCTGGGCGAACTACTTACGCGCCTGGGCATGCCGGCGAACGCGTTCGAGGTCATGTCGCACGGGGAGCGAGCGGCGAAGCACGGCATGCCGCCGATCAGGTGGAGGACCCTGCGCACGCTGCTGCGCCTGGCGAGGTTCGTGCGCCGCAATGGGTCGATCGCAGGCGAGATCAGCGCCTACGCCGTGCGGCATCACCAGGCACTGGAGGCGTACCGCGGCGTCGCCTATGCGTCTGTGGGGCCTGAGGCGCTGTTGACCCGTCTCGACGGTCTGATGGCGCTCTATCGCGAGACGATGTGGTACAATTTCATCGGGCCGCTCAACATGATGAGCCGCAATGGTCTCCTGCGGGGCATGGTACGGCGACTTGTCCCCGGCGTATCCCCGGAGAGTCTCGTCAGTGGCCTAGTCGGGCTCAAGTCCCTGCAGCCGAACCACGAACTCGAACACATCGCCGAGAACGCGCGCGGGCTGGGAGAGCCGGTCTGCGCGTTGCTGACCCAAGGCGCAGACTCGGAGATCCGGATGGCGCTGTCGTGCTCAGCGCAAGGGCAGGCGCTGCTCTCACAGGTGGACGCCTTTCTGGGACGTTACGGCTACCTCTGCGCGGTGGGAACCGATCCCTCCCAGGCCCCGTGGGCCGAGATGCCAGCCGTAGTCTGGCAGGCGATCGGTCGCGCCGCGCTACACCCACAAAGGGAAATGCCACGGAGCGCCCAGGAGATCCGCGACGGGGCGAGAAGCCAGGTCCGCGCCAAGCTGTCTCCCTTGCAGCGTGCAGTGTTTGATCGCCTGCTGCGGTCGACCATGGCGTACATGGCTCTGCGAGAGCAGAGCAGCGCCTTGCTCTCTGAGCAGACGTATGAGCTGCGGCGGATCTTTCTCGCCCTCGCCGACTTGTGGGTCGCGCCGGGCATCCTGGAGGGGAGGGAGGACGTGTTCTACCTCACCCTGGACGAGGTGCGCGGCATCGCGCTGGATGGGGACGTGCGTCTCCAAGTCCGCTCCAAGGCTGCGGAGCGCCGCACCGAGATGGCAGCCGACGCTGCTGTCGAGCTCCCTGCCGTCTTTTGCGGGGAGAGCCCTCCAGTGCGGACTGTGGCGCCGATGGCGCATCACCGGCGGCTGGATGGCATCGGCGGCAGCGCGGGGCGGGCCGAGGGGCGCGCACGGATCATCCTCGACCCGGCAGGGGCCCCGTCAGAGCTGGACAAGAACGACATCCTGGTCGTGCCGTTCAGCGATGTGGGCTGGACGCCCCTCTTTGCCTGCGTCGGCGGGATCGTCGCCGAGACAGGCGGGCAGCTCTCGCACAGCGCGATCGTGGCGCGCGAGTACGGGCTGCCAGCGGTGGTCAATGTCAAGAACGCGACGCGCTTGATCCGGGAAGGGGAGCCGGTTGTCGTGGACGGCAGCCACGGACACGTGTACGTGGCGTAGGTGAGGAGGGAGCATGGAGTGGTCACTCGCGCTGCTCGCCGCCGCGATCGGGTATCTGGCGGGCTCGATCTCGTTCGCCCGGATCGTGACCAGGCTGGTCGCGCCAGGTGAGGCGGTCGGCGATGTTGACCTGGACCTCCCGGGCACGGAGGAGAAGGTCCATTTCAGCATGGTCAGCGGCACCACTGTCTCGATCAGGCTCGGCGCCAAGTGGGGCGGGATCACGGCTCTGCTCGACATCCTGAAGGTGGTGATACCGGCAGTGGTCTTGCGCTTTGCGTTGCCTGGCACGCCCTACTATTTGATCGCGGCGACGCTGGGAGCAGTGGGGCACAACTGGCCGGTCTATCACCGCTTCAAGGGAGGGCGAGGTCTGTCGCCGATGTACGGGGGCTTTCTATCCGTAGCGCCCCTCGGCACGCTCGTGACGGCGATCGTGGGCATGTTCGTCGGGCTGGCGTGCAAGAGCGTGCTGCTTTCCTACATGCTCGGTCCCTGGCTGATGGTCCCGTGGGTCTGGTGGCGGACACGGGACGTGGCACACGTGGTGTATGTCGTGGTCGCCAACGTGCTCTTTCTCCTTGCCCTGATCCCGGACATCCGTGGCATCCTGGCTCGCAAGCGTCTCGGCGTGGACGTCGACGTGGCGCAGTCCATGGAGCTGACGCCGATGGGACGCGGGATCCGCAAGATGGGCATTCGGCTGGGCCTTCTGAAGGACGAGTGAGCGAGATGGCAGTCGTCGGACTGCGCAGTGAGCGCACTGCGTGACCGTGCACCGTGCAGGTATCGTCCTCTTTGGGGGCTTTGCCAGTCCTTCTAGCGTCTATGCCGGGTTTGCCCGCGCACTGAGTGAGGTGACGGGCCAAGCCGTGTACGTCGTCGGAGCGGAGACCTATCACTGGGCCGCGAGTATCGTGCCTAGGGGATGGGTCGTGCTGCTCAGCAAGCTGCACGAAACCGTGCTCACAGCGGCTGCTGAGCAGGGGGGCACGGTGACGCTGATCGGGCACAGTGCGGGCGGTGTCCTGGCGCGGTTGTACCTCGCTCCGACACCGACCTTTGGCCGCGTGTATCGGGGCATCGATCGCGTGAGCGCCCTTGTTACGCTAGGCAGTCCGCACGCTAACCAGCGACGATGGCTGCACGGCGGGATGATGTCGCGCTGGATAGAGAAGCGGCACCCGGGGGCCTGCTATGCGGACCACGTGCGGTACATCTCGGTGGCAGGTCGGCTGGTGCGCGGGAACCGCCGCGGGCCGCCGCGCGAGCGACGCGCCTACACCTTCTACAAGCGGATCGCCGGCGAGGGCGATGTGTGGGGAGATGGCCTGATCCCGGTCTCATCTGCCCTGCTGGCGGGCTCGCACGCCGTCGTCCTCGATGGCGTGGGGCACTTTGGGGGGCAGTGGTACGGATCGCGGGATGTGCTGCGGCAGTGGTGGGCCAGCGTAGCGCCAGACACGCACTGAGGCGGCGTACCTCTGGGTCAGGTCGCGTCGGTCGTGCACGCCGCGGTGTCTGCTCGCCGCGCGACCCCCACACGTGGCAGTCAACCGGCGGGCGGGAGGAGGATGACCGGGAAGCGCCGACGGCATAGGGCCGGAGGGCGCGCCCGTGAGGAGGCGCCGGTCGCCCGTGGACCCGTGCCTCGTCTTCACCGACACATAGGAGCACGGAGAGGAGGAGAGCGTGAGCCAGAAGGGTCTTGCATCAGTGCGCGCACTGCGCTGGGCGCTGTGGGGCGGGATAGCTGTCAGCGCGCTTGTCACCCTGGCCTATTGGGGTCTCGGGGCTCGCCTGGCTGGCATCCCACACCTGCCGGACAGCGG
>JAFGIE010000242.1 GCA_016929775.1 Anaerolineae bacterium
CGCGCCGGGTCGTCGGGGGAGTAGGTCAGCACCTCAGGCGGCGCGATCGCCGTCCCCTCGACCATCGCCGCGAGCTGTTCCTCGCGGCGGCGCATGACCCGGTCGTGGATCTCGCGCTCGTAGCCCTGCGTCGAGGGGTGGTAGAACGCCTTGCCTTGCAGCGAGGCGGGCAGGTACTGCTGCGCGACCCAGTGATCGCGGTAGGCGTGCGGGTAGAGGTAGCCCTCCCCGTGCCCGAACCCCTCCCGGTCGCGGCTCGCATCGCGCAGGTGCGCCGGCACGTCTCCCTCGCGCTCGTTCTCGACGGTGGAGAGGGCGTCAAAGAACGCCATGCTCGAGTTTGACTTGGGCGCCGTCGCGAGATAGAGCACCGCCTGCGAGAGGTGGAAGCGTCCTTCGGGCAAGCCGACGCGATCAAAGGCCTCGGCGCAGGCGACGACGACCCGGATCGCGTTGGGATCCGCCAGGCCGATGTCCTCGCCGCAAAAGATCAACATGCGGCGAAAGATAAAGCGCGGATCCTCTCCGGCGTAGACCATCTTGGCGAGCCAGTACAGGGCGGCGTCGGGGTCGGAACCGCGCAAGCTCTTGATAAAGGCCGAGATCGTGTCATAGTGGACGTCGCCGTCCTTGTCATACAGTACCGCGCGCCGCTGGATCGACTCCTCGGCGACCGTCACGTCGATCACGATCCGGCCCTGGGCGTCGGGCGGCGTGGTCTCGACGGCGAGCTCGAGGGCGTTGAGCACGCCGCGCGCGTCCCCGTTTGCCACGTCGACCAGGTGGTCGAGCGCCTCAGGGTCCAGCACCACGTTCAGCTTGCCGTAGCCGCGCTCCTTGTCGCGCAGCGCGTGCCACGCGATCTGGCGCAGGTCGTCCTCGCTCAGCGACCGGAGCTGGAAGATGCGGCTCCGGCTGACGAGGGGGCGGTTCACCGAAAAATAGGGGTTCTCGGTGGTCGCGCCGATCAGGATCACGGTGCCGTTCTCGACCCAGGGGAGCAGCGCGTCCTGCTGTGCCTTGTTCCAGCGGTGGACCTCGTCGACGAACAGGATCGTCTTGCGCTGGTACATGCCGCGGTAGTCCTGCGCCGTGGCGATCGCCTCGCGGATGTCCTTGACGCCTGCCAGGACGGCGTTGATCGTGATAAAGTGGCTCTGCGTGGTGCGGGCGATGACCATCGCCAGCGTGGTCTTGCCGGTGCCGGGGGGACCGTAAAAGATCACGGAGGAGAGCTGATCGGCCTGGATGGCGCGGCGCAGCAGGCGTCCCGGGCCCACGATGTGCTCCTGCCCGACGAATTCGTCGAGCGTGCGGGGGCGCATGCGCGCGGCGAGAGGCGCCTCGGCGCTGATCTGCTCGTTCCTGGCGTGGTCGAATAGGTCCATGGTGGAGGTCATTGTACAGGAGGAACTGGAGTGGCGCAACTAGAGGCATCCAGAGACATCCTCAGACATCCGATGTCTCAGAGACATCGGATGTCTGCACAGCTATCTGTCCGCCCCCCCCTCACTTGCTCTTGCGCGGCGGGGCGGCGTCCAGTATGGCGCGCGCGATCGCTCTCTCCTCTTCCTCGGACGAGACGTGCCCGTCGAGGTGTGCGTCGCGGAGCGCGTCGAGGACAGCCCCAAAGGCGGGCCCCGGGCTGTAGCCCATCCCTTTCAGGTCGTTCCCGGTCAGGATCGGCCTGGCATGCCGGTAGTCCTGCCAGTAGCGCGCCAGGTGTTCGCGCACGCCGCTCGAGTCGGTCGCGACCCAGGTCACCAGCACCGTCGGACCTGAAAAGGGGGCGAGCAGGCGGTAGACGGCGCTCGGCGACACGTCCTCGACCTGCAGCGCCTCGATCCGCGTCTTGAGCGCCGCGACCTCGTGCAAGAGGTCGACGTCGTCCTTGGCGAGCTTGAGTCGCGTGCAGAGCGTGTCCAGCTCGGGCAGGATCAGCCGGTAGGAGAGCAGGGCGAGGTAGAGCTGGTGCGCGTTGTTGGCGGGCAGCGGCGTGCCGTGCAGCCCGTCGTGCTCTTCTTCTGCCGGTGCCGACCGCCAGCTCTCCTCGTACCACGCGGGCATCGCCGCGCGCAGGGCCCGGAACTTGGCCTGCAACCACCCGTCGCAGATCAGGGCGGGGTGGATCTGGCGCAGCACGTGCAGCTCTTCCATGCGCGCCAGGCCCGCCTCCGGCTCAGGCTCCTGGAAGAGCAGGAACAACTCGTGCCGGATCCGCTCGCCGCTGACGCGCCGCGCCAGCAACCCGAGCGCGTTCTCGATCAGCTCGAGCGTGCGTGGCTCGATCACGAACCCCAGGCGCTGCTCGAGCCGGATCGCGCGCAGGATGCGCGTTGAGTCCTCCACAAAGCTGAGCGAGTGCAGCACCCGGATCACGCCGTCCCGCACGTCCTGCTCGCCGCCGAAAAAGTCGAGCAGCTCGCCCCTGTGATCGGCGTCGAGCCGGATTGCCAGGGTGTTGATCGTAAAGTCGCGGCGGTGCAGGTCTTGCTTGATCGACGAGGGCTCGACCTGCGGCAGGGCAGTAGCCTGGGTGTAGAACTCGGTGCGCGCGGTGACAAAGTCGAGCGACTCGTCTCCATCCAGGATCCACTTGGCGGTCCCAAAGCGGGCGTGCGTGCGCACCCGCCCGCCGACCTGCCGCGCTAGCGCCTTGGCGAGCGCGATCGCGTTTCCTTCGACCACCAGGTCGATGTCTTGATTGGGCCGACCGAGGAGCAGGTCGCGGACAAAGCCGCCGACGATGTACAGCGTGTAACCGAGCGACTGCGCCCTGTCCGCTGCCATCCAGAGCAGCGAGAGCCTGTGCTGGGGCACCATGTCATCGAGCATGCGCGCGACCTCTTCGCGGCGGGGCCCGAGCGGCGCCTCATTGGGCGTCTTGAGCAGGAGCCGGATCAGGTCCGTGCGCGTCACGATGCCCAGGATCGCGCCGCCCGGCGAGACCACCGGTACCTGCCCGACCCCGTGATCGAGCATCACCTGCTGCAGGGACTCGATCGGGTCGTCGGGCCGGACGGCGATCTCGCCCTTGGTCATGTAGGTCGCGATCGCGGCGTTCTCGAGGCCAAGGCGCATGGCGCGGTCGATCTCGCGCCGCGCCACGATGCCCACGACGCGCCCCTCTTGTACCACCGGGAACCCCTCGTGCCCGTAGCGCTGCATGAGCTCGGCTGCCTGGGCGACGGTCATGCCGGGCGACACAGTGTGCGCGCCGTAGGACATGATCTGGCGGACGATGAGCGTCGGCTCGACGTGCGTGTCGAGCAGCTCGAGCAGGCGCGCTTTGGCCTGCGCCAGGTCCATGTCGCGGATCAGGGCTGCCGACGCCCGGCTGTGCCCGCCGCCCCCCATGTCTTGCGCGATCGCGCCCACGTCGATCGCGTCGCTCGTGGATCGCGCCACGAGCTGGACCTGCTCCTGTCCCGGCAAGGCAAAGTGCACGAGCAGGAACAGCCCGTCCGGGTCCCACAGGTCGCGCAGGCGGTGCGCCAGGACAGAGACTTCTTCTACGTAGCGGGGGTAGGTCACGGCGGCGACCAGGATCGACTGCCCGGCGACGTGGTGCGTCTCGGCTTCTTCGAGCAGCTGCTCGTACAGCGCCTGCTGGTCGTCGGTCAGCGGGTAGTGCAGGAACTCGTTGGCGACCTCGAGGCTGGCGCCCTGCTCGAGCAGCCAGGCGACGCATGCCACGTCGCGCGTGGTGGTGGTGGCGTAGGAGAGCGAGCCCGTGTCCTCATAGATCCCCATCGCAAAGAGCGTCGCCTCGATCGGGCGCACGGCGTGCTGCTCTGCGATCAGCCGCTCGACCAGCATGGTGGTCACCGCGCCCACCGTCTCTCCCCAGAACTGCCAGCTTGGGTCGAGGTCGGGCGCGCGGGGGTGATGGTCGATCACCTGCACCTCCACGTCGTCGTGCATGCCCCGGATCGTGACCATCGCCTGCGTGTCGACCAGGAGCACGCGGCGCACGCGCCCGCGCGGGACGTCCTCGATCTCGACCATCGGCAGGTCGACGCCGTACAGGGTCAGAAAGTGGCGGATGTTGCGGTTGACGTGACGGGGCAGGACCGGGATCGCCTCGGGGTAGAGCTTGTGCGCGCCCACGAGCGCCGAGATGGCGTCGAAATCCGCGTTCTCGTGGGTCAGGATCACGCTCAGGTCGGGCAGGGGCATGATCGGCTTCCTTTCACGGTGCGACCGGGCACGTAGGCCCGGTCGCCGTGTACGCAGTGCCTGACCTCGCACCAGAAGGCAGGCGCTCGACCTAGTCGCCGGACTCGGAAACCGTGCGGTCCGCCAGCTCCATGTCAGCCGCCGGCTTGTCTTCAGCCGCCGGCTTGTCTTCAGCCGCCGGGGGCGCATCCTCGTCGGCGCCGCGCCCCGCGCGGAAGACGATCGCGTCCTCCACGACGTCGGCATACACCTCGCCCACGGGCAGTTCGCCGCTCAGCAGTTGGATCGAGAGCGGGTTCTCGATGTAGCGCTGCAGGGCACGCCGTAGCGGGCGTGCGCCGAACTGCGGGTCGTACCCCTTGTCCGCCAGCCATTCGCGCGCCGCGGCGCTGAGTGCGATCGAGACGCCCTGCTCCCGCAGCCGCCCGCCCACCTCTTTCATCTGCAGATCCACGATCTCGAGCATGTGCTCTTCGGTGAGATTGTGAAAGATGATGATCTCGTCGACGCGGTTTAGGAACTCGGGCCGGAAGGTCTTTTTCAGCGCGTCGCGGATCTCGTCGCGCAGCGCCTCTTCGTCCCCCGAGATCTCGCCGTTGGGGCGCGGGAAGCCGATCGTGCCCGCGCGCCGTGCAAAGCGCGTCCCGATGTTGGAGGTCATGATCAGGACCGTGTTGCGAAAGTCGACGATGTGTCCCTGTCCATCGGTCAGCCGCCCTTCCTCCAGGATCTGGAGCAGCGAGTTCCAGACGTCTGGATGCGCTTTCTCGATCTCGTCAAAGAGCACGACCTGATAGGGGCGCCGGCGGACGGCTTCGGTGATCTGCCCGCCCTCCTCGTAGCCGACATAGCCGGGCGGCGCGCCGGTGAGACGCGACACCGTGTGCCGCTCCTGGAACTCGCTCATGTCGATCGTGAGCAGCGCTTCTTCGTTGCCAAACAGGAACCCGGCCAATGCCTTCGCCATCTCGGTCTTGCCGACGCCGGAGGAGCCGAGAAAGATGAAACTGCCGATCGGGCGGCGCGGGTCCTTGAGCCCGGCGCGCGCGCGCCGGATGGCGTTCGAGACGGCGACGATGCCCTCTTCTTGGCCCACGATCCGCTCGCGCAGGCGGTCCTCCATGTGCAGCAGCTTTTGCGACTCGGTCTCGAGCATGGAAGCGACCGGGATCCCGGTCCAGTTCTGGACGACCTCGGCGATATCGGCCTCTTCGACCAGTTCGTCCAGGTTCATCTCGCGCTGCCAGGCATCGCGCTGCTGCTCAAATTCCTCGAGCAGCTTGAGCCGCTCCGCCTTGAACTCCATCGCGTGCTCATAGTCTTGGTCTGTGCTTGCCGCGTTTTCCTCAGCCAACAGCCGTTGCAGCTGCTTCCGCATCTCCTTCAGGTGGTCGGGCATCTCATAGATCGCGATCCGCACCTTGGCGGCGGCTTCGTCGATCAGATCGATCGCCTTGTCAGGCAAGTGCCGATCGGTGACGTAGCGGTGGGAGAGCTGCGCGGCAGCGACCAGCGCTTCGTCGGTATAGCTCACTCCGTGGTGGGCCTCGTAGCGGTCGCGCAGACCGTGCAGCATCTGGATCGCTTCCTCGACGCTCGGTTCCTCGACGTAGACCGGAGCAAAGCGCCGCTCCAGTGCGGCGTCCTTTTCGATGTACTTGCGGTATTCGTCGAGCGTCGTGGCGCCGATGCACTGCAGCTCGCCGCGCGCCAGGGCGGGCTTGAGCATGTTGCTGGCGTCCAGCGCGCCACTCGCGGATCCGGCGCCGACCACGTTGTGGATCTCGTCGATGAACAGGATGATCTCGCCCTGCGAGCGCTGGATGTCGGCGATCGCGTTCTTGAGGCGCTCCTCAAAGTCGCCGCGAAAGCGAGAGCCGGCGACCATGCTGCCCAAGTCAAGCTGCACGACGCGCTTGCCGCTCAGGATCTCGGGCACGTCTTCGTTGGCGATCTTTTGCGCCAAACCCTCGACGATCGCCGTCTTGCCCACGCCCGCCTCGCCGATCAGCACCGGGTTGTTCTTGGTGCGGCGGCTAAGGACCTGGATCACGCGCAGGATCTCGGTGTCGCGCCCGATCACGGGGTCGAGCTTGTTCTCGAAAGCCAGATCGGTCAGGTCGCGGCTGAACTTTTCGAGGGTGCGGTACTGCGTCTCGGCGTGCGGGCTAGTGACCCGCTGCCCGCCGCGGATCTCGGTGATCGCCTCATAGATCCGCTGCTTGGTGATCCCGTTGTCGCGCAGCAGGCGGTCGGTCGGCGTGCCGCGCTCGCCCGCGATGGCGAGAAAGATGTGCTCGGTCGAGATGTACTCGTCGTGCAGGCTGCTTGCCTCGCGGTTGGCTTGGTCGAAGACGCGTTTGACGCGCGGCGTGATGAACATCTGTCCCGCGCCGCCGCCATAGATCGAAGCCTTGGGGCTGGCGCGCAGGATCTCGTCCAGCCGTCGCTTGATGATCTCGACGTCAGCGCCCAGCTGTTGCATGATCTCGGACACGATCCCTTCCGGCTGCTCGAGCAGGGCCAACAGCAAGTGCTCGACGTCGATCTGGTTATGGCTGTAGCGCAGCAATATCTCTTGCGCACGCATCGCTGCGTCTTGTGCGCGCTCTGTGAAGCGGTCGTATCTCATTACCATCTGTCTACCCTCTGCGGGACCCCTCGCCGCGCCACAGCGCGAGGGTCATACTGCCTCTTTGCCGATCTGGCTGCGTGCGAGCGGTCTATTGCTCTCAAGAGCATTATACTCTAGTTCATAGGCATATACAAGAAAGTGCCGAGCGTCCCGACCGGCGCCGATCGTTCAGTCGGTCCTCCTCAGCACCTGGGCGCCGCCCGGATCGGGCCGACGCGCCACACTGGCGACGTGGTACGCGTTGCCGCAAGTAGTGTATCATAGCCGCATAAGATCAGCATTAGAAGTTGCTCGGGTCTCCAAAGGGTGCTATACTCGGCGCCAGACCAGCCAACCGACCAAGGAGAGGGAATCATGCACGTGCATCTGCCCGAGGACCGCTACTTTGACCCCAACCCGGCGCAGCGCAAGGTGGCGATGGAGCTGTATGCGTCCGTCGCAGGGCTTCCGATCGTCAGCCCACACGGGCACGTCGATCCGCGCCTGTTCGCCGACCCCGACTACCAGTTCGGCACGCCGACAGAGATGTTGATCATCCCCGACCACTATGTGTTCCGCATGCTCTACTCCCAGGGCATCCCGCTCGAGGATCTGGGCGTGCCGCGGATCGATGGCGGACCCGTGGAACAGGACCATCGCAAGATCTGGCAGACCTTCGCGGAGCACTTTTACCTCTTCCGGGGTACGCCGAGCGGGATGTGGATCGTGCACGAGCTGCGCGACGTGTTTGGGATCGAGGAGCGGCTGGATGGGCAGAGCGCACAGGCGATCTATGACGCCATTTCGGCGCAGTTGGCCTCGCCTGCCTTCCGCCCGCGCGCCCTCTACGAGCGGTTCAACATCGAGGTCCTGTGCACGACCGACGCCGCGTCCGACCCGCTGACCTACCACCAGCAGATCCGCGATTCGGGCTGGAAGGGCGTGGTCTATCCCACCTTCCGCCCCGATGCGGTGGTCAACGTGCTCACCGAGGGGTGGGTGGAGCAGGTCGAGGCGCTGAGCGAGGCTTCGGGGATCGACGTGCACGACTACCGGACGTTCATCCAGGCGCTGGAGGACCGGCGTGCGTTCTTTAAGGCGATGGGCGCGCACGCGACCGACCACGCCGCGCTGACCCCGTACACGGTCGAGCTCTCTCCCGTCGAGGCGGACGCGATCTTTCAGCGCGCGCTGCGCGGCGAGGCGACCGAGGAGGACCAGACGCGGTTCACGGCGCACATGATCAGCGAGAGCGCGCGGATGAGCATTGAGGATGGGCTGGTCATGCAGTTCCACACCGGCTCGTACCGCAACCACAACCAGGCGCTCTTTCAGCGCTTTGGGCGCGACAAGGGCGCGGACATCCCGGTGGCGTGCGAGTTCACGCACAACATGCGCCCCCTCCTGATCAAGTACGGCAACGATCTGCGGCTGACGCTGATCGTCTTTACCCTGGACGAAACGACCTATGCGCGAGAGCTGGCGCCGCTGGCAGGCCACTACCCGGCGATGAAACTGGGCCCGGCGTGGTGGTTCCACGACAGCCTGAACGGCATGATGCGCTACCGCCAGCAGATCTGTGAGACCGCCGGGCTCTACAACACGGTGGGCTTTAACGACGACACGCGCGCCTATCCCTCGATCCCGGCGCGGCACGACCTCTCGCGCCGCGTGGACGCCAACTGGCTCGCCGGCATGGTCGTCCGCGGCGTGATCGACATGGACACCGCGCGCGAGATGATCGTCGACTGTGCCTACAACCTCGCCAAGCGCGCCTACAAGTTCGACACGGACGTGGGATAGCTGCCGGGCGTGCGGGGAGAAGGCATGCTGCCGACGGACCACGACGGGTCCTTTCACGTTCTCGAGTACCACCAGCGATACCGGAACGAAGAGCTGATCAAGTACATGCCGTACCAGCCCGGGCTGCACGTCTTGGCGTGTGGGCGCGGCGTGGACGTCCTGCTTGACCAGTTGGTGGGGCGAACGGCTGCGACGTGGGGCTTGGATCGTGCCCTACCGCGCGACGTGGCGCCGCTGCCCTGCGCGCAGGTCGCGGTGGCGGCGCCAGAGGCGGCGCCTTTTGCTGCCCGTGCCTTCGACGTGGTGATCGCCGAGCAGGCGCTGTCGACAGCCGCTGCCCCAGGGCGCACTGTGCACGAGTGGGGGCGCGTGCTCCGTCCGGGCGGTTGGCTGATCCTGTGGGAGCGCCGCCGCTGGATCGAGGCGCGCGAACCGAGCATGCGACGCTGGTTGCGCGCGGGGGGCCTGATCGTACGCGAGCGCGAGCACTATGACTATCTAGCCCACCCGGCAGCGCTGGCGATGAGCCAGCTGCCGGGGTTGGCCTACTCGGACCTCGCCCAGGCGCTGTCCAAGGCTGTGTTCGCCCTGGATGGGCTGCTGGGGCGCTGGGCGCCGACGCATCACAGGAGCTGGGATCTGATTCTGGTCGCCAGCAAGGGAGAGGGGAGCGATGGTTCAGGAGCCGACGCTCGATCTGTCGATCGTGCTGCCCGTCTATGAAGAGGAAGGCAACCTGACCCCGCTTCATCGCGAGATCGGCCAAGCGCTTGCCCCGTTGGGGTGCAGCTATGAGATCATTGCCGTGGACGACGGGAGCCGGGACGGGTCGCTGGCGGAGCTGATCGCGCTGAGCGAGCGCGACCCACACCTACGCGTGATCCAGTTCCGCCGCAACTATGGGCAGTCGGCGTGCTTTGCCGCCGGCTTTGACCACGCCCGGGGCAGGGTCGTGTTCACGATGGATGCGGACGGACAGAACGATCCGGCTGATCTGCCGGCGCTGCTCGCCGAGATGGCGCGGGGAGACTATGACCTGGTCGGCGGTTGGCGCCAGCAGCGCAAAGAGCCGTTCCTGACCCGCCGCCTGCCGTCGATGATCGCGAACGCCCTGATCGGGCGCGCCTCGCGCGTGCCCCTGCACGACCGTGGTTGCTCGCTGCGCGCGTACCGGCACGACCTGGTCGCCCAGATCAAGCTCTACGGCGAGATGCACCGCTTCATCCCCGAGCTCGCCAGCCAAGCCGGCGCGCGGATGTCGGAGGTGCCCGTCAACGACCGGGCGCGCCGCTTCGGGCGCTCCAAGTACAACCTCTCGCGCGTGCCGCGCGTGCTGCTCGACCTGATCACCGTCGTCTGCCTGGCGCGCTATCGCACGCGCCCGATGCAGTTGTTCGGCATGCTTGGCCTCGCCACCGGCGGGCTGGGCGGGCTGGTTGCCCTTTACGCCCTGGTCGCCAAGCTCGTGCGCGCCCTGCAGGCGGCGCCCTACCGCGCCTATCCGGGCCTGATCTTTGCCGCGCTGCTGATCGTGCTCGGCGTCCAGTTCGTCGCGATCGGCTTGCTGGGCGAGATGCTGGCTCGGACCTACTATGAGGCGCAGGGCAAGCCGATCTATGCCATTCGCCGCGTGATCGAGCGCGAGGTCGGAGAGGCGGGGGATGGCTAGAGTCCTGATCCTGGGCTTGGACGGCGCGACCCTCGACCTGATCCAGCCCTGGGCGGCGCAGGGCAAGCTGCCGGCGCTGCAGTCGCTGATGGCGCGCGGCGCGTGGGGCCCGCTCGAGTCTACGGTGCCGCCCATGACGTCGCCCGCTTGGCCCTCCTTTGCCACCGGCAAGTACCCGGGCAAGCACGGCGTGTTCGACTTTGTCTCCGCGCACAGCGGCGACTTGAGCGTCACCAATGCCACGTCGATCCGGGCGCAGACAATGTGGGACCTGCTCTCCGCACAGGGCAAGCGGGTGGGCGTCATGAACGTCCCTGTGACCTACCCCCCACGCCCGCTGAACGGGTTCATGATCAGCGGTCTGCTCTCGCCCTCGAACGCAGAGGTGACCTATCCGGCGGACCTGCTCGCGCCGTACGAGCGCGACGGGGACGCATACCGCGTCATGCCGACGGTGCAGTACAAGCCGGGCAATGAGTCCGAGTTCCTGCGCGACCTATGTTCGCTGATCGACACCCGGGCGCGCTTTGCCGAGCGGTTGATGCGCGATCGCCCCTGGGACCTGATGGTCGTCCACTTTTTGGCGACCGATCTGGTCCAGCACGCGCTGTGGCGCTACATGGACCCCTCGCATCCCCAGCACCAGCCCGGCGCCGGCTTTGAGGATGCGATCGAGGCGATCTATGTGCGCGTGGACCAGGCTGTAGGAAGGCTCTTGGCGCAGGTCGACGACGACACGACCGTGATCGCCATGTCGGACCACGGCTCGGGGCCATTGCACGGGGTCGTCAACCTCAACGTCCTGTTGTGGCAGCAGGGCCTGCTGCACCTCAAGCGCTCGCCGCTGACCTGGCTGCGCCTCGCGGCTTTCCGGCTCGGGATCACGCCCAAGCTCGCCTACGGGCTATTGGCCCGCCTGGGCCTCCAGAACGTCGTCGCGCGCGTCGCCAAGTCGACGCGCAATGCCGTGTACAACAAGTTCCTGTCGTTCAGCGACATCGACTGGGCGCGGACGACGGCGTATTCGCTGGGCCACGTGGGCCAGATCTACATCAACGTGGCGGGGCGCGAGCCACACGGGATCGTTCCGCGCGGCGCGGCATACGAGGACGCGCTGCGGCGCGTGATCGCCGCGCTGGATGCGCTGACCCTGCCCGATGGTCGCCCGCTGGTCGATCGCGTGATCCGGGCGTCCGAGCTGCCCGGCGGACCCTACGCCGACTTGGGGCCCGACCTGCACCTGGTGATGGACGGGTACCGCTACATCTCTTGCCCGCTCTTTGCCACCGACCCGCACGTGCTCAGCAAGCAGATCCGCGGGGACTCGGGCACACACCGTATGCACGGCGCCTTGATCGCCGCGGGACCGCACATCCGCCCGCTGGGCGCGATCGGCGGGGCGCGGATCGTGGACCTGGCGCCGACGACGCTCTATCTCCTGGGCTGCCCGATCCCAGAGGACATGGATGGGCGCGTCCTCGTCGAGCTCCTCACGGCGCAGTGCGTGGAAGGGCAGCCTGCGCCGCAGCGCGGCGCGGCTTCGCACGCGGCGCTCGATCCCCTGGCGCTGTCGGCGGACGAAGAGGCTGAGCTCGAGGGGAGACTGCGGGGTCTGGGCTACCTTGGCTGAGCGTGCGCACGGTCGGGTGGTCGGCGCGCACCCCCGCCGGGGGAGCGTCGCGTGGCTGCTGTTCGTCCTCCTCGGCAGCATCTACTTGCTCACCTACCGCGGCACCTTTCACTCGGTGGACGAGCTCGCCATGTACGCGGCGACGGAGAGCCTCGTCCAGACCGGGTCGATCGACACCCCGCAGCTCGCGTTTGCCGCCTATCACAACTGGGTGGGCGCCCTGGAACCGCTGCAGTCCCTGGTCACAGCCCCGCTGTATGCGATCGCCGTCCGCGTGGCGCAAGTGGGCAACATCCAGACGGTCATGCTGTTCAACGTCGTGGTCACGGCAGGCGCCGGCGCGCTGATCTACCTGCTGCTGCGCGAGCTGGCGTGCCCGCGCGCCCTGGCGGTTGCCGTCGCCCTGATCTATGGCTTGGCGACGATCGCCTGGCCCTACAGCCGCAGCTTTTTCCGCGAACCGCTGTTGGCGCTCTTGACCGCCGCGGCGACCTATGCCCTGGTCCGCTGGTACCGCACGCGTGCCGCGCTGTGGGCTCTCCTGGCAGTGGTGCTGCTGGCGCTCGGGGTGACGACCAAGATCACGTCCGTGCTGGCGTGGCCCGGCTTTTCGCTGGCGGTGGTCCTCGCGCCCGGCACGGGGCGGCGGGCCCGCTGGCGCCGCGCGATCGGCCTCGCCCTTCTCGTCGCCGCCGGCGCCCTGCTGACCGAGGCGCTGTACCGCGTCCGGATCGGGGGCAGCTTGGTGGGCGAAGTCCAGAGGCTCGCCGCCTGGTCCAGGCTGGCGCTCCTGCCGCCGCGCCTGTACGGGCTGACGCTGGGGGCAAGCCGCGGGCTGTTCGTCTACTCGCCGGTTCTCCTCCTCGCCCTGCCGGGCATGGCGTTGCTCTGGCGCCGGGAGCGGGGCTTGGCGCTGCTCTGCCTGGTCACCTTAATCGCCTACCTGTGCGGGTATGGTCTGTATGCGCAGTGGCACGGGGGCCTGGTGTGGGGATCGCGGTTCCTGGTGCCGGTCGTCCCGCTGCTCGCGTTGCCGCTGGCGAGCGGGCTTGGCGCGGCGCGAGGCGTGTGGCGCGCTGGCGCGGGGCTGCTGATCGCCGCCAGCCTGCTGATCCAGGTCGCGGCGGCAACCACAGATAGCTCAGCCCGGATCGCCGCCCAACCGTGGGACAGCCTGACCGACTATGCGGGGTCGCCTGCCCTGCGGCAGGTCGTCGGGTGGCGGTGGGAGCGGCTCGACATGCATTGGTGGCACGGCGCTGCGCTCGGCGGGGGCGCCGGGGCGCACCTCGACCTGTGGGCGGCGGCGCTCCCGCTCGCCGGCGTGCTCGCATGCGCGATCCTGTTGGTCGGGGCCCTGCGGCGTCCTGCCGCGAGCCGGAGGAGGGGCGTCGCGGGGGCGCTCGGCGTGCTACTGGCGGCGAGCGCGGCGCTGCTGTTGGTGCGCGCTCCCCGCTCTCCGCCCACCTACCGGGGGGTCGACCAGGACGAGCTGCGCCAGCTCGCCGCGATCGCCAACCAGGACAGCGCGGAGCCACACGTCGTGGTGACCGTCTCGAACGAGTTCCTGCTCTATCCCCTGCTCGACCGGCTCAAGGGCAGGTTCGTGCACTACTGGCTCTCGCCCGTGGAGGTGGACGGGTTCGAGCGCCTGCTCACGCCTTCCTTTCCAGCGCAGCGCCTGCGCCTGATCGTGGACCGGGTCCATATGCAGCCCGACCACGCCCCCCACGCTGCCGAGTATTGGCTGAACGCGCACCTCTACCAGTACTACGCCGAATGGGTCGGCAGCGCCTACCATGTGTACGGCTATCTCTATCCGCCGCAGGAGCTGTCGTGGGAGGTGGTCGATTTCCGCTGGGACGCAGGGATGGCCATGTCGGCGTATGCCCTGATTCCCCGTACCCTCGCGCCAGGTGAGCCGCTGTGGGTGGCCTTTCGCCTCACGGCAGCGGGGCCCGTGCGCGAGGAGTACGATCTGTTCCTGCAGCTGCTCGCTCCGGATGGCGCCTACCTGAATGGCACGGACGGGGCGCCGCAGTTCGGCGCGGCGCCGACCACCCGCTGGGCGACCGGAGAGACGATCGTGGACCGCCGGGCTTGCTTTGTGCCCGCGGGGGCGGCGGCAGGCGTCTACCACGTCGTCGCCGGGTTCTACCGCGGCGGCGAGCGCGCGACCCTGGCGGGGGGCACGCACGTCGACCTGGGGACGATCGAGGTACGTGCGCCATGAGGGGGGCGGAACGGATGGGCCACACGCGACGCCAGCTTGACATCGCGCTCCTGTTGATCCCTGCCCTCGCACTGGTCGCCCTTTGGCCGCTGCTCACACAATCGCTGCCCAGCACGGACGACGGGGCGCTGCACATGTTGCGCCTGTCGCAGCTCGACCGTTGCCTACGGCACGGGGGGCTCTGCCTGCGCTGGGCGCCCGACTTTGCCCACGGCTACGGCTATCCGGGCTTCAACTACTATATGAACATGCCCACCCTGCTCGGCGAGGGCCTGCACCTGACGGGGCTGAACGTCCCGCAGTCGGTGGCGGGGGGCTTTGTGCTCGCGCTGCTCGTCTCCGGGTGGGGAGCCTACCTGTTGGCCCGCGATCTGGCGGGGCGTATGGCGGGGCTCGTCGCCGCGACGGCGTATGTCTATGCCCCCTACCAGTTCTACGACGTGGCCTATCGCGGCAACCTGCCCGAGACGTGGGCCCTGGCGCTCCTGCCCTGGGTGCTGTGGACGGCGCGCCGCGCCGCGCTGCGCCGTCGCTGGGCCACGATCGTGCCCTTTGGCGTGGCGTATGCCGCCCTGATCTGGTCGCACAATATCTATGCCCTGATCGCCTCGCTGCTGGTGGGCGCCTACCTGGCGTTGCTGTGGTGGCAGGCGGGACGCGACCGGCGCGATGCCCTGCGGCTGGGGGCGATGGTCCTCCTGGGCTTGGCCCTGGGCGCGTTCTTTTGGGTCCCGGCGTTCTTTGAGCGCGGCTGGACCCGCTACTCACCGCACCTGTTTGACTATGCGTCCGCCTTTTTGCCGCTGCGCGAGCTGCTCTCTCTGCCCCCGCAGCACGACATCTCGCTGCTCAACGCGTACCCCCCGCGCAGCCTGAGCTGGGGCATGCTGCTCCTCTGCGTCGCGGGCGGGCTGGGCGCCTGCGGCGCTTGGGCCTATGCCCGGCGGAGGGACGCCGCGCCGCGGGCCCGCCGCTTCGCGCGCCCGGACGGGACGTCGACGCTTGGGGGCGAGTGGGCGTTCTATGCGGCGGTCCTGCTCGTCGCCTCGTTCCTGACCCTGCCCGCCTCCGCGCCGCTCTATCGCCTGCTGCCGCCGCTGCAGCTCGTCCAGATGCCGTGGCGGTTCCTCGGGCTTGCCTCCCTGGCGGGGAGCGTGTGCGCCGGATGGGCGATCGGGCGGCTCCCTGGCGGCGCTCCCGGTTGGTCCCCGCGTCTGCTCGTCGCCGCCGGCGCGATCGTCCTCCTGATCGCGACCGCTGTCCCCTGGACCTATGCCGCCCCATTTCCCCAGGCGCCCGAGTGGGGCGTCGACGATATGCTGCGCTGGGAGTACGACACGGGCCTGATCGGCGGCACCTCGGCGAACGAGTTCCTGCCGGTCTGGTCCGCCGGCGTCCCCAGTGCGCCGGCGGACCCGGCGATGCTGGAGCAGGACGACCCGATGCCCGCCCGCCTGGAGGTGGGGTCACTCCCCGAGGGCGCACGGGTGATCGAAGCGCAGTACGGGGTGATGGGCGCCCTGCTCCGCGTGGATACGCCCGTGGCGTTCCGCGCCGAGTACAGGCAGTTCTACTTTCCGGGATGGCGCGTCCAGGTCGACGGGCGCGCGACGCCGCTCTATCCCAGCCCTCCCTGGGGGCTGCTCAGCTTTGACGTGCCCGCCGGCGAACACGAGATCGTGGTGCGTCCCGCGCCAACCGCGCTGCGCGCAGCCGGGACGGCGCTCACGGCGCTTGCGGCGCTATGCGTCGTGGGTCTGCTCGTGCTGGACCGGTCTGCGCCCCCTGCGCGCGAGGCGGACCGTCGCGCCGGGTGCCCGGAGGCAAGGCTTGGCTTGCTTGCGATCGCCGCCCTGGCGCTCGTCCTCGTCCTGGTCAAGGAGGGGCTGATCGACCGCACGGAGAACGTGTTCCATGTGCGCCGCTACGACGGCGCGCAGGTGCGCGGCATCGCGCACCCGGCGCACGTCAACCTGGGCGACGTGCTGACCCTGGTGGGCTACGACCTGCCGCGCCACACCGTGGTGGCGGGCGATCCGCTGCGCGTCGACCTCTACCTCAGCGCGCAGGGCGCCGTGGACGGCGAGTATATGGCTTACGCGCGCGTGGTGGACGACGACGGGCGGCTGTGGAGCTTGCGCGACAACGGCACGCCGGATGGCTTTCGCCCGCCGCCCTCCACCGAGATCTGGTCGCCGGACGCGTATGGGCACTGGTCCTACCTGGCGTACACGCTCCCCGGGACGCCGCCGGGTGCGTACTGGGTGGAGGTCGCCGTGTTCGAGGCGGGCACCTGGCGCGGGCTGAACGTGATCGACGCGAGCGGGCAGATCGCGGGGCTGACGACGCGCATCGGCCCAGTCGAGATCCGGTCCCCGCGCACGCCGCCCACCGTCGAGTCGCTCGTGGTCTCGAACCCGCTGCAGACCGGGGTCGCGCCGTCGCTGGAGTGCTTGGGCAGCACGCAGGGGCTGCGCGGCGCCCAGGCGGGCGACCTGCTCGAGATGACGCTCTTTTGGCGGGCCACAGGGCGCGTGGAGGCTGACTATCGCCTCGACCTGTCGCTCGTGGACGCCGGCGGCGCCTATCCCCTGGGCGACGACCTGCCCCTCGGGCGGGAGGTGCACCCGACCTCGCGCTGGCGTGCAGGCGAGGTCGTGCGCAGCCCGCACGCGCTGCGCATTCCTGCCGCCGCGCCGCCGGGACGGTATGCGATCGAGGGCCGTGTCGTCGACGCAGCGGCCAGGCCGGTGGGCGCGCCCTTCCCGATCAGCGAGGTCGAGGTCGAGCCCACGGACCGGGTCTTTGCGCTCCCGCCGGGCGTGCAACATCGCCTGGGCGCCGCTCTCCAGGACCGGGTGCTGCTGGCGGGCTATGATCTGCCGCGCACGCAGGTCGCCCCCGGAGACGTACTGCACGTCACGCTCTACTGGCAGGCGGTCGCCGAGATGCCGGTCAGCTACAAGGCGTTCGTCCAGTTGGTTGGCCCCGGCGGCGTGCTCTCCCAGGTCGATGCCGTGCCCGTCGGCTGGACGCGCCCGACCACGGGCTGGGTGGCGGGCGAGGTCGTCGCCGATCCCTACGCGCTGCCGGTGCCGGAGGGAACGCCGCCCGGGACCTATGCCCTGATCGCCGGGATGTACGAGGAGCAGACGATGCAGCGCTTGCAGGTCCTCGATCCGGCGGGGGGTGTGGTGGGCGACTACGTCCAGCTCGGCGAGATCGCGGTTCGGTAGGCGGCGGACCCACCCCCCAGGAGCACGAGTCCTTTGCCTTGTGACCTGCCCGATCGTATAATGCCGGCGCCGTGCGAACCGCACGTGGTTCCGGACCATCCCGCCCGGAAAGGGAGAGTGTGAACGCAATCCGTGAGCGCGGGCATTGGCTGCTCTTGGCGGCGATCCTGTCCGTCGCCGCCTTCCTGCGCCTCTATCAGCTGGCTGTGCTGCCGCCTGGTCCCTACTATGACGAGGCGGCGAACGGGATCCTGGCTGCCGAGATCGCGACGGGCGTCTCCCGTCCCCTTTTCATCCGTTCCTACACGGGCAAAGAGGTGCTGTGGTTCTATGCCGTCGCCGGTGTGATGCGGATCCTCGGTCAGGGCCTGGTCAGCATGCGCCTCACGTCGGCGCTGATGGGCATCGCCACCGTCGGCGCGACCTACTGGTTGGCGATCGAGCTGTTCGACGAGCACGATCGCGGCGCGCGACGCACGATCGCCCTGATCGCATCAGCCCTGATCGGGGTCAGTTTCTGGCACATCGCGATCAGCCGCTACGGCTTTCGCGCGATCAGCCAACCCCTCCTGCAGGCGCTGACGCTCGGCTTTCTGTGGCGTGGGATGCGCCGGGGCAGGTGGTGGGACGTGGTTCTGGCGGGGCTGTTCTGCGGCGGTACAGCCTACACCTACCTCGCCAGCCGGATCGTGCCCGTCGCGCTGCTGCCGTGGGCGGTCGGGCTGTGGCTCGCCGCGCGCCCGCCCCGCAGGCGGGCGACCTTGCGCCTGCTGCTCTTTGCCCTGGTCGCCGCGATCGTCGTCGCGCCGCTGGGCGTCTTTTTCCTGCGCAACCCCGAGGCCTTTGGCGCGCGGATGAGCCAGGTCTCGCTGCTGAACCCCGACCTGAACCAGGGGCAGGTATGGCGTGCGTTGTGGGAGTCGGTCCGCGCGGCGTTCGGGATGTTTACCGTGCGCGGCGATCCGCAGTCGCGGTTTGGCGTGGTCGGGCGCCCCGTCTTCGACCCGGTGGTGGGCGCCGCGACCTACCTGGGGGCCCTTGTATCGCTCTACCACGTAGTCCGGGGCCCGACGGCGCGCGCACGCGTCCGCGCGCTCTCGCTGCTGGCGTGGGTGCCGCTGCTCCTCGTGCCCAGCATCCTCGGCGTCAAGGAGGTGCCGCACAGCCTGCGCGCGATCGGCGTCATGCCGGTCCTCTACCTCTACCCGGCAGTTGGGTTCAGCGCCCTCCTGCGCGCGGCAGCGGGGCACGTACGGCGGCTCCGCGCACTCGCCTCCCCGCTCGCCGGCATGGCCCTCGCCGCGCTGCTCCTCATGGCGGGCGGCGCGTCCGCCGGATGGGACTACTTTGCCGTCTGGGGGCAGCAGCCGGCGCCCTACTATCAGAATGACAACGACCTTGCCGACGCGGCGCGCACGCTGAACAGCCTGGCAGTGGGCGATGCCGCGATCTGGGTCTCTTCGCTTCACTACCGGCACCCGACGGTCGCCTACCTGGCGAAGGACTATCTGCGCATTCGTTGGCTGGTCGGCGAGGACGTGATCGCGTTCCCGCCCGCGGACGGGAATGGCGGCGTGTACGTCTTGCCGCGCTCTTCGACCCCGGACCCGTCGCTCTTGGCGCTGTTGGGCCAGGTGGCGGCAGAGGAGACGTATGCAGGTCCCGACGGGGACGTGGCGTATCGGATCTACCGCCTCCCCGCGGGGCGCACGCCGCCGGTCGCGCCGCAGCATCACGCCTCGGCTAACTATGGCAACCAGATCGAGCTGCTGGGCTACGACCTGCCCCCCGTGACCGCCGGCGAGCCGCTGGTCGTCACGCTCTACTGGCGCGTCTTGGCGCCCGCCCAGGCTGAGGACCACCTGCTCTTTGTGCACGTGCAGGACGTGGCGGGGCTCAAGTGGGGCAGTTCAGACGCGTTTGACTATCCGTCCAGCCAGTGGTCGCCCGGACAGGTGATCGTGCAGCGGCGCAGCATTCCGATCTCGCCGCTGACGCCCCCAGGCGCGTACGAGCTGGTGGTCGGCTTTTACGCGCACAGCCAGAACGCGCGCCTCCCCCGGCTCGACAGCCAGGGACGTGTGGCGGGGACGACGACGGCGCTCGGTCCGGTGTCGATCGCGCAGGCGGCGCATCCGCCCGCCACGCCGCCCGATGTCCAAGCGCGCGTGGACGCCACGTTCGATGGGCTGCGGCTCTACGGCTACCGGCGCGATCAGGGCTCGCTCCGCCCCGGGGACACGTACTACCTGGGCCTCTACTGGTCCTCCGATCGCCCGCTCCCCGATCTGAGCGTGGTCTTGGAGCTGGCGCCGTCCACGGGCGGCGCGGCGCTGCCCCTGTGGGAAGGCCCGCCGGTGCACGGCACGTTCCCGACCACGGCGTGGCAACCGGGGACGGCGCTGCTCGACCAGTACGCGCTGACCATTCCCCAAGACGCGCCGCCGGGCGAGTATGTCGTGCAGCTGCGCGTGGTCGAGCGCGCCAGCGGCGCGCCCGTGGGCCCGAGCGTGCCCCTGACCGGTCTGGACGTACAGGCGGTCGACCGGCGCACGATCGTGCCCCCCATCCAGCACCCGGGGGAGGCTAACCTCGGCGCGCAAGTGGCGTACTTGGGCTACGACCTGGATCGCACGACCGCAGCCCCGGGCGAGAC
>JAFGIE010000243.1 GCA_016929775.1 Anaerolineae bacterium
ACCTTTGACATGCACGGCACGCTCGGCATCCTCGACGCGCTCGAAGCCGCGCGCGCCCCGGCGATGATCGGCCTGTACAGCGGCATGTTCGACCGCCCTCACCCGCGCGCCCTGACCAGCCTGGTCCGCGTCCTGGCGGAGGAGGCGAGCGTGCCGGTGTCGATCATCCTCGACCACGGCGCCAGCCACGAGCACTGCATCCGGGCGCTGCACGCCGGGTTCACCGACCTGATGTACGATGGATCGAGCCTGCCGCTGGAGGAGAACATTGCCGTCACGAGTCAGGTCGTGCGCGCCGCCCACGCCGTCGGCGCAGCGGTGGAGGGGGAGCTGGGGCACGTCGGCGTCGGTCGCACCTACCAGGCGTTCGGCGCGCTGGGCAAGGGCTTCACCGACCCCGATGCCGTCGTCCGCTACGTGGAGGAGACGGGCGTGGACATGCTCGCGATCGCCATCGGCACGGCGCACGGGCTCTACGACGGCGAGCCGCGCCTGAACCTCGATCTCCTGGGCGAGATCCGCGCGCGGGTCGGCGTGCCCCTGGTGCTGCACGGCGGTTCTGGGCTCTCGGACGGGCAGTTCAGGGCGGCGATCGCCGGCGGGATCTGCAAGGTCAACGTCTTTACCAGCCTCGCCGTCGAGGCGCAGCAGCGCATGGTCGCCCATGCCGCGTCGGGCGGCGCCTCCATGTTCAGCATGGTCACCCAGATCCGCGAGGCGTTCCGCGACCAGTGCGCACACTATGTCGACGTGTTCGGCGCCGCGGGCAGGGCATAGACGCTTGCAGCGCGCCCTCCTCGATCAGGCGCGCCCCAGTGCGGCGAGGAGCAGGCGCGGGTCGTCGATCGTCATGCCATCCACGCCCGCCTCGATCGCGCCCCGCATCAAGCCGGCGTCGCGCACGCCCCAGGCGCGCACGTACAGGCCCAGGGCGCGCCACGCGGCGACGTTCTCTGCTGTCAAGCCCTGCGCCGCGGGGCAGTACTGGTCCAGCCCAGCCTCCAGCGCGTGCTGCGCCCCCTCTAGGCCCGCGTCGCGCGACAGGTAGCCGACCGTCGCCTCCGCACACGCCGCCTTGATCCAGCGCACCGCCTCGAACGAGAAGGAGGTAAAGGTCACCCGTTCGAGCAGGTCGAGCGCACGCACGATCTGCAGCGCGGCGCTCTCGACGCCGGGCTGCTTGATCTCGAGCACGATCCGCGTGCGCGCGCCGTACGCGCGCAGCATGTCCTCCACCGCCGGCACGCGTTCTCCCGCCCACGCCTCCCCGAACCAACGACCGGCGTCGAGCGCGCGCACGGTCGCCCACGGCGTGGACTGCACCGGGCCCGACCCGTCCGTGGTGCGGTCCAGCCGCTCGTCGTGCAGCAGGACCAGCACGCCGTCGCTGGTCGCGCGCACGTCCGTCTCGATCGCGTCCACCCCCAGCGCCAGGGCGGCGTCAAAGCTCGCGCACGTGTTCTCTGGCGCCAGGGCTGCCGCGCCGCGATGCCCGATCACGTCCATCCTCGCCCACCTTTCGCACAGGCTGCCGCAGCGCCCCGTGCTGCGTGGAGCGCCGCCCGCGGCGCGATCACGCGCCCCGCACCACCCCAAAGAAGGCCTCTGCCCCCGCAGAGAGCAGCTTGGGCACGTGCGTGTAGGCGTAGAGGCATCCCTGGCGCAGGTAGCCGGCGATCGCCTCCCCGCTCCCCGCCGAGCCGGGCGCCTTGCCCGCGGCGACGATCGCGGCAAAGGCGCCGCGCATCGCCTCCTGCACCGGCGGCGCGCTCGTCTGTCCCGGGTAGCCCATCGACTGCGAGAGGTCCGACGGACCTACGAAAAAGACGTCCACCCCCTCGACCGCCAGGATCTCGTCGATGTTGTGCAGCGCTTCCTCTTCCTCCAGCTGCACGCAGACCAGCGTCTCCCGGTTCACCCACTCGACGTATTCGCTTGCCGTCACGCCCAGCCCATAGTGCGCCGGTCGGGTGCCCGCCGCGAGGCCCCGGCTTCCCAGCGGATGATACTTGACCGCAGATACTGCGCGCCGCGCGTCCGCCGCCGTGTTCACGTGCGGCACCTGCACGCCCATCGCGCCCCGGTCCATCACGCGCAGGATCGCGTCCTCGCTGTTCCGCCACGGGCGCGCGATCGGCGTCACCCCGCAGCTCTCCGCCGCCATGACCATCAGCTCGACCGTCTCGGGCGTGATCGTCCCGTGCTCGCAGTCGATCATGACCCAGTCAAAGCCCAGCCGCCCGACCATCTCGACCACCTGCGGAGACGGGATCATCACAGACACGCCAAGCGCAGGCTCGCCCGCCCGGATCTTGGCCTTCATCCTGTTCTCGCGCATCCATCACTCCTTCAGCCGTTCATCCACGAACGCGATCACGTCGCTCACCCGATCGGGCTTGTCCGGGAATGCCTCGTCCAGGCCCAGTGTCCGCGAGCGCCGGAACAAGTCCACCGTCGCCGCCGTGACGACCGGGTCGAGGCCCAGGTCACGCAGCGTCTCCTCGACCTGCACCATCTCGTGGTAGCGCCGCTCGTACGCCACGGCGTGGGTCTGCACCCAGTTCGCCGCCAGCCGATCAAAGGGCGCCTTTGCCGTCATCTCCCTCAGCTCCTCCCACAGCTCGCCCTCCATCCCAGCGCGGCGCGCTGCGACCAGGAACTCGATCAACAGCGCTTCGAGGCCCTTGGACAGGACGCTGCGCAGCATCTTGAACATCGAGGCGCGTCCCACCTCCTCGCTGTAGAACGCGGCGTTCAAGCCGACCTGGCGCAGCACAGCCGCTGCCTGTCCGGCGCGCGCGCCGCCGAGCAGGATCCGCGTCTCCGCGCCCGTCGCGCCGACTGCGCCCATGATCGCGCCCTCGACGTACGCCGCCCCCGAGGGCGCGATCAGCTCGCCGATCGCGATCTTGACCTGCGGCGCCGTCGAGTTCAGGTCGACGAAGGTCTGCCCCGGGCTGAGGTACGCCGCCCACGTCCGGGCGATCTCGACCGCGACCTGGGTCGCCGCCGTCGAGAGCACATAGTCTGCGCTGGACGCCACCTCTGCGCAGGACGCAAAGCGGACCTGGCTCTCGCCGGCGCGCCGCCGCAGCGTCTCCAGCCCTCCCTCCTCCTCCAACAGGACGTCGTAGGCAAACACCTCGACGCCGCGCGCCGCCATCGGGCGCGCAAAGGTCGAGGCTACAGCCCCAAAGCCGATGAACCCGATCCGTGGACCGGCTGCCGGTGATTCCACTCTCAATGCTGCCCTCCCCTCGATGCCGCGCCGCCTCACGACGATGGTCTACCCAACAGCGCGCCCTGCGCTTGAAGGGGCGCCAGCGCGCGAGGGGCATTCTACCCCATGCAGCTGTGCCGCGCAAGCCCCCTCGCACACAGCGACAGGTCCAGCCGGCGTACCGGCTGGACCTGTTGGCCTGACCGTTCTGGTCGCGTCAGCTGGGACTAGGGACCCATCGCCGTCTGTAGGGCGCCTAGCGCCCACTTGAACTCGTCCTCGTTGAACACACAGTGCCCATACTGCGTCTCGTATGCGAACGGGTAGGTGATATACATCCCACTCGCAGCGGCGCGGATCGCGTACTCAGCCTCGTGCCAGCAGGGCACCGCCGGGTCGAGCGGATTGTGCAGCGTCACCAGTGGGCGCTCCAACTCGCCCGTCGGTTCGTACGCGCGCCGCACGTAGGCGAACGCCCGCCCCTTGCCGTCGATGCGCTCTACAGCCGCATTCAGCAGCACATCGTTCGCCGAACCGGTGTACCACGTGTCCTCGTTGTTGTACGGCATGCCCCCTGCCGTCGCGACCATGTCAGGCGTGCCGAACACGTTATAGTACAGCACCTGGAGCGTCGACTGACCGATGGTCAGCGGATCGCCCAGTTGGGGCAGCCGTGTCACGTTGAGGAGTTGCGCGGTTGCAGCAGGAGCGCTTTGCAGCGCATAGGGCACCCCTCTCGGGTCCATCGGGTTCGCATAGATGCTCCACGACTGGTAGGCGTCGGGAGGAACGTCCGCCGCCCCAAAGGAGGGCAGACCCGACGTCGGGTCCGGCGCCCGAAAGACCGATGGGAAAAGCGCATCGAACACGACCCGAAAGTCTGCCAGGTACTCGATCTGCATCGGCATCCCGCCGATCGGCCCGCACAGCGCCAAGCCCCCGTCATAGATGCCCGGATACTTTTCCACCATCAGGGTCGTGATCAGTCCCCCCTCCGACGCGCCGACAATGATCACCCTCTTGAGCATCCCGGCATTCGGCAGCACCTTGGTCTTAAAGTACCGCACCAGCTCGTTCAGGTCCTTCTCCGCTTCCCCCACCGCATAGCCATTCTTGCTATAGCTGGTCGTGGCAAAGGCATAGCCCTGGCTCAGGAAAAAGGTGACCGGCGACGCGCCTTCCACGGTCGCGTCCGAGAGCTCGCCTGCAGGTAGGGCCAACCCCTCGTAGGGCGACACGTAGCCGTGGGCATAGACGACGAGCTGACCGTTCCACGCTGGGAATGGAGCGCCGGGCACATCTGGCTTGCAGACCAGGATCGTCTGCTCGCCTAGCTGTCCCTGCTCGCAGACCGGATACGGGGGCCACGGGGGATCGGCTGCGCCTGCCTCCGCGGGCAGGCCAACCGTCAGCGCACACACGATCCAGAGCAACGAGATCGCAAACAACGCCCTACGAACACGAGACGTTCGCACCTTGGTGGACATTTCGCTTCTCTCCTTCCTCTATGGGAACAGCCAGTCAACGTCAAGTACGCGCCGACGCAACGCACTCGTCGCCAATGCCGAGGATGGTAGCATACAGCTCGCAGGGGTTCGTGGGGCGGCAACAGGCGATGGCCCACCAGGGGAATCGGGCGGCACTGCACCTCCATTGTACCACAAGAAGGTATCGGTTGGGTATCGAAGACCCTAGAGATACCCCGACCCTGGGTTGTCGCCGCGCGTGTCCAGCTCGCCGTGCGCCTGGCGCTACAGCCCCGGGTTCTTGGGACGGTCGCCGAGGTAGTGCCAGTCCCCTGCCCAGGCCCGGCGCCCCTTGCCCGCCGGACCTGCCAGGCCCAGCTGTCCCTTGCCAGTGACGCCCTCGTGCGTCCCGTCCAGTGCGGGGTCGACGTAGCGCACGAACCACGCCTCGAGGCCCGCCTTGAGGTCGCGCACCACGCCTTGCCGCGCCCCGTCGTCTACCAGGTTGACCCGTTCCTCCGGGTCGTTCAGCAGGTCGTACAGCTCGTGCGGCCCATAGGGGTAGCGGTGCACGTACTTCCACTCTCGCGTGCGGATCATCCGCACCGGGCCATACTCGTCCAGCACGGCATGCTCCCCCGCTCCCCGCTCGTCCAGGACGACGACTGCCTCGCGACGGGGCAGGGGTTCGCCGCGCAGCAGCGGCGCGAAGGATCGCCCCGGCAGCCGTTCTGCCTCCGGGACCTCGTACCCCAGGCAGTCGAGCAGCGTCGGCAGCCAGTCATACTGGCTCAGCATCTCGCCGCACACGATCCCACGCGGCGCGTGCCTGGGCCACGAGATCAGCGCCGGCACCTTGACCGACGTGTCGTACATGTTTTGGGGAAAGGTCCCATTGCCCTTGCCGTAGATGCCGTGGTGTCCCATGTTCATGCCATTGTCGCTCATGAACACGAGCAGCGTGTTCTCGCGGGCGCCCCGCGCCTCGAGCCAGTCGACGATCCGGCCCACGCCCGCATCCATCGCCGTCGTCGCCGCATAGTAGCCGCTCAAGAGCGCCCGGCGGCTCTGCTCGTCGTACCCGTAGGGCGCGCTGTTCACCTGCCAGGGATGCATCGGCTCTCGCGGCACCGAGTCAAAGGGACACGCGTCATAGTACGCGTCATACAGCTCCCGCGGGTGGTTCGCCCGGTCCCACGGGCTGTGTGGCGCGGTATAGTGCACGTTCAGGCACCAGGGCGCCCTGCCGCCTCCCTGCCCCTCCAGGAAGCGCAGCGCGTTTTCCGTGATCGCGTCGGTCACATAGCGCGGCTCCTCGTACACCTCGCCATCGTGGACCATCGGCGCGCCATAGTATGGCCCGCCCCCCTTGGCGTGCACCTCCCAGTAGGAGAAGCCCTTTTGCGCGTGGTGCGAATCGCCCATGTGCCACTTGCCGCTGATCCCGCACACATAGCCGTGCGCCGCCAGCACGTCGGTGTAGCCGATCTGCCCCCTCAGGTACTCGACCAGGTAGCCCTCGCGATCGGGCTCGACCGTCGAGTTCCCTGCGCGCAGCCAGTCGTGTATCCCGTGCTGCGACGGGATGCGCCCGGTCAGGATCGACGCGCGCGCCGGCGAGCAAACGGGCGAGGTACAGAAAAACCGCTCAAACCGGATCCCCTGCGCGGCGATCCGGTCGAGGTTGGGCGTGCGGATCTCGCTGTTCCCCGCGCAGCCCATCCCCCAGTAGCCCAGGTCATCGACCAGGATAAAGAGCACGTTCGGACGTTCCCGATCTGTGGTCATCCCGCCTCCTCTTCTTGCGCAGTGCGGCTGCGCCCGCAGTCCACGCATCGCGGCGCACAGCCCGCCCACACCGACGGCGCACCGGTCTTCCTCAACAGCATACCACCCTGACCGGGATTCGTCAAGGCTGAGCAGCCGTGGGGGTCTCCTTTGCGTGCAGTGCGGCGCAGTGCTATAATGCCCTCGCCGCAGCCTGACAGATCTGTCCCGAGCACCTACGCGAGGAGACCGGCATGCGCCCTATGCGTCCCGAGGATTGGGAGACCACCCCGATCGAGGTGGGTCGCTACTCGAACGATCGCCCACTCGCCGGCTTTCAGCGCGCCGACGGGCTGGGCGGCAACCCACTCAGCCCTGCCGAGCCTGGCGAGCGCTTTGAAGAGAGCCTGAGCGCAGCGCTTGCCGCGCTCTGTGCCCGCTACCCGCACGTGCGCGCCGCGCGCTACTTCCTGCGCATGCCCTATTGGCACGGGGTATCGGTGCCCCCACCGGCGGACTATGCGTTCGTCCCCGCGCCCGAGCCGCTGGTCACCACGTCGGTCACCGTACTGACCGTCCCAAGAACAGAGCTGCGTTCTGCCCACGCCGGGTACCACTACCGGGCGCGCACGTTGCCCACGCTGCGGCAGCGCCTTGCCCAGCGCTCGTTCCGCGGCTTGATCGGCAACCTCGGGTTCTACATGACGGAGGGCCTGATCGGGCACAAGTTCCCGTGGTCGCACGGGCGCCGCTACCCCGCCTACCCCCTCCCGCCCATGCCCGCCTACCTCGGGTTCCACATGCACCGCGATGCCGAGAGCGGCGAGGTGTGGGGCAGCCTGCCTGGCGCCCATCCGGGTGCGCTGGGCATCCGCATCGACGGCACGGTCGACTTGATCCCGCATCTCGGCATCGCACGCGTCGACGTCGTCCTCCCCGGCGTGCGCATGCGCGTCGACGCGATCGACGATCCCCTTGCCGTAGACGCCGACGTCGCCGCCTATACGCCGGCATGCCGTACGCCCGAGATCGACGCCCTGATTGCCGAGGTGGAGGGGCAGAGGGAGGGCGCCGAGCGTTGGCAGCACTACGCCCCCACGGTCCCGCTCCCCGACGCGCGCGACCGGGTGCACCTCTTTGTCGCCAACCAGGGCGATGGGCGCCATGCGGTCGCCTACATCGCCGCGGTCTGGGAGGGCGCGGCGCCGCTGCCCTCCTTTGGCGCCGTGCTCTCCGTCAAGCGTGCGCACTTTCAAAAGCTGCTGGGCGCCCCCGCCGCATTCGCAGAGCGGCACGTGGGCGTCCCGCTCCAGATCGTGCCCGTTGGGGACACGCCCTTTCACGAGTACGCCACGCTGCTGGGCGGGCTCGTCCCCGCCGTGGTCGACGGCGCGCACATTTGCACTGCCGACAATGTGCCCGAGTGCCTGCGGCAGCTGACCGAGCACGGCAACGCCATCTCCCCCATCGCCCAGGCGAGCAAGGAGAGCCGCAACTACCACCCCCACGTGCGCGAGCCCGCGGGCCTGGTGGTGCAGACCGCACGCAGTCTGGGCTGGGTGCTCCTCGACGGGCGGCACGAGCACACCATCGGGGCGAGCGCGATCGACGCCTGCCAGATCCTGCGCCAGCTCGAGCAGCACGGCGCCTTTGACGGTCCGCTTACGCAGGCGTTGTTCATCGACGGTGGGTCAGGGCTAAAAGTGTATGACGTCCAGAGCGATGGCGCGCAGACCGAGCTGCGCTTGCTCAACCGCGTAGCCGCGGGCGCTCGGAATGGACCGGGACGCGATCCCGATGGCCTGAACCTGTATAGCACGTTGGCCCTGGCGCTCTAGCCGCGTCACGGGTCGGCGCATCCCGATCGGTGGAGGGGACTCGTATGATCCGCATATCGGTATGGGATCGTGGTCTCTCGGAGCGCTACCTGCGCCAAGTCACCCAGCTGGGCGCCGAACGGATTGACTTTGGAAGTGGGACGGCGTTCCCCGGGGTAACGGAGCAGGGATACCCCGACCTGGATCAAGTGCGCGCGATCCGGCGCCGGATCCGCGCCTGGGGACTCGACATCAACCGCGTCACATTGCCCGACATCGGCGCGCGCTTTATGGAAGGTTTGCCCGGTGGGGATCGGGAGTTGGAGAACGCCGGGATCGCGCTGCGCGTCTACGCCCAAGCCGGGATCCCGATCGCGCGCCAACGCTTCGCCGGAGACGCCTCGCCCGGGCAGACCTCGCCCTACCGCTCGGTCCATCGCGGCGGGTATAGGTCACGCGGCGAGTACCAGCACCAGGCCAACCCCACCCTCCCCGCGCAGGACGAGGTCGAGCGCCGCTGGCGCCGCTTCTGCGACGTGTACGATCACCTGGTGCCGATCGCTGAGGAGCACGGGATCCGCCTCGCGATCCACCCGTCCGATACGCCCTATCCTGGCACGCCCTTTGACGCGCTCGGCTTTCACCGCGTCGTCGACGCCTTCCCCAGCAGCCAGGTCGGCTACCTGTACTGCGTCGGCACCCGCGCCGAGGCTGGGGGCACGCCGCTGATCCTCAACGAGATCGAGAACTATGGTCGCAAGGGGCGCCTCTTTGCCGTCCACTTTCGCAACGTACGCGGCAGCCTCGCGACTGCGGGCGGGTTCGAGGAAGTGCTCCTCGACGACGGCGACATGAACATGTTCCGCGTGCTGCTTGCCCTGCACAGAGTGGGCTACGACGGGTGCCTGAACCCCGATCACATCCCGCATCTCGAGGGAGACGGAGAGGACGCGAGCCTGGGCCTGGCGTACTCGATCGGCTACATCAAGGCCCTGCTCGCGGCGCTAGTTGCGATGTCGTAGCCCCTGGCGCTCAGCGGCTCTCGGTGCCCTTTTGCGCGTGCACGACCAGCAGGGGGCGCCTGATCCGGTGTAGCACACCCGCTGCGACGCTGTTGTACAGGACCTGTGTCAGCCCCGAGTGTCCCTGTCTCGCCATCGCGACCAGGTCGACGTTCTCGCGCTCGGCGACCCGTACGATCGCCTCCACGACGGGCCCCGTCGAGACCCGCGCATCCGCCTCGATGCCGAGCGCCCGGAACTTGCCTTGCTGCACGCTCAGGTACCGCTCGGCTTCGCGCAGCCGGCGCTCGTACTCGCTCCGGTGCAGGTTGGCGTAGGCAGTTTCGGCGGCGGCGACCGGCGATGCGGGCTCTACGATCCGCAGAAACACCACTTCCGCGCCAAAGCGCAGCGCCAAGTCTTCCACGTGGCGCAGGACCGCCTCTGCGCGCCGCGAACCGTCCAGTGGGACCAGGATCTTGTTGTACACAGCGCCTCCCTGTGGTCACGGGCTTGCGCCCGGCTGCCGTCCACGGGCCTCGATCCCTGTGTGCGCCCAACAGCGCCGCCAGCGAGCCCTGCAGCCATTATAGCACTGCTCGATGCCCCGATCAAGGGTGCTCGCGCTCGAAAGTGGAACGCCCAGGAAATGAAGCGTAGAGGCGTACTGCCATACGCCTCTACGAATGGGGAGGAGAACACTTTTGTATCTCGCTGATCGCGTCTGCACTACGGCAGTTGTCGTACGCGCGTCTAGAGGGACTCCCTGATCGCTGCGTCGGCGTCCTCCAGCGACGCCAGGCCCCGGCGGAGGGCATACAGCGCGGCTTGGGTGCGGCTGGACAACTCGAGCTTGGCGAGGATGTGGCTGACGTGCGTACGTACTGTCGCCTCGCTGATCGCCAGCCCGTCGGCGATCTCTTGGTTGGCCTGCCCCTGCGCAACCAGGCGCAGGACCTCTTTCTCGCGGTCCGTCAGCGGGTCCTCGACCGGCTTGTGCGGCGACGGGTCGCTCAGTTCCTCCAACAGCTTGCGCGCGATCGCCGGGTGCAGCGATGCGTTGCCCGAGTAGACCTGGCGGATCGCCTCTACCAGCTCCTCGGGCCCAGAGTCCTTGAGCAGGTATCCGAGCGCGCCAGCCTTGATCGCCGCAAAGATCCTGTCCATGCCGGTAAAGCTTGTCAGCACCAGGATCCGGATCTGGGGCATCTCCGCCGACAGCCACTGGATCGCGTCGACGCCGTTCATCACCGGCATGACCAGGTCCATCAGGATCACGTCCGGTTCGAGGCGCTTGGCCTCCGAGATCGCCTCTTGTCCATCCTGCGCCTCGCCGACGACGCGAATGTCCGGCTCGGTCGCCAGCAGCGCCCGGATCCCCTTGCGCACGATCGCGTGATCGTCCGCGATCAGCACGCGAATCGTGCCTCGCCGCTTGGCGGACACCTCTGCACGCCGTTCCACTATGGCAAGATCGATTCGTTCGCTCACAGCACACCTCGCGGCACGTATGCCGCCGGGCATCCGCCGGTCCGTAGACCGGACGCCCCCGACGGAGGGCAGTGCATCCAGCGCGCGCCCTCTACCGCCTCATCTTTGGATCCAGTGCATCCCTCAGCCCATTGCCCATCAGGTTCCCCGACAGCACGGTCACAAAGATAAAGAACCCAGGAATCACGATCAGGTAGGGCGCCCGGTACAGGTACTGCTGCGCGTTCGTGAGCATGTTCCCCCAGCTCGGCGTGGGCGGCTGCACCCCCAGGGCCAAGAAACTGAGCGCCGCCTCGGTCAGGATCACGCCCCCCAGCGCGAGCGTTGCCGAGACGATGATCGGCGACGTGGCGTTGGGCAGGATGTGACGGAAGATGATCCGCCTGTGCCTGGCGCCGACAACGGTCGCCGCGTCGACAAAGTCCCGCGCCTTCAGCGACAGGAACTCGCCGCGCACGAGCCGCGACGTGCCCATCCAGTTGAGCGACGCGATCACGAACGCCAACCCGGTCACGCCAGGGCGGAACACGACGGAGATCAGGATCAACAGAAACAGCCCCGGGATCGAGAGCATGATATCCACCAACCGCATCAGCAGTGTGTCCACCCAGCCGCCATAGTAGCCGGCGATCGCGCCCACGACTGTGCCTACCGTCAACGAGATCAGCACGGTCAGGAACGAGACATACAGGGAGACGCGACCTCCATAGATCGCGCGCGCAAGCACATCCCTGCCCAGCTCGTCGGTGCCCAGCCAGTGGGTGGACCGCCCCGCACCGGTGCCGTACCCAGGCGGCTGCAGGATCCCGCCCAATGCCACTTGCTCCGGCGTGTAGCCGATCACATAGCGCGAGAGCAAAGGCGCCGCTAGGGCAGTCGCGACCAGCAGGATCAGCGTGGCGGTGCCAGCCATGGCTAGCTTGTCGCGCCGGAATCGCTGCCAGGCCATCTCGAGCAAGCCAGGCGTTCGCTGCTGCTCCTTGAACTGCAAGCGCGCCAGCGCCCGGGCTCGGGCGGCAGGACTCGCTCCGATCGCTTCAGCGGTCATGGTCTCTCTCCCTCTCAGGTGCAGCTACTCGGCGGTGATGCGCGGGTCTAGGAAGGTGTAGGCGATGTCGGCGATCAGATTTCCGCCGATCACCATCACGGTGCCCACCACCAGGGTGCCCATGATCATCGAGTAATCGCGCTTGGTCGCCGCGTGGTAGGCCAGACGTCCCATCCCGGGCCAGCCAAAGATCGTTTCTGTGACCAGCGATCCGCTGAGCAGCGTCGGGATCGCCAGGCCGATCAGCGTCGCCACCGGGATCAGCGCGTTCCGCAGGATGTGGCGCGCCGTGACCAGCCGCTCGGCAAGGCCCTTTGCCCGTGCGGTGCGCACATAGTCCTGGTCCATCACCTCGAGCACACTCGCCCGGATGTAGCGATTCCATCCAGCCACGCTCAGGATCGACAGGATCCCAGCTGGCATCAGCAGGTGCTTGAGCAGGTCGAATAGGTCGCGCTCTGCGCCCAGGGTGTACATGCCCCCCGAGGGGAGCCAACGCAGCCTGACCGAGAACACCAAGATCGCGATCAAGCCAAACCAGAAGGACGGGATCGAGACGCCAGCTGTGCTCAGCACGGTGAACAGGTTGTCAAACCAACTGTGCTGCCTCATCGCCGACCACAGCCCCACCGGCAGGGCTACCGCAAGGCTGATCGCAAAGGACGTCACGCTGAGCAGCAGTGTGTTGGGCAACCGGTCGTAGATGCTCTGCGCAACCGAGGTCTGATCGATGAACGAGACGCCCAGATCGCCCTGCAGCAGACCGCTGTGCCTGCCCTGGCTGTTGGGCATGAGCCCAATCCATACAAAGTACTGCATCCAGACCGGCTTGTCCAGTCCCATGTTCGCCCGGATGCGCGCAATGTCCTCCGGTTTGATGTCGGCGTCCAGCTCCAACCGCGCTGTGGGGCCTCCCGGCACGGCGTGGATCAGCACAAAGGAGATGACCGTCACCCCGACAAAGACCGGGATCGACTGCAGGATGCGCCGGATCAGGAACTTGCCCATCGACCTCTCGCCTCGCTTTCTGTCCCTTGCGTCAACTGAAAGGGGCTGGGGCCCGCGGTGGACCCCAGCCCCGATCGCGGTTGGGGCAATGCGTTCCCGGACGACACTGCCCACAGCACACTAGCGCTCCACCCACCACTCTTGCGCGTTGAACTTGTAGTCGATGTCGTTGTACTCGAACTCGTGCAGCCGTGTGTTCCAGCAGCCCGTCCCCTGTCTGAAGTACAGGATCGGCGCCGGCACGTCCTCAGCCAGGATATGCTGCATCTCATAGTACAGCTCGGTGCGCTCCTCCTGGTCGACGGTCAACAGGGCGGCGTCGATGATCTCGTCCAGCGCAGGGTTCGAGTAGCGGTTCATGTTGAACCCGCTGCCGTACGAGTCGGTATGCCACATCGTCTTCTGGTCGGGGTCCGTATCCCACCCAAAGCCGACCACGATCAGCTCATAGTCGTACGTCTCGGTCAGCTCGGCGAGCAGCGCGTTCCACTCGATCGCCGTCGGCTGTGCATCCACGCCGATCTCGTTCCAGTACTGCTGCATGACCACCATGTTCGACTCGCGCTCGTTGTTCCCGGCGTTGGTGTGGATCTCGAAGGAGAAGGGAGTGCCGTCCTCTACCCCTTGCACGCCGTGCGCCTCGCGAACGCCGTCGCCGTCCTCATCGCGCCAACCCGCCTCGTCGAGCAGTTCCTTGGCACGCTCTGGGTCGTAGCCGTAGCGCGGTTCGTTGTCCGGGTTGTGCGCCCAAGAGATGGGGGGCACGGTCGAGTGCGCTACATCGGCGAGCCCCAGGACGATGCTATCGACCATCGCCTGTCGGTCCAGGGCGAGCAGTAGCGCCTGGCGCGTACGCACGTCCAGGAACAGGGGCGACTTCTCCGGGTCCATCTGGTACGTGTAGAACGTAAAGCCGAACTGCGGGAACGTGATGCAAGCCAGGTTCTCCTGCTGCTGGGCATCTTCCCACAGCGCTGCCGTCACCTCGGCATAGTCGACCTCGCCCGTCTGCAGCTGGGCGTATTCCACCGTCTGGTTCTCGACGATCTTGTAGTAGTAAAAGTCGATGTTGGGCGCGCTCCCAAAGTAGTTGGGATTCTTGACCAGCGCGACGTGGTCGTCCTTGATCCACTCGCGGAACATGAACGGCCCTGTGCCGACGGGGGACTTGGTGTTGAAATCTGCCGTGTTGAGCTCCTCGGCAGTCAGGTCGCCCAGCAGGTGCGCCGGGATGATCCCATAGATCGTCTTGGTCGTCAAAAAGCTGGCATCGACCTGGCTGAGCGTGAACCGGATGGTAAAGTCATCCACGACCTCGATCTGCTCAGGGGTCAGGATGTCCGCCAGATCGGCGCGGCGCGGCGAGTTGACGTCGGAGTTCAGGATCGTGTCATACGTGAACTTGACGTCTCGCGCGGTGAATGGCTCGCCGTCGTGCCACGTCACGTCCTGGCGAAGGTAGAACGTGAAGACCAGGCTGTCGTCCGAGACTTCCCACCGCTCCGCGAGCTCGGGGAGCGGGCTGAGATCGCCCGGATCGATGGTGACGAGCTCGTTGTAGAGCAGCTGCTCGAGATCCGCGGAGGACTCGTCCGTGGAAAGGATCGGGTTCAGGATCTCGGCGTCGGCAAAGCTGCTCTCGATCACGGTGCCACCCGTGGCGATCTGGGTGGGCTCGGGCGTGGCGGTGACCACGGTCTCGACGACCTTGGTCACTTCCCTCTCAACGACTTGCGGCGTGCCTGCGACAACGACCGTCTCTTGCACCTTCTCAGTCACGACCTGGGTCACGATCTCGGTGACCTTGACTTCCCGTTCCACGATCACAGTCTGAGGCTGGCATGCTGCTAGGGCGAGCGCGACGACAGCAGCCAGATACAGCACGATCCTTGCGTTCTTCATGGTCTTCTCCTTCGATCGGATAGGGTTGGACTTGCGGCACAGTAGGGAATCACGGGTCGATCCGGGGCACGATCTGCCCGGCGCACCTCCTTTGCCCAGTCATCGTCCACGCCGTTGTGGGCAACTGCATGGCCTACACGATTACCAGTATAGCAGGGGGCGCACGCGCTGTCATCGGAAAAACAACGGACTCGGGGTAGCAAAAAAGGATCGTCTGTGCGACGATCCTCTCTACGGGGTTCTTATGGGGGCTACGACAAACGTTGTACGATGCTAGTCGTCCAGCGCATCGTCATAGAGCGACACCAGGCCCCGCCGCAGGGCATACAGCGCAGCCTGTGTCCGGCTCGACAGCTCCAGTTTGGCCAAGATGTGGCTGACGTGCGTACGCACCGTCGCTTCGCTGACCGTCAACTCGTGGGCAATGTCGCGGTTGCTAAAGCCCTGCGCTACCAGCTTGAGGACGGTCACCTCTCGATCGGTCAGCGCGTCCTCCTCTGGCCCATGCGCAGATGGCTGTGAGATCTCGTCCAGGAGCTTGCGTGCGATCGCCGGGTGGAGCGACGAGTTGCCGCCCTGGACCTGCCTGATCGCCTGCACCAGCTCTTGCGGTCCCGAGTCCTTGAGCAGGTACCCCAGCGCGCCTGCCTTGATCGCAGGCAGGACCATGTCGACGCTCGCAAAGCTGGTCAGGACCAGGATCCGGATCTCGGGCATCTGTTCGCTGATCCGGCGGATCGCCTCCAAGCCATCCATCTCGGGCATCACGATGTCCATCAGGATCACGTCGGGCTGAAGCAGGCGCGCCTGGTCGATCGCCTCCTGCCCGTTCGCCGCCTCGCCAACCGCCGCGATCTGGGGCTCGGTAGCCAGCAGCGCGCAGATGCCCTTGCGCACGATCGCGTGGTCATCGACGACCAGGACCCGGATCTCCTCTTGCTCCCTCCGATCGCTCATCGTCTCACCTCCGCCCTGATCCGCGTTCCCCTGCCCAGCCCAGTGTCCACGATCAGCGTGCCGCCTAGCTGCACGACCCGCTCTTCCATGCTCCGCAGTCCAAAGCCACCCCGCTGGCGCACCAGCTCACGGTCAAAGCCGATCCCGTCGTCCACGATCTCGAGCTGAACCACGCCCTCCTCCTGCACCAAGCGCACCAGGACAGAGTCGGCGTTGGCGTGCTTGAGGGCGTTGTTCAGCGCCTCTAGCGCCACGCGATACAGCTCCTCTTCCATCTCTGCGGGCAGCCGACCCGGACAGGCGGCCTGGAACTCTGTCTTGACGCCGACCCGTTCCTCGACCGACTCGAGGCGCGAACGCAGCGCTGTGACAAGCCCATCTCGCTTCAGGACTGGGGGACGCAGCTCAAAGATCAGGACCCGCATCTCCCGCAGCGCCTCCTCGGTAGTATCCCGGATCTCGCGCAGGTGATCGGTCGCCAGTGCGCCATCGCCTTTGTCGAGCTGGCGGACAGCCGCTTCGGCATACAGCGTTACGCCATACAGAGCCTGCATCACCGAGTCGTGCAGGTCGCGCGCCAACCGGTTGCGCTCCTCGATCACCGCCAGTTGCTGCGCCTGATCGTAGAGCCGCGCGTTCTCTACCGCGACGCCGATCTGGTGACCGATCGCCGAGAGCAGGGACAGCTCGTCATCCGAGATCTCACGCACCTCCCCGCTGCCCAGGTCGATCGCCCCGACCGTCTTCTCTTTCACCATCAGCGGTGTGCTGACGACCAGCTCGACCCCCTCTGACCGGAGCATGTCTTTCAGCCTGCCCTCCGGGTAGTCGGCAACTTCCCGGTACACAGGGCGCCCCTCGCGCGCTGCCAGGCCCGCCGTGGTCGCGCCGAGCACCATCCGCGAGGTATAGGTCACCAGCTCATCCGAAAGACCGCGGTGTGCGCGCAAGTGCAGGCACTCGGTCTGCCGGTCCAGGACGAACGCCTCCCCCATGGTCATCCCCATGATCCCAAGCGCTTCGTCCAGCGCGTCGTGCACGACTTCATCCAGGTCGAGCGAGCGGCTGACCACGCCCGCCAACCGGTTCAGGGTCGCCAGCTCCCTCGTCCGGCCCTCAACCCGCTGCTCCAGGTCATCGTACAAGGACTGCAGCTCGTTCGCCATGCGGTTGAACTGCGCGGCAAGCTCCTCCAGCTCGTCGCCGGTGGAAGCGACGATACGCTGCCCAAAGTGGCCCCCAGCAATCTCTTGTGCGGCGCCCGTCAACTCGCCGATCGGGCGCATGATCCGCCGCAGGCCAAACAGCACCACCCCCACGGGCACGACGATGCCCAACACGAGCAGGAGCACTAGGAAACGGGCGTATCGTTGGCTGGACGCGACGAGCGTCTGCCAGCTCTCCTCCGTCACCAAGCCCCACGAGGTCCCCGGTACGGGCGCAAAGCTGGCTACGATCGCTTGTCCCTCCAGGTCCACGGTGCGCAGCGCACCCGAACGGTTCAGCATGACCTGTTGCACGACCATCTGATCGGAAAAGTCCTGCCCGATATAGTCTGCGTTCGAGTGATAGATCACCGAGCCGTTCCCATCCACGAGGTAGACGCAGTTGCTTTCGCCGCGGCGCAGCGACTCGATCCGCCTGTAGAAGGCGTTGTCCGTAGTTGGAGCGAGGCGAAAGATCCCTGCCACCCAGCCGACCGGGGCTCCCTGGCGACCGGTGATCGGGACCACCACGACGACGACCCTTTCGGTCGTTTCGCCATCCAGCATCACATTTGAGTAGACCGACTCTGAAGAGTCGAGGAATTGGCGGAGGGGGATGCGACGGTCCCACTGCGTGCCCCAACCATCGAGCTGCTCTGGCTCAACCGACAGCACCTTGCGGTTCCCGTCAAACACGACCATCCCGCTATCAAAGACGGACAGGAACTGGTCGGAGAAGGGATCGGCGTATGCCGCCAGCTCGGTCCCCAGCAACTTGGCCGAAAGGCGCGTCAGGTCTCTGTCGCGCTCGATGACCAGCGCCTCGGTGGCGCTCTGGTACGCGTACAGGCTCACGACGGCTACGGCGAGCAGGATCAGCGCCGCGGGCACAAAGGCCCACACGATGATCTTGTACCGAATGCTGCCCCAGCGGATCCGCCGCCTCATCGATCGCCGCCTCGCTTGATCAACCATGTGCGGGCAGAGCTGCCCACGCCCATCGCATCATATCACATCTCGCGCTTCTTGGCAATGCACGGCGCGCCCGACGCAAAGCACCTGCCGCCTCCGGCAAGAAAGCCGGGGTAAGAGAGAACGTCTCCGCTACGTCAGTGTCGTAGACCCGGCTATGTCGCGCCTCACGACAGCCGACAGCCGCAGGATGGGAGCATGGAAACGCACGATGGTCATTGACAGCATCACGCTCAAGCAGATCGTGTGCGAAGCAGTCACGACACGCGTCGACGAGCTGAGCTGCGGCGAGTGTTTCGAGCAGGTCGACCAGTACGCCGAGCTCGTCGTGCTCGGCGAGCGCGCGGCGGAGGCGATGCCGGACGTGCACGACCACCTGGCGCACTGCGCCGAGTGCCGTGAGGAGGTCGCGGCGCTGATCGCCCTTCTCCGCGTTGTCTACACGGGTCCCCCTGCCAAAGCGTGAGAGACGCGCGCCCGCGTCGAGATCGTGGAACGCTTGCCGGGCACCTGAACTTGACATCCTGCAGCCCTACGTGTAAGATCGCACCGTCGTCGTGTCGGGCACATGCGTTTCGCCAGGCACGTGGGCTGTCTAGGGAGAGCCGATGTCTGAGCAAAGCAAAAAGGTCAACCCGGAGCCCTTTGCACCGCTGAGCGTGGGCCTGAGCCGGCGGGGCAAGCTGGCGACGATCTTGTCGTTCGCCCTCCCCGCCCTACTCGTGGTCGGCTTGCTCTTTGCCCTCGTCGCTTCGCGCGACGGGGTCGAGTCCGCGATGACAAGCCTATCCTCCCTACTGCCCGTCGGCTATGCCTTCTCCGCAGGCATGGTCGCCAGCGTGAACCCGTGCGGCTTTCTCTTGCTGCCGACGTACATCCTCTACCACCTCAGGACCGGGGACCCACAGGCAGGCGAGCGCAGCGCGTCAGAACGGGTACTTAAGGCCCTCGCCATGGGCCTGGTCGCCACGGCGGGATTCGTCACGGTCTTTGCCCTCGCGGGCAGTGTCGTCGCCATTGGGGGACGCTGGCTCAACGCTGTCTTTCCCTATGGGCGCGTGCTGGTCGGGGCCATCATGGCAGTCCTCGGGATCTGGCTGCTCGTGACCGGCAGGAGTTTCGGCCTACAGGCAGCGAGCCGTCTGACGATCGCCCCGCGCCGGAACATGTGGAACGTCTTTCTGTTTGGGATCATCTATGCCGTCGGTTCGCTGAGCTGTACACTGCCGATCTTTCTGGTCATCGTCGGCAGTGCCCTGGTTAGCCAGGAATGGACGAGCGCACTGACGCAGTTCATCGGGTACGCACTGGGCATGGGCTTGGTCTTTGTCGCCGCGACGATCGGCGCCGCACTGCTGCGCCAAGCGATCGTGCGCAAGCTGCACGGCGCGGTCCTGTATGTCAATCGCTTCAGCGCCCTGCTCTTGGTAGCTGTGGGCGCCTATCTGGTCTACGACTGGGTCGCTCAGTTGTGAGCTGCGCGTGGGCATCGCCCAGGTCTGCGCGCGCGAGCAGCTCACCCAGGGGCGGTCTTGAAACAGGGGCGCCAGATGCCTCTGCATAGCGCGATCGAACCGCACGGCGGCGCCGCCCGTCTGTCCAGGGGACACGGTTGCGCACTGCAGGGCGGTCCGCAATGATCCGGAGCGCGCCGGCGTTGTCTGAAGGAGGAGCACTGGTCATGAACAAGCTGGAACAGCTCGCGCAGGTGGGACAGTCAGTCTGGCTCGACTACATTCGCCGGTCGTTCGTGGACTCGGGGGAGCTTCAGTCCTGGATCGACCGGGGCGTCCGCGGCGTGACATCCAACCCCTCCATCTTTCAGAAGGCCATCGCCGGCAGCACAGACTATGACGACCAGCTCCGTGCGCTGGTCGACCAGAAGCGGTCCACGCGCCAGGTCTATGAGGCCCTGGTGCTCGCCGACATCGCGCGCGTGGCCGATCTGCTCCGACCGGTGTATGACGATACCGCCGGCACAGACGGGTACGTCAGTCTGGAGGTCGATCCCACGCTCGCCGACGACACAGCCGGCACGGTTGCCGAGGCGCGCTACTACCACGAGAAGCTGGGCCGCCCCAACGTCATGATCAAGGTCCCGGCGACGCCCGCCGGCTTTCCGGCTGTGGAGCAGCTCATCGCGGCAGGGATCAACGTCAACGTCACCCTCATCTTTTCGCTCGATCAGTACCGCGCCACAGCCCAGGCCTACCTCTCGGGCCTGGAGCAGCTCGCCGCAGCGGGAGGCGATCCCGCCCGCGTCGCCTCGGTTGCCTCCTTCTTTGTCAGCCGCGTCGATACCGCGGTCGATCGCGAGTTGGCGCGCACGGGCGAGACGGCACTCCAGGGCACGATCGCCGTTGCGAACGCCAAGGCGGCGTTCGCGCTGTCGCACAGCATCTATGCCGGTGAACGGTGGGAGCGTCTGCAGGCACAGGGCGCGCGCCCGCAGCGTTTGCTCTGGGCCAGCACCAGTACCAAGAATCCGCAGTACTCGGACGTCAAGTATGTGGAAGAGCTGATCGGCCCGAACACGGTCAACACAGTCCCTCCCACAACCCTTGACCTCTACCTCGACCACGGCGCCGTCGCTTCTGCCCTGGAGCAGGGCCTCGATCGCGCGCAGGAAGCGCTGGACCGGCTCGCATCCCTCGGCATCGACCTGGGCGACGTCACCCAGCGATTGCTCGAAGACGGCGTCGCGTCCTTTGCCGCGGCGTTCCAGGGCCTGATGGACAGCATTTCCGAGAAGCGCGATCGGCTGTTGGAAGAGTGGGACCAGATCTCGGTCGATCTGGGCCCGTATCGTGCGGCGGTTGACGCTGCGCTCGACGAGATGCGGCAGGACGACGTCATCAGGCGCATCTGGGCACACGACTACCGCCTCTGGAAGCCCGACCCAGCCGAGATCACCAACCGCCTGGGGTGGCTCGACATCGCGGAGCGTATGGTAGAGCAGGTAGACTGTCTACAGGCCCTCGCCGACGATGTCTGGGCTGAGGGCTACAGGCAGACCCTGCTGCTCGGGATGGGCGGCTCCAGTCTCGCGCCCGAGGTGTTTGCCAAGACGCTCGCCGGTGAGACAGACTACCTGGACCTGCACGTCCTCGACATGACCGATCCAGATGCCGTCCTGGCGCAGGCCAAGCGCCTGGAACTCCCTCAGACCCTGTTCATCGTCTCCACCAAGTCGGGACGCACGGTCGAGACGCTGTCCTTTTTCAAGCGGTTCTACACGTGGCTGGTAGAGGATGTCGGTCCGGAGGAGGCAGGTCGCCACTTTGTCGCGATCACGGACCCTGGCTCGCGCCTCGCAACGATCGCCCGGGAGTATGACTTTCGGACCATCTTTTTCAACGATCCCAACATCGGCGGGCGCTACTCCGCCCTTTCCTACTTTGGCCTGGCGCCCGCAGCCCTGATCGGCGTCGACCTGGACACACTGCTCGACCGCGCGCTGACCATGGCGTGCAACTGCGAGGCGTGCAACTGCATGGAGGGTGGCAACAACGCCGGCGCCCTGCTGGGGGCGACGATCAGCGAGCTCGCCGCGCATGGGCGCGACAAGCTCACCTTCGTCCTCTCCCCCGAGATCACCGCCTTTGGCGACTGGGTCGAGCAGCTGATCGCGGAAAGCACCGGCAAAGAAGGGCGAGGCATCGTGCCCGTGGTCGGCGAGCCGCTCGGTCCGCCCGACGTCTATGGCACAGACCGGACCTTTGTCTACCTCCGGCTTGACGGCGACGATACCTACGACGCCGCCGTGCACGCCCTGCAGGACGCGGGGCAGCCCGTGCTGCGCATCCGGCTGCGCGACCGCTACGACCTCGGTCAGCAGTTCTTCCTGTGGGAGATGGCAACCGCTGTCGCCGGGCATCGGATGGGCATCAACCCCTTCGACCAGCCGAACGTCGAAGCCGCCAAGCGTCGTGCGAGCGAGATGGTCGAGCGCTTCCGCGAGGAGGGAACCTTGCCCGAAGGCGAGCGCACGCCGCTGGAACGCGAGACCTTGCTCGCCTTCCTGGATCACGCCCAGGAGGGCGACTATGTCGCCTTGCAGGCGTACATCGAGCCGACCCCAGAACGAGACCTCGCGCTGCAGCGCCTGCGCTCCCTGATCCGCGATCGCTACCGCCTGGCGACGACGGTGGGCTATGGCCCCCGTTTCCTGCACTCGACGGGGCAGCTGCACAAGGGCGGCGCGGGGAATGGCCTGTTCATCCAGCTGACGGATGACTCGGTCCACGACGTGCCGATTCCCGACGAAGCGGGCGCGGCGACGCCATCGATCAGCTTTGGCATCCTGGAGGAAGCCCAGGCCCTGGGCGACCAGCAAGCCTTGCTCGATGCCGGACGCCGCGTGATCCGGCTCCACCTGGGGTCGCACGTCATCGAGAACATCGAGCACATGATCGATATGCTTTCCTGACCACCTCTCGCCAGCCCTGGTGCACCAAGCACGGGCGCCAGGGCAGCTGATTCCTGCCCTCCAACAGGAGCGACGATGCCAAGAGACATCCCGCTGGGCAACGGCTCGCTGCTGGTCAACTTTGACCAGCAGTATCACCTGCGCGACCTGTACTGGCCCTACGTCGGACAAGAGAACCACACGCACGGACACGCGTGCCGGATGGGGGTGTGGGTCAACGGCGCGCTGAGCTGGGTCCACGATCCACCTTGGGTCCGTACCCTCGCGTACGAACACGATACGCTCGTCTCGCAGGTCACGCTGTACAGCCCGGGCCATTCGCTGCGCATCGCGTGCCACGATGCGGTCGACTTTCACGAAAACCTCTACCTCCGCCAGATCATCGTCGACAACTACTACGAGCACCCCCGCGAGGTGCGCCTCTTTTTCACGCACGACCTGCACATCGGCGGCAGCATGGTTGGCGACTCGGCGTACTATGAACCAGAGCGGCGTGCCGTGTTTCACTACAAGGGGCACCGGTGGTTCATGATCGTCGCCGCTCGGTACGAAGGGGAGGCGCTGCGCATCGGGCTCGATCAATGGGCGGTCGGCAAGACCGAGATGCTGGGCCGAGAGGGCACGTGGCGCGACGCCGAGGATGGCGTCCTCTCCGGCAACGCCGTCGAGCAGGGGACCGTTGACTCGACAGTTGCTCTGCATCTCACCGTCCCCGGGCGCGGACAGGCGGTAGGCTGGTACTGGATCGCCGTGGGCAACGAGTTCCGCGAGGTCACCCGCATCAACCGCACGGTGCGCGAAAAGGGCCCGCAGGCCTTTCTCGACCGCACTCGTGACTACTGGCGCCTCTGGCTCACCAAAGAGGACCAGGACCTGTGCGACCTTTCCAACCTGACCTGCAGCCTCGTCCGGCGTAGCTTGCTGATCCTCCGCACCCAGATCGACAACCATGGCGCCATTCTTGCCGCGAACGACTTTGACATCGCACACTATGGGCGGGATACCTACTCCTACATGTGGCCCCGCGATGGCGCACTGGTCGTCGCTACGCTGATCGAGGCAGGGTACTCGATGCTCGCGCGCCGCTTCTTCGAGTTCTGCCACGGCGCGATCACCGACGAGGGCTACTTGCTCCACAAGTACGCGCCAGACGGCGCGCTCGCCTCCTCGTGGCACGGCTGGTACGTGGATGGGCAGAAGGCGCTCCCCGTGCAGGAGGATGAGACGGCGCTGGTCGTGTGGGCGCTGTGGCGGCACTTTGCCACGTTCCGCGATGTCGAGTTCATCAAGGCCCACTACCGCGGTCTCGTCGTGCGCGCCGGCAGCTGGCTCGCCGCCTATCGCGATCAGACCTCAGGCCTTCCCCTCCCCTCCTGGGACCTGTGGGAGGAGCGCCGTGGCGTACACGCCTGGACGGTGGGCGCCACCTGGGCTGGTCTCGAGGCAGCGGCGCGCTTTGCCGACGCCTTTGGCGAGCACGCCCTCGCCCAGACCTACCGCGTCGCGGCAGGGCAGATCCGCGCCGGTGCGGAGGAGTACCTCTGGCAGCCTGACCTCAACCGCTTCGCGCGGACCATCCGCCGGAACGGAGAAGGTTGGGACGTCGACGCTACGATCGACGCCTCGCTGGTTGGGCTGTGGGCCTTTGAGCCGACGCCGGGCGAGGCGGGCATGTTTGCCGTCGATGACCCGCGGATCGTCGCGACCATGCAGGCTGTGCGCGACCGCCTCTCGGTCCGGACGCCGGTCGGGGGCCTGGCGCGCTACGAGGACGACTACTACCACCAGATCAGCCAAGACGTCGAGGCCATTCCGGGTAACCCGTGGTTTATCTGCACGTTGTGGTTGGCAGAGTGGCTGGTCGAGACCGCCGCACAGGCGGAGGATCTGGACCAGGCGCGGGACCTTCTCGAGTGGGCCTCGCGCCATGCGCTGCCCAGCGGGGTGATGGCGGAGCAGGTTCACCCACACAGCGGTGAGCCCCTCTCGGTCAGTCCCCTCACGTGGAGCCACGCCACGCTGGTCAGCGTCGCACACGCCTACGCCGAGCGAAGGCGCTCGATGCAGCTGGAGGCGAAACGTGATCTATGACATCTCGCTGCCCATCTCGGATGGGCTCGCCGTGTGGCCCAGAGACCCCGCCGTGCGCATCACCCAGCCCCGGCACTTTGACATGGGCGACCACGCCGTCGTCTCCCACCTCGACCTCGGCGCGCACACCGGCACGCACGTTGACGCGCCCAGGCACTTTATCCCCGGCGCGCCGACCTTGAACCAGATCCCGCTCGACCGCTTCGTCGGCCCCGCGCTCGTGGTCCACGTCCCCGATGCCGACCTGCTGACCTGCGACGTCCTGGCGTCGCTCTCTATTCCTCGCGGAACAGAACGTGTCCTCTTTCGCACCCGCAACTCGGACTACTGGGCAGAGAGCACCGCGACCTTTCACGAGGACTTTTGCGCGTTCGACGAGGGCGGCGCGCGCTGGCTGATCGCGCACGGGGTCCGGCTGGTCGGGATCGACTATCTCTCCGTCGCGCCGTTCAGCAACACCGGGCCAACGCATCGCGCCTTGCTCGGCGCCGGCGTGATCCCGCTGGAGGGCCTCAACCTGAGCGGCATTGAGCCCGGCTTCTACCAGCTGGTCTGCCTTCCCCTCCGTCTGGATGGCCTCGAAGGCGCGCCCGCGCGCGCGATCTTGATCGACCAGGCACTCTGACAGGAGGAGCCATCCATGCTGCTCGCCGGCGACATCGGTGGAACCAAGACCAGCCTCGCCCTCTTCTCGCCCGAACGAGGTCCACACCACCCAGTCGTAGCCAGGACGTTCCCCAGCGCGCACTATCTGAGCCTGGGCGCCGTGGTGCGCGCCTTCCTGGCACAAACCGACGTCCGCGCCGAGCAGGCGTGCTTTGGCGTCGCCGGTCCCGTGGTCGGCGGTCGCGCCACGGTCACCAACCTTCCCTGGGAGATGGACGAGTTGCGCCTAGCGCGCGAGTTCGGGTTCGCGCGCGTCCATCTCCTCAACGACCTGGAGTCGATCGCGAATGCCGTGCCCATGCTCGAGCCCGCAGACCTGCACACCCTCAACGCGCAGGAGCCGGCGCCGGGCGGGGCGATCGCCGTGATCGCACCGGGGACAGGACTGGGCGAGGCGTACCTGACCTGGGACGGCGCCCGCTACGACGCGCATGCCTCAGAGGGCGGGCACACCGATTTCGCGCCCTCCGGCGCGCTGCAAGAGGGGCTGCTCAGCTACCTGCGCGAGATCCACAGGCACGTCAGTTGGGAGCGTGTCTGTTCGGGCATGGGCATCCCCAACATCTACGCCTACCTCAAGGCGATCGGCTACGCCAACGAGCCGACCTGGTTCGCCGACATGCTGGCTGCGGCGCGCGACGCGACGCCGGTGATCATCACCAACGCCCTCGATCCCGAGCGGCGCTCTGCGCTCTGCTGGGCTACCCTGCAGACGTTCGTCTCCATCCTGGGCGCAGAGGCGGGCAACCTGGCGCTCAAGATGCTCGCCACGGGCGGCGTATACCTGGGCGGGGGAATTCCGCCGCGCGTGCTCTCCGCCCTAGACAGCGGGCTGTTCATGGCGTCTTTCTGCGACAAGGGCCGCTTTGCCGGGTTCATGTCCCGCATCCCGGTGCACGTGATCCTGAATCCACAGGCTGCCCTGCTGGGCGCAGCGCGCTATGGACTGGACGCCTGGCAGCGGGATGGGGCGTCGTCCGGGCGTGGGGCCAAGCTGCAGCCCACGTAAAGAGATCGCCGCTCCATGCGACGGTCGGGTGTCGGGCGTGCGACGCCGGGTCTGTCGTCGTCGCGAGCCCCTATAGAAGCACGCGTAGGGTCGTGTGCGCGTGGAGAGAGGAGCAAGAGCATGTCAGAGTGGACCGATCGCGTGGTCATGGTCACCGGTGCGGCAGGCAACCTCGGCGAGGCTGTCGCGCGCGCCTTCCTGGCAGTAGGCGCACACGTTGTGCTCGTCGATCGCGCCGCAGACCGTCTTCCCGAGCGGTATTCCGCTCTGGTGGGCGATCCGGCGCACCTACTCGTGACCGGGGTGGACATGACCGACGAGGACGCCGTGAGGAGTGCGGTCGAGCGCACGCTGGAGCGCTTTGGACGGATCGACGTGCTCGCCAATACCGTAGGCGGATACCGAGCCGGGACGACGGTCGACAAGACGCCGCTCGCCGATTGGGATTTCATGCTCGACCTCAACGCGCGCTCCGCGTTTCTCGTCAGCCGCGCCGTCGTCCCCCTGATGCGTGCGCGCGGCAGCGGCAAAGTGATCCACGTCGCATCGCGCGCCGCCATGAACGGGGGCGCCCGCGCCGCCGCGTACAGCGTCGCCAAGAGCGCTGTCCTGCGCCTCACCGAGAGCCTCTCGGCGGAGCTCAAGCGCGCGGGGATCAACGTCAACTGCGTCCTGCCCGGCACGATCGACACGCCACAGAACCGTGCCTCGATGCCCGAGGCGGACCATCGCCGCTGGGTCGCGCCAGAAGCGATCGCCGATGTGATCCTGTTCCTCGCCTCCGACGCGGCGCGCGCCATCCACGGCGCGGCGATCCCGGTCTACGGGACAAGCTAGCGTGTGCTGGGGCTTGCTCTGACGCCCCTGCAGCTCGTCGACGACCTCGGTCACCCGCAGCTTGTCCTGTAGGCCCATCTCACTCCCCTCAGCGCCTCGCGCGCGCCCAGCGGGATCGCTCACGGCGCGCGCGCCAGGCGGACCGTGTACTTGAGCGCGGCGCGCAAGCTGCCCGGCGCGGCGATCCCGCGCCCCGCCTTGTCGAACGCGGTGCCGTGCGTCGTGGTCCCGCAGATCACGGGCAGCCCCATGTACAGGGTCGCGCGCTTGTCCAGCGGCTGCAGTTTGCGCGCAATGTTCGCCTGGTCGTGGTACATCGAGACAACGCCGTCGAACTCGCCCGCCAGGGCGCGCACGTAGACCGTATCAGCTGGCACAGGTCCCGTCACGGTGATGCCCTGCCCCTGCGCCTCCGCGATCGCCGGCGCGATCTCGTCGATCTCTTCGCGACCATAGAGTCCCCCTTCGCCGCCGTGGACGTTGAGCGCGGCGACCGCGATGCGCGGGCGCTCGAACCCCGCCTGGCGCAGGACTCGGTCCATCTCCGCGATGTGCCACGCGACCCGCTCCCGCACCACCGCATCGGCGATCTGGCGAAAGGGAATGTGCTCCGTGATCGACACCGTCCACACGGCATCCTGCACCACCCCCATCATGTACGTCTCTGTACTCCCAGTCAAGTCGGCGAGGTAGCGCAGGTCGTCGAGATAGTCATAGCCCGCGAGGTGGAACGCCTCCTTGTTCAGCGGCGCTGCGACCACGCCCTGCACCTGGTCCGCCATCGCCAGCTCGAACGCCGTGCGCAGGCACTGCGCCGCAGCCCGTCCCATCGCCGGGTCCAGCTTGCCCCAGACGACCGGAGGCAGATCCAGGTCTGGCGGGCGGAGGACGTCCACCACGCGCGGCGCATAGCGTGCCTGCCCGAGGTCCGCGATCGCGCGGAAGCGCAGATCGAGCCCCACCACGCCGCGGATCGCCTCCAGCACCTCCACAGCGCCTACCACGAAGGGGCGGCAGCGCGCGTACACCTCGGAGTCGTCCAGCACCTTGACGACCAGCTCTGGGCCGATCCCGGCGGGGTCGCCCATCGCGATCGCGATCACGGGTCTACCCATCTGCCCCCTCCTCGCCCCCCACGCGCAACGCCGCCCGGCGGACGGAAAAGTAGTCATTCCCCGAGAAGACGAGGTAGCATGTTCGCCCGTCTTGGCTCATCCACTTGGTGGGCAGCGAGCCCATCTCGCCCGGGCCCATATCCCACTCGGTCGTCAGGTAGGCGGTCGTCCACGGGCCCCACGGTTCCGGCGCGTCATAGATCGCGAACCCGCCCTGGAACCGCGTGTCCACGTCCTGCTCTGCGCGCTGTTGCCACCACAGGTAGCGGCGCAGCGGCGCGTTGTAGGTGATCCCCGATCGCCTGCACAGCCCACGATGGGTGAACACCGGCGTACGCGCCGCGACGTCGCCCGTCCAGCGCGGCTGCCCCTCCTCGTCCAGCCCGCAGAAGAACGTATAGGCCTCGCGCTCCTGGATCCGCGCCTTGTGCACGCGCGCCAGGACCATGTGATCCGCCGGGTCGTAGGCGCTGTCGGCATCGTGCGAATAGACGTACACATAGTCGTCGCGCGCGCCCGCATAGTCGCGCCCATAGTTGAGGACCGTCGGGTACCCGAAACTGGTCGTGAAGCGCCAGTCCGCCCACGTCCACGTCCGCGCACGGTCGGTCGACCACGCCAACTGCGCGTTGTCTGCATTGCGGGCCCACATGTAGAGCACCCCATCCACCATCAGCATGCCGCTCGCCTTGCGTCCAGATGGCCCCATGCCCCTGTTCTCGCCGCTCTCCGAGCGGATGTTGGTCCCCTGCCAGTGGGTGGGCCCCCCGGCGATGCGCGCGAACCCCAGCCCGATCTTGTGCTCAGTGTACGGTTCGAAACCCCGCCCATCCCCGTATGCCGTATACTGCTGGTCGTCGTCCGCCCACGTGATCGGCCAATTGTCGCTGTCAAAGGCGCGGCGCACGATCGTCGAGGGGGGATCGAACTGCACGCCGCGGATCACGGCGCTCTGCGGGTAGGGCGCCACCTGCATATCGCCCTCGCGCCGGTCCAGGAAGGCATCCATCAGCGGCGCAAAGAGGTGCGCCACAACTCCGCCCCAGAATCCCTCTCCCTGCGCCGGGTCGAACAGATCCGATCCATTCCGCACCACGATCAGATCCCGGCACGGCGCGACCAACAGGACCTGGTTCCCGGCGCCTGCGCCGGCAAAGGCATCCCGCGGCAGCAGAGGCCACGCCCCGTCCGCGTTGGTCCACCATCCCAGTCCCGAGGCAGGCTGGGGATTGCCCGGCGGGCGCTCCGGAAGCGGCGTGCCCGCACAGGCCAACACGCGCCGCACCCACGCCGGATCGACCAGCTGCTGTCCCTCCCAATCGCCCCTGCGCAGCATCAGGCGCCCGACCCGTGCGACGGCGCGCGGCGTATAGCTCCCCCCGCCCCAGTTGGCGTACAGCGAGAGCCCGTCCACCTCGTATGCCTGTCCGTACCCGATCGACCACGCCCCCTCGGGCACGCCGATCGGGTCCATGATCCGTTCCTTCAACAGCGTGTACAGGTCTGGCTGTGGCGTGCCTGCCAGGCTCGCGGTGACGGCATAGGCAAGCGCCGCCATGCCAGTGTTGCTGTACGCGTACCACGTCCCCGGCTCAAAGACGACCGGAGCGTCGTGGATCGCGACGCTGAACGGGTCCGGTTCCCTGCGCCAGAAGGCGCCCTTCCACCCCGGCAGCGACATGTGGTGGTCGGTGCGCGTCTCGCCCGCCGCCGGGGCACGCGCGCGCTCCTCGTCGCTCAGCTCGGCATTCTCGATCCCTGAGCAGTGCGTCGCCAGGTGCCGGACCGTGATCGCGCGTTTCTTGGGATCACGCTCCCACGCCGGGATGTAGCGCCAGGCGGGATCGTCGACAGACAGCCGCCCATCTGCCAGCGCCAACATCAGCGATACGCCGCCCACTAGCGCCTTGGCGAGCGAAGCCGTGTAGTGGCGCTGCGTCGCGTCCCTGCCCGGCGCGTACCACTCGTACGCGATCCGATCGTGCCGGATCACCAGCAGCGCCTGCGTGCCCCGCGCCGCAAGGCCATCGCGCAGCGCGTCGAGCCGCGCCGCGCTCATTCCGACGCGCTCTGGCGCCGTCTCTTGCCACGCGAACGGTCCGCCCATCTCACCCTCCTCCCAACGCAACACACCGACGCCGATAGTACACATAGTCCTCGTAGGGCACCTCCGCCGGGACGCCGTGATCGCACGTCGGGATATACCCGCCCCGCTCGCGCATCGTGGGCAGGATGTACGCCAGGTGCGCGTCGATCGCATCGCGACCGCTCGCCAGCACCCGCTTGTCGATCCCGCCCAAGAGCGCCAGCTCCGGGTACTGCCGTCCGATCGCCACCACGTCGCACCCCGCGGCGACCTCGAACGGGCTCATGACGTCCATGCCGATCGCGTGCTGGTAGAGCGGGATCGCCGGCGCGGCATAGCCATCCGTGTCGATCTGGACGTACAGGTGCCGCGTGCGGTCGATCTGGCGGCGCCGGGCGTTGTCGATCAGCTGCTGGTAGTAGGGCAGCAGGAACGCACGCATCATGTCGGGCGAGATCAGCAGCCCGTGATTGTAGCAAATGTCCTCTGCCAGGTAGATCTCGTCCAGGGTCACGTATGCCTGGTGGCGCGCGATCACGGCGTCCGCTAGTTCGAACCAGGCGCGCATGCAGTCGTGGATCACGTCGGGCATGTCATAGAACGCATACAGCAGATCGGCAGGCCCGATCAGGCTGCGCAGGTACATGTAGCCACCGATCAGGTTCTGCGAGATCATCAGCCCGCGCGCCGCTGCCGCCCTGGCATCCGCCATGCGCGCCTCGAGACCGGCATAGCGCTCCGGGCTCTCCGGGTCGAGGCGCCACTTGACGTGCTCCTCCCACGTGCGCCGGTCGACAACGGGGTGCTCGACGTACTCGGGCATGAACCCGCTGCGACGCCCGCGAAAGTAGAGCACGTGACGCCCGGCATGGTCCTGCTCCAGCTCGTGCTCACCTCGCTCCTCGAGCACCTTGACCTCGAAAGCGGGCACGAAAGCCGCTTCGCACCACCCGAGCTGCCCGAGATGGTAATTGCCCGGAGGGTCATAGTCGAACAGCTCCGCCAGATCGGCATCCGGTGGCATGCCCTGTTCCCGCCACTGCTCCAGGCTGTAGAAGCCAAACTCGCGCTTGAAGAACGGAATGCCCGGCACGCGCGCATACGTGTCCCGCAGCTTTCGTGCTGCGTCGCACATGGCCTCGCGCGGCGGTAGCGCATGCACGCCGTCGCCCGGCGGCTCGACTGTGTCTACGCTCACACCAGCATGCCTCCTTTGCCTCGATGCCTGCCCGTCTCGGGATGATCAGCCGGGCCCTATGCACGCCTCGACGACCAACTTGAGCAATCCCTCGTCGTTCTCCGCCTGGTCCTCCCACTGCCCGGGGCTCTGCACGACCACCAGGTCCAGGCTGGGACAGACCCAGATGTGCTGGCGCCCCGCCCCCGAGGCTGCATAGGCGTCGCGCGGCAGGTGGGGCCACAGCTGACCATAGTCGTTCGTCCAGAAGGCATAGCCGTACTTCCACTGCTCGCGCGGACAGTGAGCCCGGATCGCGGGCGCCGTCTGCGTCGCCTCCCGGAGCCATCCCTCGGGGACCACCTGCCTATCCCGCCACCTGCCCCAGTTGCGCCACAGCCATCCCAGGCGCGCCATGTCGAGTGCGCTCGCGTTCACGCCGTCATAGTACCCAAAGATCGGGATCCGCGCCTTCGGATGGAGGTCAAAGTTGGCGAGATAGTAGCTCCACGTCGCGCCGATCGGCTCGCGCAGCTTGCGGTCGACCAGCACCTTGAACCCGGGCGAGCCCTCTGGATCGCGGATGTCGTACAGGCCATACGCCTTGCTGATCGCGTGCGTCAGGACATTCATCCCATAGGTCTGATAGTGGAACACCGTGCCTGGCGCCTCGCCGGGCTTCATGTACCCGCTCGTATTCGAGATCAGCTGGCGGAGCGTGATCTCGCGATCCTTCTCAAAGACGTGCCGCCCCTCCTTCGGACCCTCGCCCGGAGGGACATCCATCGCCTCGGGATAGATGTCGACCAACTTGGTGTCGGCTGACGGGATCACGCCTTCCTCGATCGCGATGCCGAGGATGGACGAAAAGATCGACTTGGTCGCGGACGCGAGCCGGGCGTGGTACGCTCGCTCCAGCCCGCGGCACCACTCGGCAACCACGCGTCCCCCGCGCACGACCACCGTGCGGAATCGCCCGTACCGGCTGTCCTCGCTCCGCTCCTCCTGCCAGCGGCGCGCCGCCGCGAGCTTTTCCGCGTCGAGCCCCGCTTCTGCTGGGGCAATGGTCGCCCAACCACCGTCCGGATAGACTGTCATGCGCCCACCTCCTCGCCCGTTGCGCCGCGCGTCAACGCCCGCACGCGCTCAAAGAACCAGCTCGTGTCATTCTCCCACACCCCCCAGCAGGGCGGGTACATCGTCTGGAAGGTCGTGCTGTGCAGCCCGAACGAGACCCCGCGCGCCAGCAGCGCCTCAAAACACGCCTCCCCGTGCGGTTCGTTGCTCAGGGTCGGGCGCGGCGTGCGCTCGAACCAGGGGCTCGTCAAAGGTAGCGTTCACAGTCCGGATGTTGAACAGCAACCCCTCTGCCGGGCCACACCCGAGGTACGTGAGCTGCCCGTTGATCGCGAACCGGGTCCCATCGACAGAGACGGTCGTCTTGGCATCGAACACTGGCCCCTCCCCTCTCAGGTTGGCTGCCTCACGGTCCAGCACAGAGCCACCCCGCCTGGGGTGCATTCTACCGCAAGGAACGGGATCCGCCAAACGCGCCTACCCCTGTGCGCCCGTCGTTTGCCTGCCCCTGGCTTTTCATGTACAATACACGCGCTGGACCGCTTCCGGACCGCACCAGGAGAAAGGCAGGCCACCATGGCGTGGGCATACCCGCTCCTACTGATCGCACAACTGGTCATCGCCGTCGTGCTGGGCGCTGTAGCCACGTACTTGAGCATCGTCCTCTTTGACCGCGCAACGCGCGGCATCGACGAGTGGGCCGAGCTCGCCAAGGGAAATGCTGCGGTTGGGATCGTCCTTGGCGCGATGGTCATCGCCGTCGTCTCTGTCGTACGCCCCGCCTTCCAGATCCCGATCGCTGGATGGGACGTGGGGAGCGTGCGTCCGTGGATCGCCCTGGGGGTCCAAGTCGTGCAGCTTGCGCTTGGCCTGGTGGTCTCTGTGATCGCCATCCTGTTCTCAGTTTGGCTGTTCGATCGCCTGACCACGCGCCTGGACGAGTGGGCCGAGCTGCAGCGCGGGAACGTCGCCGTCGCGGCACTCCTGGCGGGCGTGATCATCGCCGTATCGATGCTTGTCGGCGTGGCGTTGGACGGGATGTTCCAACTGGTCACCCCTTACCTGTTCTGACCGCTCATTCTATCGGCCCACGATGCCCATGGACAAACGAACCGATCGCCTTTCCATCCTCGTCGCCCTCATCACGCTGCTCGCAGCGGCTTTCCGGGTGTACGGGCTTCGCTGGGAGGATGACTTGTTGGGCTATCCGCACCCCGACGAGCGGCACCTGGCGAACACCATGCTCCGCATCGCACTCCCAACCCCGATCGACTGGGATCTGCTGCTCAATGACGCGGACCACAGCCCGCTCAACCCGCGCAAGCTGATCCCCAATGGCGGCGGCGAGCACTATGACTTGGCATACGGCACCTTCCCGGTCTACGTCTACCGCGCGACGGCGGTCATCCTCTCCAGGCTGAGCGGCGATCCCGGTCTGGACAGCTATCAGGCATTCGGCCTGATCGGGCGCGCGATCACGGTTCTCTTTTCGTTGCTCACCGTCCTGTTGGTATATGCCATGGGCCGGCGCATCTCTGGGCCATCCATAGCCCTGCTGGGCGCCGCGCTGCTCGCAGTGTGTGTCCTCCACATCCAGCTCTCGCACTTTATGACGGTCGATCTGCTCATGTCGGCGATGCTCACCGGGGGCCTCTTTTTCGCCGTCCGTTTCGCCCAAGACGGTCGCACCCGGGACGCGATCGGGATGGGCGTCGCCCTCGGCCTTGCCATGGCGTGCAAGTTCAACGGCATCACGCTTGGGGCGGGGATTGGCGCCGCCTACATCGTCGCCTGGTTGGGGCGCAAGCGCTCGCTCAAGGACCTGCTGGCATTCTGCGTGCCGCTGACACTGCTCTTCTGGTTCCTGGCCTTTGCCGCGTTCGAGTACTATGCCGTGCGCGACCCATATACGTACGCGCGCGCGATCGGCGTCCAGGCCAAGATGGTCTCCGGCGAGACCGACTGGCCCTACACACGCCAGTACATCAACACCGCGCCCTACTGGTTCCAGACAAAGAACCTGGTGCTGTGGGGCTTGGGCCTGCCACTCGGGATCGCGGCGCTCGCCGGTCTCCTCGGCGCGGGCGCGGAGCTGCTGTTCGCCCTCCTTCGGCCTGACCCCACCCGCGACGAGACACAGGCAGGCCCACACGCGCCGCGGTCGCCCCTTGCCGCGCTGGGCGACCGGCTCGCGCACTGGACGGCGCGCCAGGAGGTCGCCGGCTTGCTCGTCCTGCTTGGCTGGGCGGCGCCGTTCTACCTGTACACCGCGGGGCTGCACGTCAAGTTCCTGCGCTACATGCTGCCCCTCACCCCCGTCCTGTGCCTGCTCGCCGCGCGTCTGCTGCTCCAGTTGGGGGCACGCCTCGCCGCACGCGCCCGGCGCCAGGCGCGGCGTGTGGGGCTTGCTTGGGCCCTGCCCGCGCTGGTCATCCTACCCAGCCTGCTTTGGGCGCTGGCGTACATGCGCGTCTATGCGCAGGAGCACCCCTGGCAAGCCGCATCGCGCTGGTTCTACGAGAACGCACCCCAGGGCGCAGCCTATACCTGGGAGGCGTGGGGCGATCGCCTGCCGGTCGACCTCCCGGCGGAGGACCTCTATCGCATCCCCTACGGATTCATGAACCAGGACGTGTGGATGCACATCTACCACGACATGCCGCCTCAGGACAAGCTGGCGCACATCAGCGACGGACTCTGCCAGGCCGACTATGTGATCCTGTCGACGCCGCGCATCTACCTGTCCGTCGCCCGCCTGCCCTGGCGCTACCCGGTCGAGATCCGCTACTACGAGCTCCTCTTCACCGAGCAGCTGGGATACGAACTGGTCGCGCGATTCACCGCCTACCCGGGACTGGGCGCGCTCGACATCGTCGACCTGTCGGCGGACCAGAGCTTTTTCGACTATGAGCACCCCCTGGTCCTGATCTACCGCAAGACGCGCGACCTCACCCCGGAGGAGTGGGCAGAGCGCTTTGCGGCACAGCTACAGACCGAACCGCGTGCCAGCCGCGAGGGGAACGATCCGCCTGTCGAACTCCCGATCCCCCGCTAGTTGGACCTGCTCGCCCTGGACGAGACTGAAAGGCAGGATGCCCTCTACATGCTCGATCTCCTCAAGCTCGGCTTGATCCTGGGACTGACGATCGTCCTCCTCATACGTCGCTGGGATCTGGGCCTGATCCTGTTGATCGATACCCTGCTCCTGGCTCTGCTCTATCTCTACCCGCCCCTGGACACGCTGCGCTCGGTGCTTCACGGTGTGATCGCCCCCGACACCCTAAACCTGGTCGGCGCGGTGTTTCTCATGCTGACCCTCGCCGAGGTCATGCGCCGTACCGCGTCGATGGAGCGGATGGTGGGTGCGCTCCAGGTCGTCGTCCCCGACAGCCGCATCGTCCTCGCCACGATCCCGGCGCTGATCGGCCTGATGCCCATGCTCGGCGGCGCGATGTTCTCCGCGCCCATGATCAACGGCATTGGCGCTCGCCTCAAGATCTCGGCGGAGCGCAGGACATTTGTCAACTACTGGTTCCGCCACGCCATGGAGTACGTCTGGCCTCTCTATACCTCCGTCCTGCTCACCGCTGCCCTGCTCGAGGTCACGCCAGCTGCGTACATCCGGGTCTCGTACCCGCTGACGCTCGTCGCCCTTGCCGGCGGCGTGGTGTGGGGCCTGATCGGGATCCCGCGCGAGGCGCGCCGCGCAGACGGACCGAGCCACCGTGCAGCCTGGCGTGACCTGTTCTTGAGCGTGTGGCCCCTCCTGCTGGTGATCCTGCTCGTCGTCGTCCTTCGCGTCAACATGCTCTTGAGCCTGTTCGGCGTGATCGCGGTGACGCTCGCCATCTACCGCATCGGGCCCGGGCAGTGGCTTGACCTGCTGAAGCGCAGCTTTCCCCCGCGCACCTTCTCCGCCATCCTGGGTGTGATGATCTTTAAGCAGGTGATCGAGGACACGGGCGCAGTCCAGCGCATCCCCGCCGCCTTGAGCGATCTGGGACTCCCGCCCCTCCTGGTCGCGTTTCTCGTCCCGCACCTGATCGGTCTGCTGACCGGCACGCCGCCAGCGGCGATGGCGCTCAGCATCCCGATCGTCCTACCGTTGGTGGACACGCCCGCCTACGACTATCTCGCCGCCGGGGTATGGATGTTCGTCGGGGCGTTCAGCGGCGTCATGCTCTCGCCCCTCCATCTCTGCCTCGCCCTGACGCGCGAGTACTTTGGGGCGCATTGGGGCATCCTCTACCGCTCGATCGCGCCTGCCACGGCGACGATCGTCATCGCGGCGCTCGGGCTCGTGCTGTGGCGGTCGTGAAGCGCATATCTTGACAGAAACGCCCATTTTGGGTATCATCGTGCATAGGATCAGCGTCGATGTTCGAGGAGGAACATAGATGACTTTGGAGCGCGACCCAGCCCGCACCGTGGCTGGGCAGGAACCTCGTCCCAAGAAGCGTCGTCTCCCCAGGGGCGAGGTTCACATTTTCGACAACTGGTGCAAGGGATGTGGGCTGTGCATCGAGTTCTGCCCGAGCGGCGTGCTGGTGCTCGGCTTGGACAACCGCCCCAAGGCGATCTATCCGGAAAAGTGTACCGCCTGCCGGTGGTGCGAGCTGCACTGCCCTGATTTCGCGATCTTTGTCACCGACATTGAGCCTCCAGACACTCCTGACAGCGAGGATGCGACGTGACCACGCGCTTGATGCAGGGCAACGAAGCGTGCGCCGAAGGCGCCATTGTCGCGGGCTGCCGCTTCTTCGCCGGCTACCCGATCACGCCCGCCACCGAGATCGCCGAGATCATGGCGCGCCGCCTGCCGCTGGTCGGGGGGCGGTTCATCCAGATGGAAGACGAGATCGCCAGCATCTCGGCGGTGATCGGCGGATCGGTGGGCGGCGCCAAGTCCATGACCGCGACCAGCGGGCCTGGGTTCTCCCTCATGCAGGAGAACATCGGCTACGCTGCGATGGCAGAGATCCCGTGTGTCATCGTCGACGTACAGCGCACTGGGCCCAGCACGGGCCTGCCCACCCAGCCCTCACAGGGCGACGTCATGCAAGCACGCTGGGGCACGCACGGCGACCACCCGATCATTGTCCTCTGCCCCTCGACTGTCAGCGAGACCTACACGTTGACCATTCGCGCGTTCAACCTTGCTGAACGGTACCGCACCCCCGTGATCCTGCTCATGGACGCGATGATCGGCCACATGCGCGAGGGGGTCGAACTGACGTCCACCCCCGAGATCTGGAACCGCGCGTCGACCGAGGTCCCCCCCGAGTGGTACAAGGCCTACGTCAACGCGCCCCACGATGTCCCTCCCCTCGCTCCCTTTGGCGAGGGGTATCGCTATCACATCACGGGTCTCTTTCACGATGAGCTGGGCTACCCCACGGAACGCCTGGACGAGATCAACCCGTGGCTGTCGCGCGTGTTCGGCAAGATCGAGCGCGGCTTGAGCGACATCCTGGACTACCAGGAGGACGGGCACTTGCAGCGTGCTGAGGTGATCGTGATCGCCTATGGCGCCACGGCGCGATCGGCGGCGCACGCCGTCAGGCTGGCGCGCGAGAAGGGGATCCGGGTCAGCCTGCTCAAGCTGCGCACCCTGTGGCCCTTCCCGGAAGAGCACGTCGAGAGCGCCGCGGAGCGCCTGCACCGCGTGATCGTGCCCGAGATGAACCTCGGTCAACTCGCCCTGGAGGTGGAGCGCGTGGTCGGCAAGCACAAAGTCGTGCGCATCAACCGCGCCGATGGACAGATGATCGACCCTGACGAAATCCTCGCCGCGATCGAGCAGCGTGGGACAAGAAGGGGGTTCCGATGAACAACGGACGACCCGTACGTCCCCCAGAGTCGCGCGTCCACGAGCGCTACCTGCGACACAGCAAAAAGTTCCCGAACGTGTGGTGCGCAGGGTGCGGCAATGGCATCGTGCTCAGCGCCATCATCCGCGCCGTAGACGACCTCGGCTTGGACAAGAACGAGGTCGCCATGATCTCCGGCATCGGCTGCAGTGGTCGCATGCCCGTCTATGCCGACTTTAACACCATGCACACCACACACGGTCGCGCCCTGGCGTTCGCCACCGGACTCAAGATGGTCCGCCCGTGGATGCGCATCCTGGTCGTTATGGGAGATGGCGACGCACTGGCGATCGGCGGCAATCACTTTATCCACGCCGCGCGTCGCAACATCGGCCTCACGGCGGTCGTGATCAACAACCAGACCTACGGCATGACGGGCGGGCAGTACTCGCCGACCACACCCCGCCACGCGCTGGCGACGACCGCCCCGTACGGTCACATGGAGCAGCCCTTTCCGATCACCGAGCTGGCGAAAGCCGCGGGGGCAGCCTATGTCGCGCGCAGCACCGTCTACCACGCCCGCGAACTCCAACGCTACATCCGCCACGCGCTCTCCAAGGACGGCTTCTCGATCGTGGAGGCAGTCAGCTACTGCCACACCACCTTCGGCAAGCTGAACCGCATGGGACGCGCCACCGACATGATGCGTTACATCAAGGAGAACTCGATCACGCTCGCACAGTCCGCCACGATGGACCCGACAGAGCTCGAGAGCAAGATCGTCCGGGGCGTTTGGGTAGACCGCGACATCCCCGAGTACACGCAGCTCTACGATCAGGCGAGCGCAGCTGCACAGGCCGAAGCCGCCGCGCGCGTGGCGGCGGGACAGACCATCCTGCCATTCGAGGACCAGAGCGAGGGAGGAATGGAATGACCGAGCGCCTCGAGGTGCGCCTCGCCGGTATGGGGGGCCAAGGCATGATCCTGGCCGGCGTGATCCTCGCTGACGCCGCGATCCGCGATCACAAGCACGCGGTGCAGACGCAGAGCTATGGCCCCGAGGCGCGCGGCGGCGCCAGTCGCTCCGAGGTGATCGTGTCCGACGCCGAGATCGACTATCCGCAGGTGATCGAGGCGGACGTACTCCTCTGCATGAGCCAGCAGGCTTGCGATCAGTACTACCGGCACATGAAGCGCTCTGGGGTGCTGATCGTCGACACCGCGCACGTGCAGCGCATTCCCACCATCCGGGCAATCAAGGCTGCCTTCACCGACTGGGCGACCGAAGTGACGGGACGCGAGATCACGGCGAGCGTCGTCGCCCTCGGGTTCCTGGTGGGGTTGACCAGCCTGGTCTCGACCGAGGCGCTAGAGGCTGCCGTCCTCGATCGCGTTCCCGCAGGGACGGGCGAGACAAACCTGCGCGCCCTGCAGCGCGGACTGGCTGAGGCGGCTCAGCTCATGCAGGCAGCCTGAGCGCACGCACATCCCGATCGGCTCACGCATGACACGGGCGGCTCCTCGCGTGCCAACCAAAAGGGCACGCAAGAAGAGCCGCCCGTGAGACCCTCTCGCGCCTATGCGCGCCAGACGTCAGTCGATCGGGTTGGACAGCATCGCCACCAGCAGCCGCACGCCGTCCAGCACGTCGCTGTAGCTCACCGTCTCCGATGGAGAGTGCACGTACCGCGTCGTGATCGACATACATCCCGCTGGGATGCCCGCCTGCGTAGTCTGGATCGCACGCGCATCGGTCGTTCCCCCGACGAGCACCTCCATCTGGTAGGGAATGTCGTGCGCTTCGGCGGTCCGGACCATCCACTCCTTGACCCACGGCGTTGCCAGCATGCCGCCGTCTTTGACCTTGATCGCCGGCCCGCCGCCGAGCCGCGTCGCCATCTTGACGGCGGGTTCGGGCGTATCGCCCGCGAGCGTCACATCGACCGCGATCCCGACATCCGGCGCGATGCCGTAGGCGCTGGTCGTCGCGCCGCGCAGGCCGACCTCTTCCTGGGTGCTGAACACAAAGTAGACGTCGTGCGGCGACGAGGACAGATCGCGCATGGCCTGCACCAGGACCGCACATCCGATCCGGTCGTCCATCGCCTTTGACGTGAGGTGATCGCTGATCTCGACCATAGGCCGCAGGAAACACGCTACGTCGCCGACCTTGACCGGGCAGTCTTCGCGGCTGCTCGCGCCTACGTCGACGTAGAGCTTTTCCATGGGCGGGACCTCGTTCGGCTTGTCGGTCTTTTCGACGGCGATCACACCCACGGTGCCGTTCTCGAACAGCACGCGCCCCATCATCTCGTACAACGTCCGTACGCCGCCGATCGGGTTGATCCGCAAAAAGCCCTTCTCGTCCACCCAGGACACGATCACGCCGATCTCGTCCATGTGCGCCGAGAGCATGACCTTCACACCCGAGCCATCCCCCTTTTTCAGGGCGATCAAGTTGCCGAGCGCATCCGTCCACACCTTGTCCGCCAGGCCGGCGATCTCGCCCTCGATCAGCGCCCGCACGCGGTGCTCAGCGCCCGATGGGCCCCAAGCCTCTACCAGTTTCCTGATCGTGTCCTTCATCTACTCCTGTCCTCCTTGCACGCGCCCGACGACATCGGGCGTCAGCCGCCGCAGCGCAGCGGTCATGAGCTTGACGGTATTCTCTAGATCATCCTTGCTCAGCACGCTCACCGGCGAGTGAATGTACCGGCTTGGCACGCTGACCGGCGCCGACGGCACGCCCGTCTTTGCCAGGTGAATCGCCCCTGCGTCCGTCCCTCCCTTGCCAGGCTGCTTGAACTGGTAGGGAATCCCCTCCGCCTCGGCGGTCTCGATCAGCAGTCGCAGCAAGCGCCGGTCGGCGATCACCGAGCGATCCATGGGGCTGAGCGCGGGACCCTTGCCCACCTCCGTCGTCGGGCTCAGGTCCTTCTCGCGCGGCCCATCGTCACAGATCGTCCCTTCAAGGACGAACGCCGCGTCGGGCATCACGCGGTAGCCCGCTACGCGAGCCCCCCGCAGGCCGACCTCTTCCATCGTCGTGAACACCGGCCAAAACTCAAAGGGGTAGGGCCCGTTCTCGATCAGGGCGACGAGCACCGCGCACCCCGCCCGATCGTCAAAGGCCTTGCCCTTGACCATCCTGCCCAGGTCCTCGAACTGCACGTCAAAGGTCCCATAGTCGCCCTGCTTGACCAGGCGCTCGGCCTCGGCCTTGGACGTGACGCCGATGTCGATCGCCAGGTTGTCGCTCGACACCACCTTTGTCCGTTCCTCGCGGCTGGTCAGGTGCACGGGCTTGATAATGATCGCGCCGGGCAGCCTGGACGCCCCGATCCGCACCCTTTTTGCGGGCAGCACGCGATCGTCGATCCCGCCGACCTTGACAAAGTGCAGCAGGCCCTCCTCGTCGGCGTGCGTGATCATGAACCCCACCTCGTCCATGTGCGCCGCCACCATCACCTTGAAGTCGGGGTTTGCCGTGCCCGCCTGCCGCGCGATGATGTTGCCCAGATGATCGACCTGGACCTCATCTACCTTGCCCGCGATCGCATCCAGCACGACCTGGCGCACGTCCTGTTCGCATCCCGATGGACCGAACGCATTCGATAGTGCACTGAGGATCATCAGGCCTCTCCCTCCTTCTCGGCGCGCGGTCCCCACACCAGGCTGTCCATCGTGCTCTCGTCCAGCCCGGCAATGAACTGGGCCATCAGGCGACCGGTGCGCACCACGTCCTTGACCGCCAGCGTCTCGATCGGCGTGTGCATGTTGCGTAGCGGGATGCTGAGCAGCGCAGTCGGGATCCCGTCGCGCGTGATCTGCATCGCGTTGGCATCGGTGCCTGTGCCCCTCGGGGCAACCTCGACCTGCACCGGGATCTCGAACGCTTCGGCGACCTTCTTGAGTCCGGCAAAGAGCGCAGGGTGAATGTTGGGTCCAATCGCCAGCGCCGGGCCTTTGTCTAGCTCGATCGCATCCTGGGGACTGACGCCCGGCTGCTTCCCGAATCCGACGTCGATCGCGATGCCCACGTCGGGCGCGATGCCGTACGTGCTGGTGATCGCGCCGCGCAGCCCGACTTCTTCCTGCACCGTCGCCACCGCATACACGTCCCACTGGTGCTGGACGGCGCGCAGCGCATCCAGGCAGACCGCAATCGCGACCACCGCAGCCCGATCGTCGAACGCCTTGCCACACACGCGCCCGTTCTGCAGCTCGACGAACGACCTACGGATCGTGATCAGGTCCCCCACGCGCACCGCAGTCTCCAGCTCGGACTGCGTCAGTCCAACGTCGATGAACAGCTCGTCCATCGGCACTGGCTTGCCGCGTTCCTCCTCGCTCAGGACGTGCGGCGGGCGGCTGCCGATCACGCCCGGCAGGTCCCGGCGCCCGTGCACCATGACCTCTTGTCCCATCAGGGTGCGCACGTCGAACCCGCCCACTTGCGTGAAGCGCAGCATCCCCTGATCGAGTATGGTCACCATCAGGCCGATCTCATCCATGTGCCCGGCAAGCATGACACGTCGTCGGGGCGTTGGCCCGACGCCTTTCTTGAGCGCGATCACGCTGCCCATCGCGTCGGTGCGCACCTCGTCGGCGAGCTCGGTGAACGCTGCTATGACCAGCGACCGCACGCGCTCCTCATAGCCGGACACGCCGCTCGTCTCGGACAGTGCCTTCAGTAATCCAACGACCTCCACAGCAACCTCCATCCTCGATCCGCGCTACTCGGTTACCCGAAAGAGCGCCTGCGCGGTCACCGTCAGCGCCTCCAGGCGGGCAATGACCACGTATTGCCCTGTGGCGATAGTAGACGGTACGGTATAGGTCAACGGGCCGATCTCTCCGCGGTCGTCCGCATACATCGCATTCCCGATCTGTATGTCGGGCGGCGCCCAGTAAAAGGTGTGCTCGGCGTACGGCGTGAAATGACGTCCGGTGATCGTGATCGTGATGCCAGCTGGACCCGACGGAGGCTCGATCTGCAGGGCGGGCGTCGGCGTCGCGGTCGCGGTCGGCACCTCTTCGGACGAAGCGGTCGCCGTCGCCGTCGCCGTCTCGGGAGGGACCTCTGTGGACGTTTCCGTCGCCGTAGGCGTTGCCGTGGCAGTCTCGGTCGCAGTCGGCGTCAGCGTGGCAGTTGCCGTACCTGTCGCCGTGGGCGTGATCGTCGGCGTTTCGGTCGCTGTCTCTGTGGGGGTCGACGTGATCGTCGGAGAAGGCTCCTGCGTCGGTGTAGGCGGCAGCGTCGGCGTCGCGGTCGCCGTTGGGCGCAGCGTTGCCGTCGGCAGCGCGATCGTTGGCGTCCACGTCGGCGTTGCCGTCGCTACGAGGCGAAAGTCCTGACTCAACGCCCACCCCCCCAGGCAGTAGCAGGGCAGAGTGGACAATATGATCGCAACCAGTACGCCATAGATGGTCCGCTGACGAGGCTGCAGACTAGCATACCACGCCCGAAACCCTCGAAACACTGCTTCCGCCCCCGCCGATGGCCCGTCCCATCCCAGGAGAGATCCCCAACACACCCACCCGCTGTACACAGCCGTCCGCGTGCCCCGGCGCCGCCCCATCGGCCTCTCTGCCAGCGGCGCCTGACCGCGCGCCATCATATCACCTTTGCCGTGACTTGTCAACCACTCGCGAGACATTTGATCTCATCTCCCCTGATCGTGTATAATCCGTGACGTGTGGCGAACGCCACTAGCTCGTGCCCCGCTGTGACGCCGCCTGGCGCCTTCCCCTGCGACAGGGCAGCGCCTGACTGGCGCCGCAGCACACTGCGATCGCGAGCCTCGATCAGGCAGGGCGGGGATCGCTGTAAGAAATGGGCGCGCGCCGCATCCTACAGATGATACCAGCATCGTTCCAGTCTCGCGACCGGCTACACGGGTCGCGCGCGAGCTGACTAGACGGAGGTCATATGGCAACCCTGGCCCTCAATCGCCGGCGGTTCCAGTTCCGGCTTGATGAGGGATGGTCCCTCTTTGCGTTCCTGTCTCTGGCCCTGATCATGGTCACGTGGTCGATCAGCGAAGCGGGGTACGACGAGAGCCTGGATCACGTCGTGTTCGTGACCGTGGGCAGCATTGCTGCCAGCCTCTTCCTCGCCAAGAGCCGCCTACCCTGGTTCCTGGCGCACACGTTCAGTTTGGTCTACGGCATTGCTTGGAACGCGTTCATCATCAGCTACCAGCTACCGGCGACGTTTTCTGCGCGTGAGAAGCTCCTGGAACTCGGCTACCGCATCGGGTCCTGGTTCCAGGGGACCGTCCTCAGCGGCGAGGTCGGCACCGACCCGCTGATGTTCACCGTGGTCATGTCGATCCTCTTTTGGTTCATGGCTTACTTTGCGCTCTGGTTCACATTCCGCGCCCACAACCTGTGGGCTGCGCTCCTCCCCAGCGGCGTCACGCTGCTGATCAACCTGTACTACGGGCCGGAGCGCATCTCCTTCGTCCTGGTTCCCTACCTGCTGTTCATCCTGCTCTACATCGTGCGCTACAACCTCTTTGCGCAGGAGTCGGGGTGGCGCGAGCGGCGTGTGCGATATGACACGGACATCGTGTACACCTTCCTGCGCTACGGGACCACGCTCGCCATGATCGTGATCGCCGTCGCCTGGGTTGTGCCGTCGGCAGCTGCGAGCGAGCGCGCTGAGGTGTTCTTTTCCCGCTTTGGCGAGCCCTGGGATCAGGTCAAGGAGGAGTGGATCCGGCTCTTCTCTACCCTCCAGTCTGAGCGCACCCAGCCCAGCTACGGGAGCTTTGGCAACTCGCTCGCCCTCAGTGGCCCCGTCAGCCTGGGAAGCATCACCCTCATGGACGTGCAGGCCAACTCGGGGCGCTACTGGCGCGCCGCCGTGTACGACGAGTACGATGGGCAGGGCTGGACGCTGAGCGAATCCAGGTCGGCGTTTCTGGAACCGGGCGAACGTCCCGGCGAGATGCCTGCCTACGAGGCACGCAAGGTCATCACACAGACCTTTACCCTCTACATGCCGGGCAGCACGCAGCTCTACGGGCTGAGCCAACCCGAGCTGTACAGCATGCCCACTCGCGCCGAGCTGCTCGAGGCAGGCGGCGATGCCGAAGAACCACTCATCGACACGCTCTCCCTGGTCCACAGCCGCTACAAGCTCAAGAGCGCCGAGACCTACTATGTCGTCTCCACGATCCCGATGGCGGAGGAAAACGCCATGCGGCTCGCCGGACAAGAGTACCCCTCCTGGCTGGACCGCTACTTCCAGCTGCCCGATGACCTGCCGGAGCGGGTGCGCACCCTCGCCCAGGAGGTGACCGCCGGGAGCGACAACGCCTACGACAAGGCGCGTGCGATCGAGACCTTCCTGCGCGAGTACGAGTACAACGAGCAGATCGAGGAACCCCCGCTCGGCGTCGACCGCGTGGACTATTTCCTGTTCGAGATGAAAGAGGGATACTGCAACTACTATGCATCGGCCATGGTCGTCATGGCCCGATCCGTCGGGATCCCGGCACGCCTTGCCGCCGGGTATGCACGCGGCGACTGGGAGGCAGACGCCCAGGTCTACCGCGTCCGGCAGCACCACTCCCACGCCTGGGTCGAGGTCTACTTGCCCCGCTTTGGCTGGGTCGACTTCGAGCCCACCGCCAACGAGCCGATCATTGTCCGCCCCCGCAGCGCATCGACAGCGCGCCCCGAGATCGACGACCGGGCGGGCCCCGCGTACTGGGAGGACTATCTAGACGAAGGGTACCTCGAAGATAGCGGCGTGTTCGACCCGGAGCGGCTGGAGGTCCTGCTCGCCGAACAACGGCGGCGCGACCGCATCCGCACCCTGACCCGCGTCGGGGGCGTGTTGGGTGTGGCGATCGTGATCATCCTCATCGCCTGGTGGCAGGGCCGCAGGCAGATGGACGAGGTCCGTCCAGCGCGGACATACTATGATCGCATGATCCGCCGCGGGGATTGGTTCGGCTGCAAGATGCAGCCCGCGCATACGCCCAGCGAATATGGGGCCAAGCTGTCCGCCGCCATCCGGCGCGAGGACGCGAACGACCTGGTGCGCCGCATCACCTACGCCTACGTCGGCGAGCGGTATGGCAACAAGAACCCCGCGCGCTACCAGCCCGACTTTGCGTGGCGCGACCTGCGACCGATCCTCACCCGGTGGGGCATCCGCCAGCTGTGGCGCAGGCTGTGGGGCAGGGCATAGCGCACTGACGCCTGGAAAGAATAACGGGGCCGTCGAGACGTCTCGACGGCCCCGCTGCGTTGTCTTGGGATCGCTTACTCTGCGTCCTGCTCTTCGATGAACCGCCCGTACAGCTCTGGCTTGAGCGTCGCCACCAACGGCAGCTCGCGGTAGTACTGGTCCAGGTCGAGCCCGTAGCCGAACACGTACTTGTCCGGGATCGAAAAGCCCTGATAGTCCACCTCGATCGGCACCTGCCGGCGCGACGGCTTGTCCAACAAGCAGCACACGCGCAGCGAAGCGGGATTGCGTGTCCTGAGCAGGCGGAGGATGTAATCCAGCGTGTGCCCGGTGTCGATGATGTCCTCGACGATCAGGACGTGCCGGTCCTTGATATCGGCGCCCAGGTCCATCAGGATGCGGACGATGCCGCTCGACTCGCGCACGCCCGTGTCATAGCTCGAGACCGCCATAAAGTCGATGCTGTGTGGGATCGTGATCTGCCGCATCAGGTCGGTGAGGAACACAACCCCGCCCTTGAGCACGCAGATCAGGAGTAGGTCCTTGCCCTGATAGTCAGACGAGATCTGCGCCCCCAGTTCAGCCACGCGAGCCTCCAGCGTCGCCTGGGAGATCAGCACCTCATCGACATAGTCCTGCCACTGCATGTGCGATCCGTTCGCCTACACTGACTGCGCCGGTTTCCCCGGCACCTCGTGGTGCGCACGGCACCGCGCCTCATAGACCTCGCTCGCGCCGACCAGGATCACCGGATCCCCGTACGAAGCGGGCTTGCCGTCGATCAGGCGCTGCGTGCGCGTCGCTGGCTGTCCACAGATCACACAGATCGCGTGCAGCTTGTCGACTTGCTCCGCCTCCGCCATCAGCAACGGCATCGGGCCAAACGGCTCGCCCCGGAAGTCCATGTCCAGCCCGCTGACGATCACCCGCACCCCGCGGTTCGCCAGCTGGTTGACCACGTCCGCGATGCGCCAATCAAAGAACTGCACCTCGTCCACCGCGACGACCGTCGTATCGGGCTCGGTCATACGCAGGATCATCTCCGCCTCGGCAACCGGGATCGCCTCCGTCTGCAGCCCATTGTGCGACGTGATCTGCTCGACCGCATAGCGGTTGTCGATCACAGGCTTGAACACCTGCACCTTTTGCCTGGCGATCTGCGCGCGGCGCACACGGCGGATCAGCTCCTCCGTTTTGCCGCTGAACATGCTGCCGCAGATGACTTCGACCCACCCAGTAGGTTTCGCCAGACCCACATCGCCTCCTCACGGAGCGCGGGCGCCGCCCCGGAGGAGCGCGCACGCCCGCGGTTCAGGTTGGCACGGTCGACCGCCTACTCGGCAGCCTGCGCCTCGCCTTCAGCGCCTGGCTGTGCAGCTTGCGCCTGCCGGAGCCGCCGGTAGAAGCGGTCAACCCGTCCCTCCGAGTCGACAATGCGCTGCTCACCCGTAAAGAACGGATGGCACGCCGAACACACGTCGGTGCGCACCTCGGGTTGCGTTGAACCGGTCGTCCAGGTGTTGCCGCACGCGCAGCGTACAACCGCATTTGGATAGTACTTGGGATGGATCCCTTCCTTCATCGTTCTATTCCCTCTCCGGGTACACACTGACTTGCTTGCGACCCTGGGCGGCGTACTCGTACTTGACGAACCCTTCCTCGGTCGCATAGATGGTATAGTCCCTGCCCATCCCCACGTTCGCCCCAGGATGGATCCGGGTGCCGCACTGTCGGACGAGGATGTTGCCCGGGATCACGTATTGCCCGCCGAACTTTTTGATCCCGCGGCGCTTCGACTTGCTGTCTCGCCCGTTTCGCGCTGAACCACCACTCTTCTTGTGCGCCATATCCGTACTCCTCTACACCACGATCTCGTCAATGTGCAGCCGGGTGTATCGCTGGCGGTGTCCGAGCCGCCGACGGTACCGGTTTCCATTGTACTTGAAGATCCGCACCTTGGGCCCCTTGTGCTGCTCAGCCACGGTCGCCTTGACCAGCGCACCCTCGACGGTTGGCGTCCCAACAGAGACCGCACCCTCGTCAACGACCATCAGTACCTGGTCCAGCTCAACCTGCTCACCCGCTTCCTGGGGTAGCATCTCGACGTCGAGCAACTGCCCGGTGCTTACCTTGTATTGCTTTCCACCCATCTCAACGATTGCGTACACGACACGTCCTCCTGGACAGCTTGAGGCAAAGAAAATCCCCCGCTCAGCCTGCAGACAGGGACCCGTGCCTCCCTAGAGGTGTGATCCCCACTCGGGGGTGTCGACTGCCAGCGAACGGTTATTATACCCGCACTGCCTGCTCCTGTCAAATATCTCATGTGTCCGACCCTTCTCAGGTCAGCAGTAGGCAGACGCGACATAGTACATTCCTATTACGCCCTACCCTAGATTCGCATGGGTGCGAGGTAGCGGTTTCGCCCTTGCCATCGCGCCGACCCTACGCTAAGATGGAGGAGCCAGAGAAGGATCTCGCACATGAGACGCATTCTGCTTGCGGTCGGCGACACGGCGACAACGCTGCAAGCCGCCCGCCACATCCGACCATGGCTCCGTGAGCGCGAGACCTCGCTCACGCTGATCTCGGTGATCGCGCCAGGCACACTCTCGCCGCTGTCCCCCCTCAAACACGTGCTCGAGCAGGTGGAGGCAGTCTTTACAGGCGCTGAGGAGCAGCCCGGCATCATCGTGCGCGTGGGGCAGGATCCCGCTGCCGAGATCTGCCGCGAGGCGAGAGAGGGCGCCTATGACCTGCTCGCGCTCGGGCTCCACGGACACGGCACGCTGGATGGCACGCTGGACGACGCCTGTCGCGCCATCCTCGCCGCGTGCGACATCCCGGTGCTGATCACACCCCCTGTGCTGCACGTTGGGATGACGCCCCAGGTGCTGTTCGTCGTGGATCGAGCGGTCGCGCCTGACGACACCGTGCGCTGGCTCGCCGCACAGTGCCAGACGCAGCACCTCAACGCCATCCTCTGCGCCCGCAATGCCGAAGAGACGACACCGCTCCACGACCTGCTCGCCAGCGTGGGAGTGCTGTCCCAGCTCTTCCTCTGCCCCGATCTCACGCCGGGCGAGATCCACAGACTCGCCAAGGATCGCCGGGTGCGTTGGCTCGTGCTGCCGGCGCAGGACGGCGCAACCGGCGCCGCGGCGCGCGCGCCGGTCGAGGAGGTGCTTGGGACAGCGACGTGCCCCGTGTTGATCGTGCCCGGCGCTGCCGCCGACCGGCAGGCGTCGTAGCGCGACCGCTGGCATCTCGTTTCCGGTGCTCCTCAGACCTCGGTCCAGAGACTTGCTTGCTCCCCCTTACTGTGGTAGAATAGCGCGTTGTCCTGCGGATCCGTTCCCACGCCAGCAAGTGGAGAACACACGTTTATGGAGCTTCAAGGGTACATCCGTATTGTGCGCAGACGGGCCTGGATCGTCGTCCTGCTCGCGATCCTGACTGCGGTTGCGGCGTTCGGGTTCAGCCGCCTGCAAACCACCATCTACCAGGCGAGCGTCAACCTTACCGTACGACCGGCACGCGCCGACTGGGGCCTGGGCCAAACCGTGGGCACGCTCTTGCGCAGCTTGGCGGGCGACATCACGACCCATCGTTTCTTGGGCCGCGTCATCGATCAAGCCCAGCTCGATACGACCACCGATGACCTGCTCGACGGCAAGACCGTCTTTGTCAAGGATGAAGCCGCCGACTTTACGATCACGATCACCGTGCGCGATCCGAGCGAGCACGTCGCAGTCGAGATCGTCAACACCATCGCGACCTTGTTCAAGGAGGAGCGCGATGCCTGGAACCAGCTGCAGGACAAGCGGGACCGGATCGATGTGGAGATCCGGGACAAGGCGCGTTTCGCCAGCGTGTACTCCCCCAAGACCACGATCAACGTCGCGGCAGGGGGTGTCCTGGGCGCGCTGATCGGCGTGCTGATCGTCGCCTTGCTGGAATGGCTACAGGCGGGCGTCGTCCACAACGCCGAAGATATGGACCGCCTGGGCATCCCGGCGCTTGGCGCCATCCCAGCGGAGTCTGGTTGGCGACGCTAGGCGAGATCCCGCGCCCCGGCGCACGCGCCCGTGGCGTAAAAGGAGCAGCAATGGCACAATCGGATCTGATCACGCTCACCGAGCCACGTTCGCCGATCAGCGAGGCCTATCGCACCTTGCGTACCAACCTCGAGTTCACCAGCCTCGACCACCCCCTGCGCTCGTTGCTCGTGACATCGCCAACCGACCATCCCGACACGCTGCCGGCGTTGGGCAATCTCGCGGTGATCATGGCAGAAGGTGGTCGGCGCGTGATCCTGGCAGAGGGCGACCTCCGCAGGCCACAGCTGCACACCCTGTTCGGCGCCCACAACAACGCCGGGCTGAGCGACCTGCTGCGCGACGAGCGCAGGCTGGACGACCTGCCGTTGCAGGATACGGGCGTAGCGAGCCTGCGCCTCTTGGCGAGTGGCGCCCTTCCCCAGAACCCATCGGTCCTGCTCGGCACGGCGCGCATGAAGCAGATCCTCGATGCCCTGGTCGCGCAAGCCGACCTGGTGATCCTGAGCGCGCCGCCTGTGCTCGCGGTCACTGACGCCGCGCTGCTCGCCTCGCAGGTCGACGGCACACTGCTCGTGATCCGGGCGCGCGGCACACAAAAAGACCACGTCCAGCGCGCAAAGGCCTTGCTGGAGAAGGTCAGCGCCCGCCTGATCGGGGCAGTGCTCAGCAACGCGAGCCTGGACAGCAGCGTGTCCAGCTACTACCAGTAGAGGACGGATCTCGTGCAGGAGCCAGGGCGATGAAGGGACTCATTCTCAGTGGCGGCAAGGGGACGCGCCTCCGTCCGATCACCTATACCAGCGCCAAGCAGCTGGTGCCGGTGGCGAACAAGCCGGTCCTCTTTCGCGTGATCGAAGCCATTGTCGAGGCGGGCATTTCCGAGATTGGCATCGTCGTCGGCGACACAGCATCAGAGATCCGTCAGGCTGTGGGCACCGGCAAGCAGTTCGGCGCCAACGTCACCTACATCCCGCAGGATCAGCCGCTGGGCCTCGCTCATGCGGTCAAGATCTCCCAGGACTTTCTCGGCGACGACCGGTTTGTCATGTTTCTGGGCGACAACGTGATCCAGGGCGGCATCTCGAGCCTGATCCGCGGCTTTGACACCTGCGGCTACGACTGCCAGATCGTGCTCAAGCACGTCGAGGACCCACGGCAGTATGGCGTGGCAGAGCTGAGCGAGGACGGTCGGATCCTGAACCTCGTCGAGAAGCCGCGGGAGCCCAGGAGCGACCTCGCGCTCGTCGGGATCTACATGTTCACGCCCGCCGTCTTTGAGGCGGTACACGGCATCCGCCCCTCGCATCGCGGCGAGCTCGAGATCACGGACGCGATCCAGTGGCTGGTGGCGCACGACTACAAGGTCTACCCCTACGTCCACGACGGGTGGTGGATCGACACCGGCAAGATGGAGGACATGCTGGAGGCGAATCGCCTGGTCCTCGACGAAATCGAGCCGCAGATCGAGGGATACGTCGACCGCGACTCGCGCCTGATCGGCAAGGTCACGGTCGCCGGCGGCGCCGAGGTGATCAACAGCGTGATCCGCGGGCCCGCGATCATCGGCGAGGACACGCGCTTGGTGAACGCCTATGTCGGCCCGTTCACGAGCATCTACCATCACTGCGTGATCAAGGACGCCGAGATCGAGCACAGCATCGTGCTGGAGCACAGCTCGATCATCGATGTCGAGCAGCGCATCGAAGACAGCTTGATCGGCCGGAACGTCGAGATCACGCGTTCCCCCCTCAAGCCCCGCGCTTACAAGCTGACCCTGGGCGACAACAGCCGCGTCGGCCTAGTCGGCAATGGGCGCTGAACCCAGACACGGAAGGAGGTGAGCACATGGCAAACGCGAAAAAGTGGCGCAAGCGCAAGATGGCTCGGCACAAGCACCGCAAACGTCTCAAGGCCACCCGGTGGCAGCGACGGACGAGCAAGTAGCAGCCAGGGTGCATCCTATTGCCTTCCCGAAGGCGAGCAGGAGTACGGCGGTTCCTCCGTCCCTGTTCCGTCTTCGGGAAGGCCCGATGACAACCACAACCCTTCGGGATGGCCCCGCTGTACGGTACCAGAGGGCCACCGGTGGGTTGTTTTGTTCGGAGTGGGCATACATCGATGAAGACAACGCTTGTCTACCCAGGCATCGCTGGATACGGATTTGAGAGCGTCGGCAAGGGCATGGAAGCCGGCTGGATCAGCCACGGTTTGGCGTACATCAGCGCTGCTGCCAAGGCTAAGGGCTTTGCGATCGACCTGATCGACCTCCGCGCACTGCGCAGCTGGGACCATTTTCGCGAAGAGATCGCCCGTCGCCAACCCGACGTGGTGGGGATCACCATGATGAGCGTCGACTATAATCCCGCGATGCGCTCCCTGGCGATCGTCAAAGAGGTCAGCCCGCACACGATCACGGTCGTCGGCGGTCCGCATCCCACCCTGGTCCTCGACGAGATGCTCACAGCCGAACACATCGACTATATCATCACGAACGAGGGCGAGATCACGTTCCCCAAGCTGCTCCACGCGATCGAGGCGGGAGAGCCGCCTGCGGAGCGCGTTCTCGTCGGCGAGCGCCCCGACCTGGACGCCTTGCCCTTCCCTGACCGCGAGCTCTTCTTGGAGGAGTGGCGCAAAGCCGGCTATGTAAGCGACTCGCCCGAAGACCCCTTTGTGCCCGAGTTGCCGCCCCCATTCGTGACGATCATTGCCGGTCGCGGCTGCCGCTACAACTGCAGCTTCTGTCAGCCTGCGGAGCGGATCCTCTTTGGGCGCCGGGTGCGCCGTCGCTCGCCAGGCAATGTCATCGCCGAGCTGGAGATACTGCGCGCCAAGTACCACTTTCGGAGCCTCATGTTCCACGACGACACGCTCACTGAGGACAGAGAGTGGGTCATCGAGTTCTGCCGCCTCTACCGGGAGCACGGCTTTGACCAGCCCTTCTTCTGCCAGAGCCGGGCGGACATCATCGTCCGACACGAGGACATGGTCAAGCTCATGGCTGAAGCGGGCTGCACCGGCTACTTTATCGGCTTTGAGAGCGGCAGCGACCGCGTCTTGCGCTTCATCCGCAAGGGGACAACGCGTGCGGTGAACTTGGAGGCGGCGCGCGTCTGCCGGCGCTACGGGATCAAGATCTGGGCCAACTATATGCTCGGCCTGCCCACCGAGACCAAGGATGAGGTCATGGAGACGATCTCGATGCTCAAAGAGATCAACCCCGACTACTACAGCCCCGCTTTCTACACCCCTCATCCGGGCAGCGACCTGTATGACTATTGCATCGAGCACGGGCTGAGCCTGATCACCAGCCACGACCAGTACCGTCGTAACCCCACCGAGATCAAGATCGTGGGGCAAGACAATGCGTTCCTCACCTGGGCGTTGGAAGAGTCGCAGCGTCGCAAGCCGATCAACCAATTCCGGCGCGACGTGCGCCGGCTTTGGAGCCGCTACGCACGCCCGCGCAAGATCGCACGCAAGCTCCTTCGCCTCCTCAAGGGCCAGAGGTAGGCGAGAGGCGCGATGAACTACAAGGCCATCACCCGGTTCGTCCTCTTTGCGCTCCTCAGTGCGCTCGTCGTGGCGAGCGCGTACGCGCTCGGTTACACGGCGCACGCCGCCTATGCGCCCGCCAGCGACCAGGTCGCCGAGTTCGCCGTCTTTTGGGAAGCGTGGCGGATCGTCCAAGATCACTTTTACGGCGACCCACCCGACAGGACCGACCGCACGTACGGCGCTATCCGTGGCAGCCTAGAAACGCTCGACGATCCCTACACCTACTTTGTCGAACCGCAGGAGCGCGACCGCGAGCAAGAAGACCTGCGGGGCAGCTTTGGCGGCATTGGCGCCTTTGTCGAGCGCGCAGCGGACGGTCGGATCCTGCTCACGCCAATCGAGGGACAACCCGCCGACCTGGCGGGCATCCAGACCGGCGACGAGTTGGTCGCCGTCGACGGCGTGCCGGTCACCCCTGACCTGCCCTTCGACGACGTATTGGCCATGGTCCGCGGACAAGAGGGCAAGATCGTGCGGCTGACCGTGCGCCGGGAAGGCATCGCGGAAGAGCTGACGATCGCAGTCACGCGTGCCGAGATCGTCACGCCGTCAGTGACCTACGAGCTCAAGACGCCCACGATCGGCTACATTGCGATCAGCATCTTTGGCGAGCGCACGTCCGAGGAGCTGCGCGACGCGATCCTCGACCTGCGCGAGCAGGGCGCCGTGCAGTATGTCATCGACCTGCGAAACAATGGCGGCGGGCTCCTGCCTGCCGCTGTCGACGTCGCCACCCAGTTCCTCAAAGAGGGCGTGGTCCTCTATGAACGGAGCAGCGACGGGGACGAAAAGAGCTATCCCGTCGGCAGAGGCGGCTTGCTCCACGACGAGCCGATCGTTGTCCTCGTGAACAGCGGCACTGCCAGCGCGTCCGAGATCGTCGCCGGTGCGATCCAAGACTATGGACGCGGTGAGCTGATCGGCACCAAGACCTTTGGCAAGGCCTCCGTACAGCTGATCTTTGACCTTAGCGATGGGTCATCGGTCCATGTCACCAATGCACGGTGGCTGACCCCGAACCGGCAAGAGATCGACGGCGTAGGACTCACGCCCGATGTCGTGGTCGAGATCACCGACCAGGATCGCCAGGAACAGCGCGATCCCCAGCTTGACCGCGCGATCGAGCGTCTGCAAGAAAGCGATACCCTATGAACGCAAGAAAGCCGCTACGCATTGCGCTTGCCGTGCTACTGCTCGTCGCAGGCGCGACGCTCTTTTACGCCCTGGGCATAGGCACAGGGCTCTATGTGGCGCAGTCAACCGCTGCGGTCGCAGACAGGCCCGCTACGGCGACGCCGGCGCCCACGCTGGCGGCGCCCACGCTGGCGCCGCCCACGGCTGTTGCGCCGTCACCGACCGCCGAGCCCCCAACGCCCACCGCGGCGCTGTCCACGCCGACCCCGCCTCCAGCGCCCACCCCTCTCCCCTCGCCCACTCGGCAGGTAGAGCGTGGGGATACGTTCGACATCTTTTGGGAGGCGTGGCAGGTCCTCCAGGACCAGTTCTTCGGTGAGCTGCCCGACGAGTCAGAGCTGCCCTATGCCGCCATCCAGGGCGTCATCGCCACCACCGGAGACCCGTACACTGCCTTCCTGGACCCTGTGCGCGCAGAGGTAGTCAGCAGTGACCTCGACGGCAGCTTTGAGGGCATAGGCGCCACAGTGCGCCTCCGCGCCGACGGCAAGCTCGAGATCGTCCAGCCGCTGCCCGACCACCCTGCCATCAGAGCCGGACTGCGCGCCGGGGACGTCGTCCTCCAGGTCGACGGCACGGACATCGAGGGCATGAACCTCTACGAGGCGGTATCGCTGATCCGCGGGCCCGCGGGAACAGTAGTCCGCCTGCTGGTGCAGCGCGCGGGCATCGAGGAGCCCTTTGAGGTCCGGGTCACGCGCGCGCGCATCGAGCAGCCGGTCGTCGAGACCGAGCGCCTCGAGGGCGGCATCGCCTACCTGCGCCTGAACCGGTTCGGGCAAACTGCCACAGACGAGGTCGCCGCGGCGCTCGCCGAGCTGCTCGACGGCGAAACGCAGGGCCTGATCCTCGATCTGCGCGGCAATCCGGGCGGCTACCTCTCCGCGGCGATCGAGGTCGCCAGCCAGTTCGTCGATCACGACCCGATCCTGATCGAGCGCTTCCGCGACGACACACAGCGCACGTACGCCCCCGTGGCGGGCGGGCTAGCCCTCGACATCCCGCTCGTCGTCCTGGTGGATGGCGGGTCGGCTAGTGCGTCCGAGATCGTCGCCGGCGCGGTACAGGACACCGAGCGCGGCACACTGATCGGCACCCGCACCCTGGGCAAAGGATCCGTCCAGCTCGTCAATACCCTGAGCGATGGATCACAGCTCCGCGTTACGACCGCCGCCTGGTTCACGCCCGCTGGGCGCGCGATCCACGGCGAGGGCCTACAGCCTGACATCGAGGTGGCGTTCACCGAGGAGGACATCGCATCGGGCCATGATCCCCAACTGGAACGCGCGATCGCGTACCTGTCGGAGGGAGACTAGGCATGGCCAAGCGAGAGCCATCCGGGATCAAGGTCGTCTCGACGAACCGCAAGGCATACCACGACTATGCGATCGAGGACACGTTCGAAGCGGGGATTGTCTTGATCGGTTCCGAGATCAAGTCCATCCGCGCCGGGAGGGTCAACCTGCGCGATGGCTATGCCGCGATCGAGGACGGCGAGGTCTGGATGTACAACACGCACGTCGCGCCCTACGACCCTGCGAGCCGATTCGGGCACGAGCCGCGCCGCAAGCGCAAGCTCCTGCTGCACAAGCGCGAGATCGCACGCCTGGAACGGCGCGTCCAGGAAAAGGGGTACACGCTGGTCCCGCTGCGCATGTACCTGCGCGACAACCGGGCCAAGGTCGAGCTCGCCGTGGCGCGCGGCAAGCGCGAGTACGACAAGAGAGCGGCAATTGCAGAGCGCGAGGATCAGCGGCGCGCAGAGCGCGCGATGCGCGAGCGAGAGCGCGATCGAGAGGACGACTAGCGCGCACGCGCTAGCGGGCGCCTGCCCGGAAGGGCCCGAACCGCGCGCTCCTCAGCGCCCCTACCAGAACAGGCCGATCACCCAGGGCGTGATCCACACTTCCAGTGCCGCGGCGACGGCGAGCAGGGGCACGACCAAGAAGACCATGACCTTGATCAGTTCCGCCGCGGCGTAGAGCAGACCCTGGGACACGGTCATCCCGGCGGGTGGAGCAACCACCACGGCGCCCAGGCGTAGCGCCATCGCCGTCGCCACGATCGCCGCAGGCATCTCGACCACCCCGTGCGGCAAGATAAAGGTCCCCACGAGCAAGAGTGCGCTTCCCCCCAGCATCGGCGCCTGGCCTGCCAGGAAGCCGATGATCGCCAGCGGCACCATGAGCAGCACGATCGCCAGGCTCCCAAAGGAAAACACGCCCGCCACCGCTGCGAGCGTCAGCGCGCGCAGGTTGTGCAACAGGATGCTGCCCACGTTAAAGCTGGGCAGGAACCCGATGTCCGGGATCTCTTGGAAGGCGTCTTCCGGGATATCGAGCGAGACCAGCCCCGCCGGCGCCGGGTAGCGCTGCGCGTAGGCCCAACCCACGAGATAGGCTCCCGCCAGGGCGAGGCTCACGGCGGCGATAGGCTTGACACTGGCGCGCAGGATCACGGGCAGGTCATGTGCGTACACGCGCCGCACGGAAAAGCGCCCCCACGCGGGCGTCGCGACGGACGCGTCCTCTGGTGCGCGCACCAGGAAGCGGAGGAAGGTGCGCCACATCTTGCGGACGTTCAGTACGTCGATCTCGCGCCCCAGGAGCTCCTCCCGGTTGAAGAGCCGGATCCCCATCCGCACCAGCAGTGCGTCCGCCGCAATCAGCGCCGCCAGGATCCACCACAGGGGCGGGAAATCGGCATAGAACATGATCAGGCTCTCCGCCTGCACGAGGAGCGCCATGGGGATGATCACAAAGCTGGCGAGGATGTTGGCGGCGCGCACGCTGGTCGTCTGGCTCGAGATCACCACTGCGCCAGAGACCATGACCAGCGACTCTGCCGTCGTCAGCAACACGATCAGGCTCAGCAGCTCGAGTGAGGGTGTCCAGCCCAGCGAGATCAACAGCCCCGTCAGGTACACTGCCAGGCCGAGGTATGCCGAGATCAGTGGCGGGATCATCGCCGCCATGGTCTTGCCCCAGTACAGCTCGGTGTTGGTCAGCGGCGTTGCCAGAAGCGGCTCCAAGCTATGCCGCTCCTTCTCGCCGACAAAGGTCTCCAGCGCGATCACCAGCGAGAACGAGATCGGGAAAAAGCCGACGATCATGAGCAGGAAAGGGATGATCCGCTCGCCCACGATCGCGCCGCCATACTGCAGCACCCAGCGCTGGACGACGTTCGCCGTGAACTGCATCAAGGCAGGGAACACCAGCGTCAACAGCCCGATCGGGATCACCAGGCGCCAGTCGCGCATCGTATCCCGCACCTCGCGCTGCGTGACGACCCAGGCGCGCCGAAAGGACGCCCACCCCATCTGCACGCGGGCCACTGCTAGGCTCATGTCGCGGTCCCCGCTTCTTCCACGCTCGACCTCTCTTCCACGACCCGCAGGTAGACATCCTCCAGACTGACGGGCACCTCGCTCAGCGTCACCACCCGGTGCCCGGCACGCGTCAGCCGTTCCAGGACCAGCGGATTCGTCTCGTCCAGGCGCGCCGTCTGGTAGCGGATCCAGTTCTCGCCCTGCGACGCCACGCGCACGACGTCGCGGATCAGCTCTATCGTCCCGTTCACCGACCCCGCCAGGCGCAGCTCCATCGTCGGCGCCCCGAGCAGCGCACGCTTGAGTTCCGCCGCTGTGCCCTCGATCACGATCTCGCCGCGCCGGAGGATCGCGATCCGGTCGGCGATCAGCTCCGCTTCCGCGAGGTTGTGGGTGCAGATCACGATCGACCGGTCTGCACGCTGCAGCGACAGAATGCTGTCGCGGACGATCTTGGCGCTGTGCGGGTCCATTGCCGACGTCGGCTCGTCCAGCAGCAGCACCCCCGGGTCGTGCAGCATGGACCGGATCAGGGCGAGTTTTTGCCGCATCCCCTTCGAGTACTCGCCCAGTCGCAGGTCCCAGGCATCGTCCATGCCGAACTGGGACATCAACTGCTCGCTGCGCCGGTCGCACGCCGCCCGATCCAGGCCCTGCAATTGGCCAAAGAAGCGCAGGTAGGCCCTCGCCCGCATCCGTCCGTACAAGCCGGGCGCCTCCGTCAAGACGCCGACGATCCGGCGTACCTGGACGGGCTCTGCGACCGTATCGTGTCCGGCGATCCACGCCCTGCCCCGCGTCGGCTGCAGGATCGACGCCAGCATGCGCACCGTGGTCGTCTTGCCCGCCCCGTTCGGTCCCAAGAGCGCCAGGATCTCGCCTGCCTGGACATGCAGGTCGATCCCGTTCACGGCGACAAAGTCATCGAAGCACTTGGTGAGCCCTTCCGTACGGATCATCACACACGTCTACCTACGACACTCAGCCTCGTCCGGCTGCGATCTCGCTGGACAACGCCGCCCAGCCCGAGCGCTTGGCAAGCATCTCCAGATATGCTATACTCAAAAAACGGAGCGATACCCCGTGCGGCAGCCAGCGATGCACATGGGTCCGCTCTCCCTACCTTCATTATAGCAGTTCTCGCGCACGGGGGCAACAGGAAGAGGAATGGAGACACTCACGCCAGCTCAGCGAGTCCTCGTTACGATCATCGTCCTCGCACTGACGATCCTCGCCGCCGCATTGATACTGCCCTGGTTGAGCGCGCAGATCGATCTGCGGCTCATGGTCACAGCGACACCGGGGCCGCCCGCCGAGATCCCCACCCCGACGCCGACCTCGGTACCCGTTTCTCACGGGCCATGGCTCGTCCACTTGGACGCCGGCGGACCGCCGTCATCCTGACGGTTCGCCCACCTCGACCTCAGCGCTCTGTTCGACCGGTGCCGCATCCGCGTCCCCCTGGCGCGCACGATGCACCTTGACGCGCCACACCAGGAATCCCGCGAACACCACGATCACCCCCAGCGCCACGTACTGAGCGATCGCCAGCGGACCCAGCATCGGGCTGTCAAGGCGGATGAACTCGAGCAGGAACCGGATCAGCGAGTAGGAGATGAAATAGATCCCGGTTGTCAGGCCGGTGATCAGCCGCTCCCGGTATCGCCAGGTGAGGTACACCAGAGCCAAGCAGACCGCCACGTTCCACATCGACTCGTAAAAGAAGGTCGGGTGAAAGCGCTCGTACATCTCGTACCCTGCCAGGCGGAACCTCGGCTCGATATAGATCCCCCATGGCAGGTCTGTGGGCCGACCGTACAGCTCCTGGTTCACAAAGTTGCCCCAGCGCCCGATTGCCTGGGCCAAGATCAGGCCCGGGGTGATGATATCCGTCCAGACCAGCATCGGTTCCTTGGCACGCCGCGCTGCGATAAAGAGGCCCAGCGCTCCGCCAGCCACAGCGCCATAGATGCCGAGGCCCCCCTCCCACAGGGCGATGATCTTTTCTGGGTGCTCGAAATAGTACCACCTGCCCACGCCCATGCTGGGGGTCACGGTCAGCACGTGATAGAGACGCGCGCCCACGATCCCCAGGACCACGCACCACAACAGCGCATCCCACACAAACTCGGGATTCCTGCCCCGCAGGCGCGCCAGGTAGGTCGACAAGTAGGTCGCCGCCAGGATCCCGGCGACGATCAAGATCCCGTACCAGTGTACAGCGATCGGTCCGATCCGGAAGGCTATCGGGTTCATACCTCTCCTCTCCGCTTCTCGTGAGATACGGCAATGCTCCGCCAGGTAGAGTGGATCCGCTGCAGCGCCGTGAACGTCGAGAGCACCGCGATCACCCACAAGGCGATCGTCATCTGGTCAAAGACCAGCCCTGCCACCAGCACGCCCAGACGCTCCAGCCGTGTGAACAGCCCGCGGTTACACCGCGCGCCCACACCCTCCGCGCGCGCCCTCGTATAGCTCACCAAAAGAGACGACGACAGCGCCACGCCCGCCAGGATGGCTGGAACGTCCATCCCCACACGCACGTGATAGATCAGCAGACCGATAAAGTAGGCGCTGTCCGACCAGCGGTCCAACACCGAATCGAGAAAGGCGCCAAAAGGCGTGCTCTGTTCCCACTGGCGGGCCAAGAGCCCATCGATCCCGTCCGCTAAGCCACCCAGCGCGGCAACCGCGATCGCCACAGGCCATCGTCCCAAGGCGATCAGCGTCCCACTGGCAACGCTCATCGCACAGCCCACGATCGTCACCGCATTTGGCGTCACCCCAAGCCGGTGCAGCAGCGCCGCCAGCGGCGTGAACAAGGCAGGCATCAGATCGTGGGCTAGGTCGGTCAGCGACCTGCGCACCGGGCTCGGCAGCTGCCCCGCCGAACCGTCCGCTTCCTCAATCATCCCCGTCCTCCTCGTGCCCTGCATCGCACTCCCGGTCGCCCAGCCAGGCATCCAGGCGTGCACGGTACCCCCGCAACGTGGACCGGTCTGGCGAGTACAGCACCTGGCGTCCCTTCCTCCGGATCGACACCAACCGCGCCCGTCGCAGCACCCCGAGGTGCCAGGAGACCAACGGTTGGCTGATCCGTAGGGCGTGAGCGAGGTCGGTCACGTTCATCTCGCCCTCTACGCATAGCAGGTGCAGCAACTGCAGGCGCACCATATCGCCCAACGCGCGCAAATAGTTGCGCAGCGCGCGCAACTCGGCGTCGCCCACACGAGCCTCCCTGCCGCCGTGTGACTGCTCCATGCCAGCCTCACCCTCTGCCTGCGCCCTCGGTGGTGCACGGCGCTCTGCGCGTCCGCCGTGATTGCATAAAGGATCACTTGCATATTACACCAAAAGCAGACGGGTGTCAACAGCCAATCTCTCGCAGCGAAGCTGCGCTCAGCCTGCTGCGGCTGTGAAACAAAGCAAAACGCCCCCCTCGCGCACGAGGAGGGCGTTTGCTGCCTTGGGCCAATACCTAGGTCATATAGTCACGCAACTGCCGGCTACGCCGTGGGTGACGCAACCTGCGCAGCGCCTTGCCTTCGATCTGTCGGATGCGCTCGCGGGTCAGGCCAAACTTCTGCCCGACCTCCTCCAGGGTATAGCTACGCCCGTTCTGGAGACCGAACCGCAGGCGCAGGATCCGCGCCTCGCGGGGCGTCAGTGTGCTCAACACCTCTTCCACCTTTTCGCGCAGCAGGTTCTGATACGCACTCTGCGTCGGCGTAGGCGTAGTATCGTCCTCGATAAACGACCCGAGCTCACTGTCCTCCTCTTCGCCGACCGGGCGTTCCAGCGACAGCGGGCGCCACGAGACTTTGAGCATCCAGCGCACCTTGCGCGGCTCTAGCTCCATCTCGGCGGCGATCTCTTCAGGAGTCGGCTTCCGCCCGTGCTCCTGTTCCAGCTGGCGCGCCGTCTTGTACAGGCGCCGGATCCGGTCGCTCATGTGCACCGGCACGCGGATCGTGCGCCCCTGGTCCGCGATGGCGCGCGTGATCGTCTGCCGGATCCACCACGTGGCGTACGTGCTGAAACGATAGCCCCGCGTATAGTCGAACTTTTCGACCGCCTTCATCAAGCCCAGGTTCCCCTCCTGGATCAGGTCCAGAAAGGGTACCCCACGTCCCATGTACTTCTTGGCGATGCTGACCACCAGGCGCGTATTGGCCTTGATCAGGTGTTCGCGCGCCAGGCGCCCCTCCTCGATCACCTCCTCGAGCTGCGTACGCTTCTCGGGGTCGTGCCCATTCTGGCGCAGCTCGCGCTTGGCGTCGGTCGCATCGCACAGCTTCATCGCGAGCTGCACTTCCTCTTCGAGGGACAACAGGGGTACACGCGCCATTTCCTTGAGGTACAGACCAACCGTATCATCGCTCGAGATCCCACTGAGGTCGAACATGTCCTGCTCGATCGGCTCGTCGTCCGAGTGCTCTACCTTGTCCGAGTCAAACATGTCACGCTCGAGACCCTCCTCGTCGGTATCCCCTTTGTCGTCGTACACCTCAATCCCTGCCTCGTTGAGTCGCAGAAACACTTCCTCCACCTGGTCGAGCCTTTCCTCAGGATCGGGAAAGGTCTCGAGTACTTCGTCCATCGTCAAGTACCCTTGTAGCTCTGCCTTCTCTATCAAGGCCTCTACTACATCGTCTTGCTGCTCCATATAGTCTGTCATCTATGCCACCACTCCACAGGCTACGTCAATAGCGCCTTCAATGCCGCGAGCCGTGGATCGACGTCATCCACCTCGCAGTCACATGGCCCTTCGTTCAGATCCTTGCCACACATCGGACACAGTCCGGCGCAGTCCTCACGGCACAGCACATGCATCGGCGTCGACACGATCACCAGCTCGCGCAGAGCAGGCGCCAAGTCGATGTGATGATCCGCCTCGATCGGGTAGACCTGATCGGCCTCGCTTGCCGGGATCGGGGGAAAACGGAATCGCTCATCCAGCTCCATCTCGATCACGTGGATGACAGATGCCAAACAGCGCACACACTGCAGGTCGACCTCGGCTGCGAGACTACCTCGTACCCAGATACCTTCAGTGGTGCGCCACAGATGGAGCGTTCCCCTCAGGGACAAGACGCTTGTGTCGTCCGACAGCTGACAGAAACCCAAGTCGACCCCATAGTCAACTTGAGCGCCTACCCCCTCAAAGAGCAATCCACTTACGTCAATACGCATTGCCGGCTATCCAAGAAAGGATTTCACGACTGGCCTTGCAGTCGGATCTTCTGACCGGCAGTCGCTCTGGAAGCGCATTCATTATAACACAGGAGCTGAGCAGCGTCAAGGTCTGGCAGTCTACTTTAATCTTTTTTATGTTCACTCATCCGGCCCGTCTCCCGTTTGCGGAAATCCTCGAATACGGGTACAATGGGTCACTCGTGGTCACTATGGGGCCTCTGTCCCCTGGGTACCCACTCTGAACCGAGGAGTCCAACGTGAAGAGAACGGCTTTCATCGTATTCCTTGTCGCAGCCCTGGCGGTGACTTCCGGCACCGCCTACGCCGCCCCTGCCGCCCAACAGGTACAGAGCCAGTGCCTAATCGTGGCGCCGGCGACCGGCAGCCAGGTGCGAGGGCAGGTCGCCGTTCAGGGCTCTGCCACCCACCCCGATTTCACGTGGTATCAAGTTGGCTACGCGCCCGAACCGAACCCGACCGGCGAGTGGACGTTTTTTTCTAACAGCGAGTCGTCGGTGAACAACGGACAGCTGGCGGTGTGGGACACGCGCGCACTACGGGATGGCACGTACCAGTTGCTGCTGGAGGTCCATCGCAGCGACGGCAACTTTGACCTCTGCTTCTCGACCAAGATCCGGGTGGTCAACACGCAGCCCACGCCGACGTTCACCGCTGTGCCGCTCCCTACTACGGCGGATACCCCAACCCCGCTGCCCACCCCCGAAGCGACCGCAACCGTCCTGGTGGAGCAGCCGCCCACAGCCACACCGCGCGCCACACCCACCTACTCGGCGGTCGACAATCCCACTCCAACCCCCGAGGAGACGCGTTTCCAGCTGCCGATCGAGGCGGGGAGCATTCGCAATGCCTCGTGTCGTGGCGCCCAGCTGACTGTCCTCGCCGCAGTCGCGATCGCCCTCTACTTTGCGTTCCGCAGTCTGGCGGTGAACGGTCTGCGCAAGCTCCGCAAGTCCGACGACGTGCAGGGCTTTCACCGGCGCCGCCCACGAGAGTTCTAGCCCACACGCTGTAGGGACGGGTCGGCACCCAACGCGAGCACCCCCCTGCCGCCCAGGCGGCAGGGGGGTGCTCTTGGCTGACTAGGCATCGCAGGCGCGATCTGCCCGCTCCCGCCTTGCGCCCTACTCGTCCCACACGATCACGCAGTAGACGCCAGCCAGCTTGACCCCCTTTCTCCCGCGGTTCGGGCGGTTCTCCAGCGGGATGCTGCGCAGCGACATCCGCTGCCGCTTGCCATCGCGGGCGAGCACGTCGACCACCGTCGATTTCGTCGCCTTGCCCACGCCGACCGCCGCGATCGGCCCGGTGGCTGAGGTCTGGTTCAACCCCAACACGCCCATCGTACCCCGTCCTTTGACCGCGAACTCGTCGATCGGCACGCGTTTCACGAACCCCTTCTCGGTGACAATGTAGGCCATGGCGCCCTTGCTGTCCTGGAGGACCGTCCCACCGAGCAACCGGTCGTCCTTGCCCAGCTTGATCCCGATCACGCCTCGAGCGCTCGGCGTCTGCTGGCTGCTGATCGTGTCAGCCTCGACCCGCAGCACGCGCGCGCCGGTCGCCATCACGACCTGTCCCCCCTCACCACACGTGCCCGCGAACAGGACCTTGTCGCCCTCCTCCAGACCGATGATCTCGCTCCATTCCCCATCGGGCATGCCTGCCACCACCGACAGCTCGGTGCGCTTGACGCGGCCCTGCACCGTACCCAGGACCAGGTAGCCATCCGTCGTCACCCGTCCCCCGTACAGCACCGCGTCCTCTTCTTTGAATCCCAGGTCCGCAAACGAGGCCTGCGCCGGCACTGCGCCGACCGGCGCGACCCACACCGTGCCTGCTGTCGAGATCAGGAACACCCTGTCTGTCGGTTCGGCCTGGAACACCTGGCAGTGCGCTTCGACCGCCCTGCTGGTGACGCCGTCTTTGACCCGATAGCTGTAGGCCGACGCATCGCTGCGCAGCACGCCCTTTGTCGTCAGGACCACTGCCTGGGGCGCATCCGGGACCGCCAGGGCGGCTGCCGTCACCGGCGCCTCTCCCTCTCCCGGCGCTGCATCGACGATCTTCGTCCGGCGCGGGGTCGCATACCGGCCCTTGATCTCGTCCGTCTCGTCCTTGATCACGCCCAACTGCTTGGTCTCCGACGCGAGCAGCGCCTCCAGGTACTCGATCCGAGCCATCAGCTCTTTCTCCTCGTCCTTGAGCTTGGCCCGCTCCATCGCTGCCAGGCGGCGCAGCTGCATATCCAGGATCGCCGTAGCCTGGATCTCGGTCAGCTTGAACTTGCGCATCAGGTTGTTGCGCGCGGTGTCCGCGGTACGGCTCCGGCGGATCGTGTCGATCACCTCGTCGATGTTGTCGAGTGCGATCAACAGGCCTTGCACGATGTGCAGGCGCGCCCGCCGCCGATCGAGCTCGTACTGACTGCGCCGCCGGATCACCTCCAGCCGGTGCCCGACAAAGCACTCCAGCATCTCTTTCAGCGACAGCACGCGTGGCACCGTGATCCGCCCGTCGTCGGTCTGCCGCGGCACCAGCAACAGGTTGTTCACGCCAAAGGTCGTGCGCAGCGTCGAGCGCCGGACGAGCATCTCCAACACGTCGTTCGGATCGGCCTGGCGCGAGACCTGGACCACGATCCGCATTCCCTCGCGGTCGCTTTCATCGACGATGTCTGTCACCCCACTCACCCGCCCGTTGCGCGCCTCGGTCGCCACGCGCTGGATGATCGTCGACTTTTGCTGCCCGTAGGGAATCTCGGTGATCACGATCTGCTCGCCGCTTCGCGACGCCTCCTGGCGCTCGACCGCCATCCGCGCTTGGCAGACGATGCCGGCGCTTCCAGTCTCGTAGGCAGTGCGGATCGCGTCGCTGCGCACCTCCTCGCTCCCCTCGCGGTCCAACCGGTACCGGAACGCGAGTCCCCCCGTCGGAAAGTCGGGCCCCGGGATGACTTGCATGAGATCGTCCACGCTGAGCTTGTCGCGCTTGCTCCAGCGATCGCACATCAGCTTGACTGCGTCGCACACCTCTCCCAGGTTGTGCGGCGCCAGGTTGGCGGCAAAGCCGACGGCGATCCCGGATGACCCGTTCACCAGGGCATTCGGAAACCGCGCAGGAAGCACAGCTGGCTCCTTGAGCGAGTTGTCAAAGTTGTCCTGCCAGTCCACGGTATCCATGTCGATGTCGCGCAGGATCTCTTCGCCCAACGGGGCCAAGCGGACCTCGGTGTACCGCATCGCCGCCGGCGAGTCGCCATCGATCGAGCCAAAGTTGCCCTGTCCGTCGATCAGCACCTCGCGCAGCGAGAAATCCTGCGCCATACGCGCCAGCGAGTCGTACACCGACTGATCGCCGTGTGGGTGGTACTTGCCCAAGACCTCGCCGACGACACGCGCGCTCTTGCGGTGTTGCGCCGTCGCGCGCAGCCCCATGTCGCCCATCGCATACACGATCCGCCGGTGCACGGGCTTGAAGCCGTCGCGCACATCGGCGATCGCCCGGTCGAGCAGCGTATAGTGCGCGTACTCGCGATAGGCGTACCCCAGCTCCTCCGCCAGCTCGATCGTCCGGCGCGAGTCGCGCGTCGCCACGAGATCCGGCGCCGTCTCCGATCTGCGCCGCCTCGTGCTGGTCGCTCTCTTTGCGCTCATGCGTGATCTCCGTTCCCGTTCATCACGTCCAGCGTCTCCCAGGTGTCCAGGATCCACTTGCGACGTGGCTCCACTGCGCTCCCCATCAGCCGGGACATCAACATGTGCGCCCGGTGCGCGTCCTCGACCGTCACCTGGACGTGATACGGATTGAGGATGCTGGGATGCAGCTCCCCATCCTCGCCGTCCTCCAAGCCGGGCGAGAGCACCGTCTTGGCCATTTCGTCGGCGCTCATCTCACCCAGGCCCTTGAACCGCGACACGCGCACGCCGCCCGTGCTCCCCCACTCGCGGAGCACCGCATCGCGCTCTGCATCGTTCAAGACATAGTGCACGTCGTTGCCCTTGGCGAGCTTGTAGAGCGGCGCGCGTGCGAGGTAGAGCCGTCCCGCCTCGACCAGCGGGCGCATGTGCCGGTAAAAGAAGGTCAGGAGCAGCGACGAGATGTGTCCGCCGTCCACGTCCGCGTCGACAAAGATCACGACCCGATGATACCGCATCTCGGCGAGCGCAAAGTCGGACCCAAGGCCCGCCCCAATCGCGGCAATGATCGCCTTCACCTCATTGTTGCTCAGCACGCGCGTGATGCGCGCGCGCTCCGTGTTCAGGATCTTGCCCCGCAGCGGCAGGATCGCGTGCAGGTCTCGACTCCGTCCCTGCTTGGCCGATCCGCCTGCGCTGTCCCCCTCGACCAGGTACAGACCCGTGAACCGCGGGTCTTTGTTGCGCACGTCCGCCAGCTTGCCCGGCAGGACGTCGATCTCCATCATCGCCGAGCGTCGCGCGACGAGCTTGCGCGCCTGCGCCGTCGCACGCCGTTCTGACGCCGCCGTGGAGCAGAGATCGACGATCGCGTCGCCCAGCTTGGGTTTCTTGTCAAAGACCCGCATCAGCTCGTTATAGAGCACCGAGTACACGCCGGGCCGGATCGGCGAGGCGAGCTCGTCCTTCGTCTGGCTCGTGAACTGCGGTTCGGGCACCATCACCGAGATCACCAGCGTCAGCCCAAAGCCAGCGTCCGCGCCCTCGATCCGCTCGTTCTTGAGTTTGCGCCGCTTTTGCCCCCACTGGTTGAGCGCCGCCGTGAATGCCTGCCGCGCACCCGAGACGTGCGTTCCGCCCAGCCGGGTCAGGATCGTGTTGGCGAAACTGGCCTCCTCGCCGCTTGGATCGTCCGTGTACTGGAACGCCGCCATGACCTTGACCTTCTCGGGCGGCGTGTTCTTTTTCACCACCAGGTCGAACTCACCCTCCAGCAGGACAGGACTTGCGTTGTGCGTAATCGCTTCGCGTTCTTCGTTAAGGTAGGAGACTAGGCCCATGAGGCCCGTGTACGACCGGTGCTTGCCCACGAACCGGCGCCGTTCGACCTTCTTGCCGCGCCGGTCGACGAGCGTGATCGTCGCCGGGACCAGGAAAGACGTCATGCGAAAACGACCGGACAGGGTCTGGCGGTCGAACCGCGTTTCCTCCAGGATCTCGTCGTCGGGCCAAAAGCGGACCGTGGTACCCGTGCCGAGCGCCCGGTCGGCGCGCTGACGCACCTCCTCCGGCAGGCGCGTGTAACCCAGGTGCTCGCTGCCGATCTCACACAGCACCTTGTCCTCTTGGGGATCCAGCACCTCGACCGGAGTCTGTGCGATCCCCTTGCTGTGTTCCTGCCGGAAGCGCAGCCCGTGGCGCCGCACTTCGACGATCAGGCGCTTCGAAAGCGCGTTCGTCCCCTTGACGCCGACGCCGTGCAGTCCGCCCGATGCCTTGTAGGCCTGCCCACCGAACTTGCCCCCGCTGTGCAGCACGGTGTAGACCAGCTCGAGCGTCGCCTTGTCCTGGTCGGGCTTCCACCAGGGCGGGATCCCGGAGCCGTTGTCGATTACCTCAACGCTGCCGTCCTTGAACAGCGTGACCGTGATCTCGCTGCATGCGCCAGCGAGGGCTTCGTCCACGGCATTGTCCACCACTTCGTACACGAGGTGGTGTAGAGCCTGCACTCCCGTCCCGCCGACGTACATGCCGGGCCTTCGGCGAATCGCCTCCAGCCCCTCCAGGACCTGGATCTCCTCTGTGCCGTATTGACGCTCGCTCATGACCGCTTTCCCTTCCTGCCTTCGCCCGAGGGATCTCGACCCTGCCCCTCCACCGCCTGGCGCTCCCTGCCGACCAGGTCGCCACGCGCGCTGGCGCACGCTGACTCGGCCCCCATATAGTATAGCACAAATGTTCTGTTTTGGCTAGTACCAATTCCGACGGCAGTGTCGTCTGTGGAGATCGCCGTCGGCCCTGCCTCCCCGCACAGCAGATCAGCCCCCAGGTTGCACCTTCCGCAGCGCAAAGCGCCAAGACACCGCCCGGCAACGGACAACTGGTAGCGCGCGACGCGAGGTCCCCCCTTACCGTAGGCACAATGGCATTCTGGCTGCCCGACGAGGGCGCCGCTGGGCGCCGGCAGAGGATGGCATGATCTGCATCAACGGTGCAGGGCAGATCGCTAGGTTGCCCATTATACTACCGGTCCAGTTGGCGGGCAAACGTCCGCCGTTGGGTCTTTGCGCCTGCCGCGCTTCCGTGCTACAATCGCCTCATCGGCGTACCCGTCGCGCCACGCACACAGACCGGATCGGAGGGACCCACATGGCCAAGACGCTCGTCTACGTTGGGACATACACCCGTCGGGGTTCGGAGGGCATCTACCTGTACGCGTTCGACTCGACCTCGGGAGACATGGCGCTTCTCGGCACCGCGGGAGGCGTCGAGAATCCGTCGTTCCTAGAGGTCGCTCCCTCAAAGCGGACCCTCTATGCCACGGATGAGGTCGGGACCTTTCTCGGAAAGCCAGGCGGCGGCGTCTCTGCATTCCACATTGAGCACGCAACCGGCGAGCTGACGCTGCTCAACCACCAACTCTCACATGGCGCTGCGCCCTGCCACGTCAGCGTGGACCCGTCGGAGCAGTACGTGCTGGTCGCCAACTATACCGGCGGCAGCGTCGCCGTGCTGCCCATCCAGGAGGATGGGAGCCTGGGCCCGGCTACTGACGTCGTTCAACACCACGGTTCTGGGCCCAACCCGCGGCGTCAGGAACGGGCGCACGCGCACTCGATCACGCCCGACCGCGCCGGTCGCTACGCGTATGTCGCGGACCTAGGCCTGGACAGGGTCATGGTCTATCGCCTCGATCCGGCGGGCAGACTCGTCCCGCACGACGAACCGTGGATGCAGATCCACCCCGGCGCTGGACCACGCCACCTCGCCTTCCATATAGAGCTGCCCTATGCCTACGTGATCAACGAGCTGGACTCGACCATCATCGCGTGCGCGTTTGTCGAGGCGCGCGGATCCATGCGCCCCCTGCAGACCCTGCCGACCGTGCCCGCCGGCTTCGACGGAGAGAACTGGTGCGCAGACGTGCACGTATCCCCTTGTGGGCGGTTCCTCTACGGCTCCAACCGCGGACACGACAGCATTGCCGTCTTTGCCATCGATCCGGAGGATGGCAGGCTCACCCCGCTCGGGTACACGTCGACGCAGGGCCGCTGGCCGCGCAACTTTGCGATCGACCCGCACGGTCGCTTCTTGCTCGCGGCAAACGAAAAGTCGGACTCGATCGTCGTCCTGCGCATCGACGGCGAGACGGGCGCGCTCGCTCCGACGGGCATCGCCGTCGACGTGCCCGTGCCCGTGTGCGTCCGCTTTGTCGAGCTGCCCTGACGCGTAGTGGCATCGTTCGCCAATCAGTGCATCCTGATCGTGGCACAGAGACGCAGGTGACGGACCCGGCTCGGCACAGGCCACAACGCGGCGCCGCGGAACCCTTCCTGTCGCTCGAAGGGGTGACCCTGCGCCTCTATGGGCGCCAGATGTTCGCCGACACGTGGTGGACCATGTACGCCGACGAGCACTGGGCGATCGTCGGTCCGAATGGCGCGGGCAAGACCACGTTGGCGCGGGCGCTGTGCGGTCAGGTACCAGTGGTCGCCGGGCGGATTGCCTATCACTTTCCCTCCGCCGGGACCCTGCCCCAGCAACGCGTCGCCCTGGTCTCCTTTGACAGGCAGCGCCAGCCCCTGCAGAAGCAGGGGCGCTTCTACCAGGCGCGGTGGAACAGGGGGACGCAGGAGACAGGGATGCCCGTCGCCGCGTACCTCTCTGCGCCCAGCGTGCGGCGCATCAACCCCTACCAGGTCGTCAGCGAACCGGTCGACGACGATCGCTACGCCGCCCGTCTCCACGCGATCGTCTCTCTGCTCGCGATCGATGACCTCCTCGAGCGCGACCTGATCCAACTCTCCGACGGCGAACGCCGCAAGGTGTCGATCGCGCGGGCGCTGCTCACGCAGCCGGCGCTGCTGATCCTGGACAACCCCTTTACTGGGCTCGACGTCTCCTTTCGTGCAAAGCTGGAGCGCATCATCGGTCGGCTCATGCAGGACCCGCTGCGGGTGAGCGTCCTCACCCCGCGCCCCGACGAGATCCCACTGGGGATCACGCACGTTCTCTCCCTGCGCGAGGGCCGCGTCGTCGCGCGGCGCCGGGTGAGTCCTGCCGGGACAGCTAGGGCGGTTACGCCAACCTCGCGCTCCGAACCGTCGCGCCCTGTCCTTCGGCCCTCGCGTGGCAGCCACGGCGACGTGCTGATCGAGATGGAGGACGTCCACGTGCGCTACGGGCATGCGCGTATTCTGAGCGGCGTAAGCTGGACCGTCCGCCAAGGCGAGCACTGGGCCTTGGTCGGGCCGAACGGCGCGGGCAAGACCACGTTGCTCAGCTTGATCCAGGGCGATCACCCGCAGGCCTACGCCAACCGCATCTCGCTCTTTGGGCAGCGTCGCGGGAGCGGGGAGAGCATCTGGCAGATCAAGGCCCACATCGGCTGGGTCTCCCCCGAGCTCCACCTCTACTACCCGCTCCACGCGCCCTGTCTCGACGTGGTCTGCTCGGGGTTCCGCGACTCGATCGGCCTCTACCGTGCGCCGTCCGACGACGAGCGGCGCACGGCTCTTTCGTGGCTGGAGCGGCTGGGCCTGGGACACGCCGCTGCGCGCCGCTTCGGCGCGCTCTCCGAGGGCCAGCAGCGCCTGGCGCTCCTGGCCCGCGCACTGGTCAAGCGCCCACAGCTGCTGGTGCTCGATGAGCCCTGCCAGGGACTGGACCCCGATAACCAACGCCGCATCCTCCAGAATGTGGACGAGGTCGGCGCACGGTCGGGCACGAGCGTGATCTATGTGACGCACGACCCGCGCGCGCTGCCCGGCGTGATCAGCCACCTCCTCCGCCTCGACCGCGGATCCGTCGTCTACCGGGGCAGGATCGAGGGCGACGCGCGTCGGGCTGGTAAGCGTCACACGTTGGGGACCTGAAAAAGGGGAAAAGCGGCGGAAAAGGGCCACTGTGCTTCGTAGGGACGGCAAGGAGCGTG
>JAFGIE010000030.1 GCA_016929775.1 Anaerolineae bacterium
GCGGGCCTCTCTGCCGGGGTGCGTCTCCAGTTGCGAAAGAACCGGCCCAACCTGCTCAACATCCCTGCCTGCTCCCGGTACGGGCGTTCACTCGACGTCGAGGCTCTGGTACGAGAGGACCAGGGTCTCGATCGCGACCTGGTTGGAGCCCGAGCTGAAGGTCGGGCCCGACCACTTGCTGGGATACGCCTTCTCAAAGTTCCAGCGCAGGATCTCTTCGGAGGTGCTGTCGTACATGATCACAGAGACCTGCCGCTTGCTGTCTTGGATCCGACCACTCGCGACATCCATGTACCAGCGCAGTAGGTCGCTCGAGCTGGTGATCCCACGCTTGAGCGTGATCGTGCCCGCCTTGACGCGCCCCGGGATCTGGTGCACGGCAGTGTTCAGTCCCCCTTCGCGCTGCTCGTGCACTTCGACTTCGAGCGAGGGCAGCGTACACTCGGTGAACACCGCCTCGGTGATGCCATCGATCTGGACCGCAAATCGGAAGGCAGCATGTGTCTCGGCGCGCGTGCTGATGGATGGCGCCACGGCATCCTCCTATCGATCGACCTACCGTCCCCGGCGCTCCCGCTCCACGCATAGATCGCGGCGCAGGAGCGCATAGACGCGCTCGGCGACTTGTTCGGCGAGCGAAGGCCTGTTGGTGGGCTGATCGCCGTCCTCGCCTGCCGGACGCGCGCTGGGCGCAGGGCGCTCGCTCACCTACTCCTCCTCTGCGGCAACGCCGGCGCCGAGGCGCGTGTTGATCCGCGCCACCTCTTCGACCCATTCTTGCCGCTCGGCGTGTTCCATGTGCATCACTTCCTCGTAGGACCAGTGAAAGTGATAAGCCAGGTACGCTACCTCCTCGCGCAGGCGCTCGAGGGGGTAGCACGCTACCCCCCCAGCACAGGCACCTCGGCGCGGTACGTATGCCCGCACGCCGGGCAGGTCATCTCGACCACGTTGGCGTCGACCTCGTTGATCCGGCGGTAGAGGTCCTGCAGGTAGGCCAAGTCGGCGGCATACAACCGCTCGATCGTCCTGGTCGTGACCGAGGGCAGATCGCCCAGCTTTTCGATCACGCGCGAGAGGAGAATGATCGTCAGGTACGCCTCGTTGGCCTTGACCCGTGGATCGCGCAGGGGCGCGATCTCGTCCATCGCCGTAGCCGGGCGCATCGTCCCTACCCGGTGCACCCGGCCCTGATCATCGACGTAGCCACGGGGCAGCGTGAACTCGAATTCTGTTCGAATCGGCATCGCATCCTCCCACAGCCGGTGGGGCCGGGGTCAGGCTACTTTTCCCGGTACAGGCCCTCGTGGGTGATCACGAGCTCCTCGATCCCGAACTCGTTGCTATCGGCCTTCATGGAGGGTCCGGAGACCTTGAGCGGCCACCCGTTCTCAAAGTTCCAGCGCGCCACTTCCTCCAATGCCTGGTTGTACATGATGATCGACCCATTGCGGCGCGCGTCGTCGACCTTGCCATCCACGATCTGCTCGCGCCAATCCCAGATGTCCATGTTGTTGGTGATCCCGCGCTTGAGCGTGATATCCTGCCACTTGAGACGGCCTGGGATCTTGTGGATCGACTCGCGTCCCTTCTCATCCACGACCTTGTGCTCGATCAGCTCATTCTCAGAGCCGATGCCGCTGCACTCGGTAAAGTACCCGGTGACCTCGCCTTGCACCTCGACGCCGTAGTGGAATACGGCAAGGGGATCTCGGTTCGCCATGGTTGTCCTCCTGATTCACAACGTGTGCGGCACGCCCGCAGCCGCCGATCGCCGGCGAGCAGTGCTAGGATGCCTCGTTGCCCGCCCACTGGCTGATGCGGAAGATCACAAACTCGGCAGGCTTGACCGGGGCGATGCCGATCTCGATGATCAGCTGGCCCAAGTCGCGCGTCTCCTGTGGGTTGGTCTCCTCGTCGCACTTGACATAGAACGCCTGCGCCGGTGTGGCGCCAAAGAGGGCGCCGCTGCGCCAGATCACGTTCAGGAACGCACGGACATCGCGTCGCACCCGCGCCCAGAGGTCCTGATCGTTGGGTTCGAACACCACCCACTGCGTGCCGCGCTCGATCGACTCTTCGATCATGTTGAACAGACGCCGCACGTTGACGTACCGCCAGGCTGGGTCGCTGGACAGCGTGCGCGCACCCCAGACGCGGATCCCGCGCCCTGGGAAGCTACGGATGCAGTTGACGCCCAGCGGGTTGAGGATGTCCTGCTCGCCCTTGGTCACCTGCACGGCGAGCCCGTTCGCACCAGCTACGACCTCGTTCGCCGGGGCCTTGTGCACGCCGCGCTCGGTGTCGTTGCGCGCATAGATGCCCGCCATGTGGCCCGAGGGTGGGATCAGGCGCATCGTACCGCCGCCATTGGTCAGATCTGCGACCTTGATCCACGGGTAGTAGAGCGCCGCGTACTTGGTGTCATAGTTGGCCGAGAGGCGCCATTCCTTGACGGCTTGCGGGCTCATGTTGGGCGGCGCGTCGAGGATCGCAAAGCAGTACTTGTTGCGCTCGCAGAACTCGTACATGGAGCGCTGCACAGCCTGGACCGCCTCCAGGTCCAGCTCGCCCTTCTCGTAACTGCTCATCAGGTCGGGGACGGCGAGCATGGTGACCTCTTCGATCGCCTCCAGCCCGCCGATGCTGGTCCGTTCCGCCGCACTGCCCTTATAGTCGGCGACGGTCAGGGCAACCTCTTTCATCTCGCCGCCCGCAAGCTGATAGGACCCAGCCTTGGGCGCCAGCCCAGCCTTGACGACCTTGACCGTGACCACCGTCGACTTGGCATTGACGACGGTCGCGACGTTGTTGTCGCCCTTGCCCGTGATCAGCCCCTCGTAGGTCTCTGCCGGACCCGTGGCGGGCTGGATCACCAGGCTAAACGTGCCCTCCTCGCCCTCGCGCACGTCGACCTTGATCGCGTTGCCCGCGGGACCGCCGTCGCGCGCCGTGATCTGGAGGGCATCGCCCGCTTTCTCGTCGCCCGCGGGCAGTTGGGCTGTGGCGGCAACGGCGAGCTTGGGATCGAGCGACTGGCCCAGGGCCTTGACGCTGATCACATAGCACCGCCCGCCGCCGTTCTGAAAGTAGCCGTACACCGCGTCAGGCAGGTACGCGCCGCCGACAAAGCCGCCAAAGTGATTCACGTACTGGCTCCAGTTGGTGACCAAGGTCGGCTTGCTCAACAGCGAGACCGGCTGCCCACCGTCGATCGTCTCTGCCTTCTCGGTAAAGCCGACAAAGGCGGCTACGGCGGTCCCCACGGCCTCGATCGGCCGTGTCCCACGGTCCACCTCTTCCATGTAGACCCCTGGAGAAAGATACTCTGGCATGTCCCTACTCCTTTGCTCTGCACTGATATCGACTCAAGGACCCGGGCTCACTCGCGAACGCCCCATGCGCCGGCGCCGGAGAACGGGGTGCGATCCCGTGGCGCCGGAAAAGATGGCAGGCGATCGGTACGCCGACAACTCACATTGCACATCCTCCTTTCAGACCGACAGATCGTACATGCTGAGATCAGCCCGGCCATCGGGGACGGTGATCTGGTGCTCTGCCGTGCGCGACGCCGCAGAGACGCGAAAGGTGTACGTGCCCGGCGGCACGCGCCGGAACGCATAGCGGCCAAACCGATCGGTGTGCGCCTCTTCCCCGCGCTCGACGATCAGCACCTCGGCATCGGGAATGGGACGGTTGCCGTTCGCCGCCTCGTGGACGACGCCGCCGATCTGATAGATCGACTCGACGGGCGTCGCAATCCCACGCTGCACGAAATCGACGCGCTTGGTAAAGACCATCGGCCCGGTAAAGACATAGTCGCGCTCGACCGCCAGGGTCACGGTGTAGTTGATCGCCGGCTTGAGCTCGTTCTCCATCACGTTCCACAGATCGGAGAGGTTGCGCATCGCCTCGGAGACCTGTGCCGTCTGGGCCGGGACCGGGTAGGGCTGGTGCACCAACTCGCCCTTGAGCATGTCCTCCGGCAGGACCGATAGCGAAGAGAGTGCCACCAGCACGCGCCACAGGACGCCATGTTCGTCCTCGACCTCGTTGGTCCACGCCGTGATCAGGTAGCTCAGGTCGACGCGCAGGGGGGCGATCTTTTTCCTGGACTGCCCGTTCTCCTCGCGCTCGACGATCCACTCCTGGTTGCGAAGCTCGAGATTCTCGTGGACGTCATACAGGTAGCAGTTGATCGCCGGCTTGGTCAGGCCTGCGGACCAGTCGCGGGTCGGTTGATCGAAGCGGATGTCCACGTCCGACAGGCGAAAGCCGCCCTTTTGCAGGATCACGCTCTTGATCGTCTCGTCCAGGGCCTTGATCATGCGCTCACTCCATCGCGAACTCGCGCTCGTCGGCAAGGCGCCCCATCTTTTGGAACTCGCGGCGCGTGGCCCACAGCAGGTGCTGCATGTCGATCACGCCGCCGTCGCGCGCAGCCAGAAAGGCGGCAGTGAGCGCGATGTTGCGGATATTGCCCCCCGTCAGCCGGTAGCGCTCCGCCAACGCGCCAAAGTCCACCGCATCGGAGAGGGGCGCCTGCTGTGGGAACACGATCTCCCAGATGCGCTGCCGGTCCTCCGCCTCGGGATAGGGGAACTCGACCGTAAAGTGCATGCGGCGCACAAAGGCCTCGTCCATGTTCTGGCTGAGGTTCGAGGTCAGGATCACGAGGCCATCGTACTCTTCCATGCGCTGCAAGAGGTAGCTGATCTCGACGTTCGCATACCGGTCGTGCGCGTCCCGTACCTCAGAACGCTTGCCAAACAACGCATCCGCCTCGTCAAAGAACAGGATCGCATTGCTGTTGCGCGCGGCGCGAAAGATGCGCTCCAGGTTCTTTTCCGTCTCGCCGACATACTTGGACATGACGGTCGAGAGGTCGATCTTGTACAGGTCGAGGCCCAGGTCGCGCGCCACGACCTCGGCGCCCATGGTCTTGCCCGTACCCGACGGACCGGCAAACAGGGCATTGAGGCCCTTGCCCATCGACAGCTTGCGGTCAAAGCCCCACTCGCCAAGCACGATGTGGCGGAACTTCATCTGATCGCACATCTCGTGCAGTTGCGCCACCTGATCCAGTGGCAGCACCAGGTCGCCCCAATCGTGGCGCGGCTCGATCTTGGTCGCGTGGTCCCGCAGCTGATCGCTGGTCCGGGCCCGCGCCGCGGCAAAGAGGTCGTCGGTCGTGATCGCGCGCGCGCCGGGCGGGCGCTGCGCCGCCCGGTGATGGGCGTCGCGTCCGGCTTCCTGGATCTGTCCCTGCGTGAGGCGAAACCGACCAGCGACCGCAGTGACATCGGTTTCAGGCGCCAGCTCACATCCCGCCAAGGTGTCCTCCCACTGCGCGCGCCGCAGGGCATAGGAGGGACGGTCGAACTGGACACGCACCAGTTCAGGCGCGTCGAGCAGAGCAGAGTCGACCTCTCGATCCGCGTCTTCGAGCGGCACCAAGCTGACGACGGGATAGGCGCGCAGTGCGGCGTGGAGCGCGTCGAGGTGCAGCGCGCGCCTAGGGCTCTCGTCGGCGCGCGGCAGGGCGATCTCGTCGTACCCGCGCCAGTACAGCGCCGCGCCGCACAGAACCGCCTCGCGCGCCGCCAGGCGCATCAGCAGCGCGCTCTGCCCGTTCGCGGCAAGCAGTTGCGCCAGGTTGACCTCGAGCAGCGGTCGTTCCCACGCCGCACAAATCGCCTCTGCGGCGGCGCGCTTGCCGGTGCCACGCTCGCCCTGGAGCGCGATCACTCGCGCGGCGCGCTGGTCCGGCGCTGCCGACGCCCCGACCCCGGCGCCTCGCTCCGCCAGGAGCACGAGCTGTGCGCGCGCCTCGTCCGGTACGACAAGCGTAGACAGCGTGGCCCCGTCACCGCGCCACTGGCAGAAATCGCGCAGCCGCTCGTCCAGATCGAGGGATGCGGACGGCGCGCCCTCCTCGGCGAGCAGCAGGGCGGCGATGCGCGGATCGAGCACCGCATAACGCGCCAGCAGCGGCGGTTGCGGGATCGCCGGGTCCTCCACGAGGTCGAGCAGGTGATGCTGCCGGAGGGGTGCGTCAGCCTCGAAGCGGCGACGCGCCTGGATCTGCTGCGCCTCGTCGGCACAGAGCAGGTTGAGCAGCAGCGCAACCGAGGGTCGTTTGCGCGTGACGTCATCCTGTAGGTAAGCGTACAGCCGCTCGTAGCGTAGGTCTACCTCTGGCGCAAGGGCGACTAGCAGCGCATCGACATCCAGGGCGCTCAGGTCGAGGTCGGTGCGCAGGCGCTCCAGACACAGCGAGATGCCCTCCCGCCGCGCAGCCTGGACGCGCGCGGCGATCTGGCGCTCTGCATCGGCGATCGCCTGTCCAAACGCGCGCTCCACATCGTGCGCCGTGACCTCGCTCGCGATCAGGTCGCTGCCAGGATAGACCCCGCTCAAGATGGCGTCTACCTCCGCGTCCGAGATGTAGAGCCCGCGAAACTCCTCGGCGCCCTGCACCGCAGGCGAGGTGAGATTGCGCCAACGCCAGACCTCGCGCTGGATCAGCAGATCCAGCCGCGCCAGCGCAGCGTAGAGGTGTTGGCGACTGCTATGGAACGGCTCAACCATCGGTGCTGCCCTCACCTCGGTCGAGGCTCGGGTCGGGCTCCGGCGTGCAGAGACCTGCGCCGTCCGGTGGACCCGCGTTCTCGATCCACGAACGCAACAAGTCGAGCGCATTCCGCCCGCTCTGGAACTGCACCTCTCGTCCGCTTTGGACGTGCCGGATCAAGCCCCGTACGACCTGCTCATCGTCGACCCACGTTCGAACGACAAAGGATGCGGTTGGCACACGCAGAGAAACCGCGTCGTTGACGCTGCGCACGCTCCAGCGCATAGCGCCTTCGTCGCCATCTTGCCAGCTGTGGATGACAAACGAAACATAGTGTCCCATGTGGCGTCCTGTGGGAGCAGCGTGGACCGCGCACGTGGCATCGCGTGCGCCACATGCCCAGTATAGAGCGGAGGACTCTGAGTGGGCTCTGCGGGGGCTCTGATTACGCTCTACAGGACGGGGTCCGCGCCTGCGCGGCAGCGCACATGCGGAGGGAGGACCCAGTGCGCGCTAGACAGGCTCCTCGCGCACGATCCGGTCATACAGGGCGGTCGTCTCGTGCATCGGGTCGACGCCCAGCTCCCAGCGCATGACCTCTTTGCACGTTTCGTACTCGCACAACGCCTGGTTGCGCCGACCGAGACGGCTGTAGCAGCGCATCAGCTGCCGGTAAGCATCCTCGCGAAAGCTGTCGCGAGCCAGGATCTGCCGGCAACAGGCGATGCTGTCCTCGTAGCGATGGCGATCAGAGTAGTGATGAGCCAGGCGCCCGAGTAGGGTGAGGTACATCTCTTCGTAGCGCGCCCGCTGGGGAACGGTCCAGTCGGCGTACAGGTCCTGGGACATGTACTCGCCGCGATACAGCGCGCGCGCCGCCTCGTACTCGGCGATCGCCTCGCCCATGCGTCCCTCGCCGTCGAGGCGCTCGCCCGCGCGGACGCGCCATTCATAGGCGTCTACATCCAGCTCGACGTGCAGGTCCGGGGAGAGGAGATAGTGGTCGTCGACAAAGAGCAGGCTGCCGCCATCCTCTGTCTCACCCAGCGCCTCGTCCAGCGCCTTGCGCAGGGAGCTGATCGCGATGTGCAGCTTGTGGTTCGCAGTCTGTGGCGCATCCCCGGGCCAAAAGAGCTCTAGAAGCACGTCCTTGGCAACCCGGCGGTCGGGGCGCGTCACGAGGTATCGAAAGATGGCGCGCCCGTTCTTGCTGCTGCCGAGCGCAATCTCCTGATCACGGTACGACACGGCAAACTGGCCCAACGCCCGCACGTAGAGGGTAGGCGTCGCAGCGGCGCGCGAGGACGGACGCGCAGGATCTTGGTCCGGGTCCGGTTCGACCGGGTCTGCCATTGCCAGCACGTCCCGCAAGCGCTGGCGCACGTGGGCCTCGCGGTGTGAGAGCTGGGCGCTCATCTTGTCCAGCATCGCGCGGAGCTGCTGGTACTCCCGCTGCAGCCGCGTCAGGTGGTCGACCATCTCGACGTGCGGCGCCTGATCCGCGAAAAGCGTGTCTTGCTGGTCGGCTTCCCGGACCGGAGTCCGCTCGAACAGGGCCTTTCCGAGCAGAACCTTGTCAGACAGGGCGATGTCAGACAGGGCCTGCTCCAGCAAGGACCTCTCGGGCACGGGCACGCCCGCGTGTGCCGCCTGTTGCGGATCGTCTGGCGCCTCGGGATTGCCCAAGGTCTCCCCAGCGTCCATTCCCGGGGCATCTGCCTTTGTCATCGGGGGACTCTCCTTCGTACCCAACGCGAAGCGGAGAACACTTCCCCTCCTACCGGGCATTGGCGCCCAGCGTACATTCATTGTAACTGCTTTGGAATGGGTTGTCAATAGCCATCCGGACGGCAGCGATCTGCGTAAATGCCGGAATTACCTATTGACAAAATGTAACTAGTGTGGTATAATGGGCGCACCTGGAGAGAGA
>JAFGIE010000031.1 GCA_016929775.1 Anaerolineae bacterium
AGCCGGTGGTGTGCAGCCCATCCTGGATGGGGTTGTTGCCGTAGCGCTCCCACAGCGGGACCTTGGGCAGCTCGTCGTTAAAGATCTTGGCGAGCTCAAAGACGCGCCCCTTCTGCTCTTCCTGGTCGAGGCCCTTCGGGCAGTCGATGATCATCTGCTCGATGTCGACCGAGGAGCCGTCGGCGAGCGTGCGCTGCAGGGGATAGGACATGCCGGGCAGCGTCGGGTCGCCGCCGGTGGTCAGAGCGGCAAGGTTGTGCGTCCGGAAGCCAACCTGGAACGAGAAGTAGGGATGCGGGTTGGCCGAACCCCAACCGCGGATCGCCATCTCAAAGTTGCCCTCGTCGACCTCGGCGCCGTGCTGGGTGTAGGTCACGCCGCGCATAACGGTCTTGATCCCGAACTCGGTGAGCTGTTCGGCGGCGTTCTCGGCGGCGGCGCTCCAGTCGGCGTACTCGGCGGGCACAGTCAGCTCGTACTCGCACTTGTTGCCCTGGTCGTCGACCCAGATCCCGTCGGCGCCCTTGGTGAAGCCGATCCCTTCGAGGATCGCGGCGGCGCCTTCTGGGTTGAACTCGTACTGGTTCATCTGGCCGAGCTCGTCCTCGGTCATCCAGTTGCCGATAAAGTTGTCGCTGACGCCCGTCATGTAGACGTGGTTCAGAGCCGACTCGCCCAGGGAGACGAAGGCGTTCTCGTCCATGTCGATCACGTGGGCGACCGCCTTGCGGAACTCGGGCATCTCGAAGGGGTGGATCGTCATGTTAAAGACGATCGCGGGCCCGGAAAAGATCGGCGGGCGCAGGATGCGGATGCCCATGCTCTGGAAGGCCTTCTCGGTCGCCGGAGCAAAGCCGTGGGTGGCATAGTCGACCTCGTTGGCCATGACCAGCGGGGTGACGACGGGGGTCTCGCCCTGGTAGCTCAGGATCTGGTCGAACTTGACCGTGTCCGCCCAGAACGAGGTCGGGACCTTGTCCATGGTCAGGCGCGCCTCGTTGACATTGTCGATGCTGGTGATGGTGAAGGGCCCAGTGACAATGCGCTCTTCGGGACGGAACTCGCCCAGGTCGCTGAGCAGGTCGATCCACTCCTGGTCCTGGGCGGTCTTGCCCGCGTCAAACAGGGCCTGCGCCTTGTCGGCCCACTCGCCATACACCGCAGCGGGCGTGATGTGCTCATTGCGTAGCACCATGCGCACCACGGGCAGGGCGGGTTCAGCCATGGTGAACTCGACGGTGTAGTCGTCGGGGGCGTTGATCTCGCCCAGGTAGTCCCACACGCTCGACTGCTGCAGGCGACGGATCGTAAAGTGCGAGATCACGTCGGCGGCGGTGAACTCGTTGCCGTCGCTCCACTGGACGCCCTTGCGCAGATAGACGATCAGCTTGTCCGGGGGCACGACCTCATAGTCGGTGCCGAGCATGGGGATGTACTCGTCCGAGGCCCACTTGTAGTAAAAGAGAGGCACTTCCATGAGGCCCTGGTAGATGCCGACGCTCAAGAAGCCGGAGCTGAAGGCGTTAAAGTGGCCCTGGGGCGGGACCGAGTAGGGGTAGGCGGCGTTAAAGACTGCCGGCTTGACCGTGCTCGGGTCAGGTGTGGCGGTGACGACGACCTCCACCTCTTCCTGGACGATCTTGGTCACCTCGACTTGCTCGACCACGGGCGTGCCCGCGACGATCTTGGTCACTTCTTGGATCTCGGTCACGACCTGTGTCACGACCTTGGTGACCTCTTTTTCGATCACCTGAGCGGTGGGTGTGGCGCAGGCGGACAGTACGGTGAGTACGGCGATCAGGCCGATCGCGGCAAGAGCTAGACGCCTTTTCATTGGTTCCTCCTCTGATGTGCGACAGTTGAACAGCGATCTACGACGTGCGGTACGAGCAGTACAGGGCTCCGGCACACCTCCTTTCCACTCGCCCGTGGCGAGTCAGCACCTTACCGGCTGACGAGCCGGACCAAGACAAGTATGGTTGCCATGAAGGCGATCCCCAGGGCCATCGTCACGACCGAGATCACATACTCGGCGCTCCCTGGGTCGAGAGACAAGACCAGGATCCCCGATAGGGCAAACATGGTGAACGCAATGCGGAACGCGACTCGTCCAACCTGCGGGCTGATCACGCGAGCCCCCTCTCACGCGCCACGACATGGCACGCCACCTGCCTGCCGTCCCCGATGTCGATCAACGGGGGTCGCTCCACGTCACACAGGCCCTCGACAAAGCGCGGACAGCGGGGATGAAAGCGGCAGCCTGTGGGCAGGTTCGTCAGGCTAGGAATGTCCTGGCTGCGCAGGGCGACGCGCACCTTGTTCCGCGTCAGCTCGGGGTCGGCCTCCGGCACAGCGGCGAGCAGGGCCTGCGTGTACGGATGCTGCGGATCGTTGACCAGGCGGGGCGTGTCCGAGATCTCGACCATGTCGCCGACGTACATGACGGCAATCCGGCCCTCCCAGGCAAAGTACTTGGCGAGCGCCAGGTCGTGGGTGATAAAGAGAAAGGTCACGCCGAACTCGTCGCGCAGGCGACCGAGCATGGTCAGCAGGCTGACGCGGATCGAGACGTCGACCATGGACACCGCTTCGTCGGCGACGATGAAACTGGGGTTCACGGTCAGGGCGCGCGCGACAGAGACGCGCTGCCGCTGGCCCCCGCTCAGCTCGTGCGGGTGCTTTTTCAGGAGGTCCTCGGGCGGGGTGAGACCGACGATGTGAAAGAGCTCGATGCAGCGCTGCCAGGCGTGCGCCCGGCTCGAGACCAGGTTGTGGCGAAAGAGGGGCGCGGTGATGATGTCATAGATCGTGTGCATGGGGTTGAGCGAGGCATAGGGATCCTGGTGGACCATCTGGACAGCGGTGCGGTAGCGCTTGAAGGCCTTCTTGTCCATGTCCCAGATGTCCTGCCCCTCGTAGAGCACATTGCCCGCCGTGGGCCGGTAGAGCCCGGCGATCAGCTTGCCCGTGGTAGTCTTGCCGCAGCCGCTCTCGCCGACCAGGCACAGGATCTCGCCGCGCGGCACCCGAAAGGTGACGTCGTTGACCGCCCAGATGCGCCTGCGGCGGGTACCGAAGGCACGGCCCAGGCGTCGGACCTCGATCAGGGGGGTGTCCTGCACGGATGCCAGGCTCATGCCGTCTCTCCTTCCGGGTTGTGGATCTCGTTCCACGCCCGGTCCGCCTGCCGCTCCACCTCCTGGTCGAAGAAGCAGGCTGCCGCGTGCTCGGGGCCGATGTGCTGCAGCTCCGGCTCCTCCAGCGAGCAGCGCTCCGTGGCGAACGGACAGCGGACGTGGAACTTGCAGCCCGACGGGAGGTCGATCAGGTCGGGCGGCGACCCGGCGATCGAGCTGAGGTCCTCGAAGGCGCCGGTGACGGTCGGGACCGCCTTGATCAGGCCGAGCGTATAGGGGTGGCGCGGTTCGTAAAAGATCTGGTTCACCGTGCCATACTCGACGATGCGCCCCGCGTACATGGTCGCCACGTGATTGGCGAGCTCGGCTGCCAGGGAAAGGTCGTGCGAGATGAACATCATGGCAAAGCGAAAGTCGGCCTGCAGGGCGCGCAAGAGGTCGATGATCGTGCGCTGCGTGAGGATGTCGAGCGCCGTGGTCGGCTCGTCGAGGATGATAAAGGGCGGGTTGAGCAGCAGCGCCATGGCGATCAAGACGCGCTGCCGCATGCCGCCGCTCAACTCGTGCGGGTAGGAGCGCATGACGCGTTCCGGATCGAGCTGGACCCGGGTGAGCAGGGGTTCGGCGAGTTCGTTCACCTCGGCGCGCGTCGTGGGGCGGTGGGCTTTGACCGTCTCGTACATCTGATCGCGGATGCGCAGCACGGGGTTGAAGGCGCTGAGCGCCGACTGGAAGACCATGGCGCAGTCGCCCCACCGGTACTGGCGCAGCTCATCCTGGTCGAGCTGCATCACGTCTTGGACCGTGCCGTTGTGGCGGTAGATCACCTTGCCGCGCACGATCTCGGCGGTCTTGACCAGGAGGCGGATCATGCCCAAGCCAAGCGTGGTCTTGCCACAGCCGCTCTCGCCGATCAGCGCCAGGCTCTCGCCCGGAAAGATGTCAAACTCGACGCCGCGCACCGCCTGCACGGCGCCGCGCTCGGCCTGGTAGTTGATCACCATGTCACGCACGGAGAGCAGCGCCCGGTCGGACCGGTCCTTGCTCCAGGGGAGTTGCCGCACGCTCGTCGTCTGCTCCATAAGACTATGCCTCAGTTCTCAGCCGCGGGTTAAAGACCTCTTCCAATGAACGGGTCATCCAGACCATCGCCAGCTGAAAGACGGCGATCGTAAAGACGGGAGCCAGGATGTAGACCGCCGCGTCCGGGTAAAAGATCGCGCCGCGCGTCCAGGCAATGCTGATCATGACCCCCCAATTCTGGCTCGAAAAGGGGACCAGGCCCAGCAGGACCAAGCCAACCTGCGAGTAGATGGCGCCGGTCATGGAGAAGGCGAAACTGATCGCGATATAGCTCATCATATTGGGCAGGATCTCTTTGAAGACAATGTGCCCCACCCCGAGGTCGAGCAGGACCGCTGCCTCGACATAGTCGCGCTCGCGGAGCGAGAGGACCTGGGCGCGGACGGCGCGGAAGAGCCCGGGCCAAGAAAGGACCGCCAGGATCAGGGCAAGGAGCGCCATGCTGGTGACATTTATCAGTCCGGCGAGGACGATGAGAAGCGGGAAGCGGGGGACCGCCATAAAGATGTCGGCGAACACGACCAGGGCGTTGTCGACGCCGCCGCCGACCACGCCCGCCAGCGCGCCGAGGGAGATGCCGATCACGGTGGACATTGCCGCGGTCAGCAGCGCAGTGGTGAGGACGTCGCGCCCCCCATTCACGACCTGCGAGAGCACGTCACGCCCCTGGTGGTCCATGCCGAGGGGATGGCGCCACGAGGGAGGCTCAAAGATCTGGTCGACCTTGGTCACCGTGTCGACCGGCATGAACACCGGCCCGAGAAAGGAGACGACAAAGTAGAGGAGGATGACTAGAAAGCCGACAAAGCCGAGCCGGTTGCGCGCCATGAGCCGGAAAAAGCTGGCGATGCTGCCCAGGACGCCGAGGACGATGTCCTTAGAAGTGCGCTGGTAGATGGTGGTGCTGCGAACGGCATCGTCTGACATATCACTCCCCTCTCGCGCCCACGCGGATGCGCGGGTCCAGGAAGCTGTAGAGCATATCCGCCAAGAGGTTGGAAAAGATGACCACAAAGGTGATCATCAAAAAGATGCCCTGCATCACCGGGTAGTCGCGGTTCGTCACAGCGGCGCCGAGCCGCCCGCCAATGCCGGGGTAAACAAAGTAGGTCTCGATCAACGTCGAACCGCCAAAGGCAAAGCCGATGCTGATCGCCAGCCCGCTGACGAGGGGCAGGAGGGCGTTGCGCCCGACATAGGCGGACGTGATCCGACGGTCGGAGAGGCCCCGCGCACGCGCGACCGTGACATAGTCCTCGCCGAGGGTGTTGATCGTGTTGCTCTTCATGGACAAGATCCAGCCGCCGATCGTGGTCAGGATGTAGACCGAAATGGGCAGCGCGGCATGAAAGAGCGCGTCCTTGATGAACGCCAGGCTAAAGCCGGGCTTGATGCCGGGTGTGTAGGCGCCGCGCATCTGCGTGATCGGCACCAGGGGCTTGCCGTCGATCTTGAGCTGCACGCCGAGAAAGACGATGATCAGCACCGCCTGCAGGTAGCCGGGGATGGCGCTCAGCAGGGAGGAGAGGCCCGAGATAATGGGGTCAACGGCCGAGTTGCGGCGGTAGGCGATGATCGTCCCCAAGAGCACGCCAAAGATAAAGCTGATCGTCAGCCCAACGCCGACGCTGAACAACGTCCAGGGCAGGACCGTCTTGATGATGGCAGAGACGGGCGTGCCGCGCGAGAGGAGCGACATGCCCAGGTCGCCGCGCACGAGCTTGCTCACGTATTCATAGTACTGGACGTACATGGGCGCGTCGAGGTCGATCGCAAAGATGGCGCGCGCCTCGTTGAGCGCCTCCTCGCGGCTGCGCCCCTCGTTGATCACCAGGTCCTGCACGTACTTCTCGATCGGGTTGATCGGCATCAACCGGACCAGGAAAAAGATCAGGCTGGTGACGAAAAAGATGGTGAACAGGGCCTTCCCGATCTGGCGGACATAGTAGCTGTTCAGGAAGCCCCTGAGCCAGCGCCTGACCAAGGGCCAGCCCGTAACAGCCACCTCACGGCGGTCGGCAATGGCGCCCAAGATGCCCTCCTCTCGACTCCCGGTCCTACGGTCCAGCTGCCACGCGCGGCGTCCATCCCGCAGACCCGACCCGCTGAACCGCACGATGTGACACAACACAAAAGGGCACGCCACTCTCGAGCCTGGATCGGTATCCGTGTGCTTGAGTCGCGTGCCCTCCTCCCTACAGAAAAGACACTGGCATGCGCCGGATGTGGCCCCCACCGTGGGCAGAGATGGTGAGGTGTTCTCCCGCGCATCCGTACTAACACCGTCGGTAGCGCTGCTGAGTTTGGCCTAGTATAGCGCAAAACGCGCTTGCTGTCAAAAACTACACAAGGCCGAGCTCGTGCGTCAGCAGCAGGGCGGCGGCGCCGAGGATGACGATGTCGGCGTCGAGCGACGTAACGGCGATCTCTGTGCCTGTGGCGAGCGGAGCCAGCACACGCCGATCGAGCTGCCGCCGGATCGCCGCGATCAGGCCTTCCCCAAAGCGCGCCACGCTGCCCGCGAGGACGATGTGCCGGATGTTCAGGGCAGAGACGACAAAGGTCAGCGCCCGCCCGAGCACGGCGCCCACCTCGTCGACGATCGCCCGGGCGCCGGGATCCCCCGCCTCGAAAGCGTGGATCACATCCTCGAGCTCGATCGCCGATGAACGACCGGCAAGCTGGTTGAGGATCGAGTCCGGGTGGTGCTCAGCCCAAGCGCGGGCGCGCTCGACGATCGCGCGCCGGTTGACGAGTGTCTCCAGGCAGCCCCGGTTGCCGCAACGACAGGGCGCACCCCCCTCGACGACCACGACGTGACCGATCTCGCCCGCGCCAAAGCCGTCGCCGTGGTAGGGCTTTCGACCAAAGACGATCCCAGAGCCGAGCCCACGGTCGATCTTGATCACCACCAGGTTGTCCACGTCCCGCCCGCAGCCAAAGACGCACTCGGCAAGCGCGGCAGCCTGGCAGTCATTGGCAATGTACGTCGGGACCCCGTATCGCTCTTCGACCAGGTCTCCCAAGGGCAGGTCGCGCCAATCCAAGTTGACGGCGCTGTGGACCACGCCTTGCCGCGCATCCATAAGCCCCGGCACACCGATCCCGATGCCGAGGGTCGAGGCGCCCCCAAGCGCTACGAGCTGGTCGAGCAGGTCGTAGACCAGCCCCAGCGCGGCGTCGCCCAACCGTCCGGCGATCGGGCGGCTGCAGCGTTGGCGCACCCGCCCGCGGAGGTCGACGACTGCCCCACACAGGGTGGACCCGGATAGGTCGACGCCGATCAGGGAACGGGACGCGTCGACGACGCTGAGCATGATCGGCGGCTTGCCGCCCGCGGAAGGCCCTGTGCCGACCTCGGCGATCAGCCCATCCTCGATCCAGCCCGCCACCGCATCGGAGACCGTGGTCCGCGCCAAGCCGGTGGTGCGCGCAATGTCGGCGCGGCTGGTCTCGCCGAGGTCATAGATCGTCTTGAGGACCAAACGATCGTTGTGCGCCTTGGTCTGGCGACGCGTGGCTTTTTGCATAGGAAAGGGTCCAAGAGCTAGGCGGAGCTTTGTAAGTCCAGTGGACTTACAAAGAGTATACCACGTCTGTGGGTGTGTGTCAAGG
>JAFGIE010000244.1 GCA_016929775.1 Anaerolineae bacterium
GACACGAGGGATGGATCTTTGCGCACAAAGGTGGTATAATCCGTGGGAAGGGTGCACGGGTAGAACAGCGTGCCCAGGCAGTCGCCTGCACCACAGCTACAACTGAGACAAAGACACAAGAAATGACAGAACAGGCCCCTGAAAACACCAAGGTATACCCATGTCCGCGCTGCAACGCCGACCTGGTCTACAGCGCCGCCAAACAGCGCATGGTCTGCAACCACTGTGGCTACGAAGCGCCCGTCGAGGAGGTCGGCTCTGCAGCAGCGGTCCAGACGCAGACCGTCGTCGACCAGGCGCGCGTCGAGGTCATCGTCGAGCACGACCTGGACGAGGGACTTACCCTCGCCTCGTCGGCACAGGGGTGGGGCACCGAGACACGCAGCGTCAAGTGCAGCAGCTGCAACGCAACGATCACGGTCGAGCCGAACGTGTCCGCGACGGTCTGCCCGTTCTGCGGCTCCCACCACGTGCTCACCCTCGAGCACAGCACGCGGATCATCCAGCCCGAGTCGCTCGTCCCCTTTGTGGTCGACCAGCGTACGGCGATCGGCGAGTTCCGCCGCTGGCTGGGCAAGGGCTGGTTCCGGCCCAACGCCGTCAAGCGCATCGCCCGCAACGCCGAGGCGCGCGTCCAGGGCGTCTACCTGCCCTTCTGGACGTTCGACGCACAGACCTACTCCAGGTGGCAGGCCGAAGCCGGGTACTACTACTATGTCACCGAGCGCTACACCGTGACCGTGAATGGCAGGCCACAGGTCCGCACGCGCCAGGTGCGCCGGACCCGCTGGCGACCCGCCTCTGGCACGCATGACGAGTTCTTTGACGACGTGCTGCTCTTTGCCACCCGGAGCATCGACCGGGGGATCCTGGAGCGCATCTATCCCTTTGACACCCAGCAGCTGGTGCCCTACCGCCCGCAGTACCTGGCTGGTTGGCGCGCCGAGGAGTACCAGACCGGTCTGGACGAGGCGTGGAAGATGGCGCAGGAGGCGATTGCCGACCGGCTGCGCGTGGCGTGCGCGCACGAGGTGCCCGGCGACACCCACCGCAACTTGCGCGTCCAGACGCGGTTCGGCGACACGACCTACAAGCACGTCCTGCTGCCCGTGTGGATCGCCTCGTACCGCTACCAGAACCGGGTCTACAACTTTATGGTCAATGGACAGACGGGCAAGGTCAAGGGACAGGCGCCGGTCTCGGTATGGAAGGTCGTCCTGACCGTCCTGATCGTGCTCGCCCTGCTGGCGGCGATCTATGGCGCGATGCTGCTCTTTGGGGAAGGCGTCGGGCGTACCGGGCGGGCGACCCTGGAACAGGGCCCGGTCTGGGTCGCGCACGCCCTCCAGCTCGTCGCACTAGGCCTGGCGCCTGTGGCCTAGCGATGTGGGACGGGGCGCCGTGAGAGACAGGGCAAGGGGCCCTGAGATGGGGCGTCGCGCATGAGCGAGGGACTGCGGGCCCGCCGGCTGCGCGCACAGACTGTGCTCGTGTCCGCCGCGACAGGACTCGTCGTTGCCACCACAGCCCTGGCGCTCCTGTTCTTCGCGCGCCCACTGGTGTTGGCGCGCTGGGGACGCTCGGCAACGGACTGGCTGGGGGGCGTACTCCTGGCGGTCCAGGTCCTATCGTCCGCTGCGGGCTGGTGGGCGGCGACCGAGTTGGGGACAGAGCCACCGCCGCCGCAGCCCAGCGCGGCGCCTGCGCCGCCAGCCGAGGCGCCGGCGCCGGTGGCCCAACCGCCGCAGGTCGGGCCTGCGGGCGAGGCGAGGGGCGTGTGTCCCGCCCCCGTGGTGCCACTCGCCGCGCGCATCGTCGCCATTCCGCTCGTGGGACCGCTCGACCCGGAACGCCTGTTGGCGGTACAGGGCGACGTGCTGCACGAGACCGAACGACGGAGGGCGCGCGTCGCCCTGGTCGACCTGGCAGGCGCCGGCGAAATGCCCCCGCAGGGCGTCGAGGCCTTCGAACGCCTCGTGCGCGCGGTACGGCTGCTCGGCTGCCAGGTCGTCGTTACCGGCGTCCACGGGCAGGTCGCGCACGCCCTGCTTGAGGCGGGGGTGGACGACCAGCTGGAGACGCGCCGCGACCTGCGCGCTGGCTTGCGCTATGCCCTGCGCCTGACCAGGTCACAGGCGCCGTGCAATGCCGAAACTGCGGAGGAGAGCTCATGAGGTACTTCAAGGTCTTGACCCTGGGCGTGGCCCTGTGCCTGACCGCGTGCCTAGCCCCCAAGACGGTGGTCGTGACCCAGGAGGTCACGCGCGAGGTGGTGGTCACGCAGGTCGTGGTCCGGGAAGTGACGGCAGCGTCGCCGGGCGAAGCCGGCGCCACGTACACGCCCTACCCGACCTACACACCTTACCCAACGAACACACCCCTCCCGCCGCCGACAGAGACGCCGACCGCCACGCCCACCGAGGGGCCCACCCCGACGGAGACGGTGCCCCCCACCAGCACGCCGACCGAGACACCCACGCAGGCGCCAGCTGCCCCACGCGCCACGGCGACGCGCGCCCCGACCCCGGCGCCGGCGATGACACGGCTCCCGGACACCGACCCAGGCCCGCCCCTGACGATCGAGGTCAGTGCGAACCGGGCACAAGAGAACAGCACCTACCTGGTCACCGGGCTGCTGCGCAATGACACCGCGCAGACCTACGACGCGATCGGCGTGACGGCGACCTTTTACGACGACCAGGGCTTCCGGCACGGTCCGCTCTCCGCCAAGGTGCCCTTCCTCCTCCTCCGCCCGGGCGAGTCGTGTCCCTTTGCCGTCGACCTCGCCGCACGGCGCGTCACCTCCTTCCTGCTCCATCCTGAGGGACGCGTGACCGGGCGCGAGTCTGCCGCCGTCGCCCTGAGCGGGATCGGCATCGCCTCCATCGGCGAGGAGAGCGTGCGCGTGACCGGCTATGCCACCAACCGCAACGAGTTCAAGGTCAAGAACGTCGCCGTCGCCGGCGTCCTCCTCGACGGCAGCGGGCAGGTCGTGAGCCTCGGCTCGGCCTACGTCCTCCAGGAGGACATCGAGCAGGGACGCACCGTGCAGTTCGACCTGCGCATCCCGCGCGTGCCCTTTCAGCGCTATTGGGTCTACGTACAAGCAGAAAGAGACTGGGAGTGAACCTATGGCTGTGATCACCATCTCGCGAGAACTCGGCAGCGGCGGTGACGAGACCGTCGACCTGCTGTGCGACCGGCTGGGGTACTGCCGCGTGGACAAGGCGATGCTCTCCCAGATCGCCGAGGGAGCGGGCATCGACGTCAAAGCCGTGCTCGCCAAGGAGCGGGACGTGACGTCCAAGCCGCGCCTGATCAGCGACCAGATGACGTCGCTCTATGGTCGCCAGCCGAACGCGTTCGGGCGGCAGGGCGAGATCGACGACCAGACCTACGTGCGCATCGTGCGCGAGACCATGCACAAGTTCGCACAGACGGGCGACGCGATCATCATCGGGCGCGGCGGGCAGATCATCTTGCACGACGTGCCTGGCGTGCTGCACGTCCACCTGTATGCCAGCCCCGATGCGCGGGCCCACAACCTCACCACGCGCTACGGCATCTCCAGGCTGGAAGCGCAGCGGCGGATCGAGCGCTCCGACGAGCGGAAGCGTCTCTACATCCGCAACGTGCACAGCAACGCCAACTGGAAAGACCTCAAGTACTATCACTTGACGGTCGACGTCGGGTACGTCCGGCCCCAGGTCGCAGCCGAGATCATCGTCACTGCCGCGCACAGCATTGCGGCAGCCTAGCCCAGGAGGACACGTGGAGGGACCTGCCCCGACCCCGCAGCCGCACCTCGGGTGGCTGTGGCGCCCCAACCTGATCGTCTTCCTGTCGAGTGCCTGCATCATGGTGATCGAGCTGGTCGCAGGGCGGATCATCGCGCCCTACGTCGGCGTCTCCCTCTACACCTGGACCAGCGTGATCGGCATCGTCCTAGCCGGCATCAGCCTGGGCAACTACCTCGGCGGGCGCGTCGCCGACCGCTGGGCCTCGCCGCGCCTGCTGGGCGCCGTCTACCTCGTTGCCGGTCTGTGCTGCCTGGTCATCCTCAGCGCCGACCGGCTGGACACCGCGCTCTCGATCGATAGCCTGACCGAGAGCGGGCTGCACATCATCGTCCCGATCGTGCTCCTGACCACTGCGCTCTTTTTCGTCCCGTGCGCCATCCTCGGCATGATCTCGCCCATCGTCGCCAAGCTGGCAGTCCGCGACCTGGACAAGACCGGCAGCACGGTGGGCAAGATCTATGCCTTTGGCTCCATGGGCAGCATCGTCGGCACCTTTGCCACCGGGTTCTGGTTGATCTCCTGGTTTGGCACGCACGTCATCGTGTGGGGCGTCGCCAGCGTCCTCTTCCTGCTCGGCGTGCTCTTTCTCGCGGGCAGCCGCTGGCTGTGGACCGCCGCCGCCGTGGTCGTCGTGGCAGTCAGTTCCGTCTGGACCTACCGCCTGGGGTGGCTGCGCGGCCCGTGCAACCTCGAGACAAACTACTTCTGCATCAAGGTACAGGAGGAGGTCAAGGACGGCGAACCGGTGCGCGTGCTGGTCCTCGACCGGCTCGTGCACAGCTACACCTCGCTCGCCGACCCGACCCACCTCGTGTACGGGTACGAGCGCGCGTACGCCGAGGTCAGCGCCTACCGCGCTGCCGCCCTCGACCGCCCCCTGCGCGCCCTGTTCATCGGGGGCGGCGGCTACACCTTCCCCCGCTACATGGAGGCAGTGTACCCCGACAGCGTGATCGACGTGGTCGAAATCGACCCCGGCGTGACCCGAACCGCCTACCAGGTCCTGGGGCTCGACCCCACTACGCGTATCGCCTCGTACAACGAGGACGCGCGCCTCTACCTGGAGCGCACGCCCCACCAGCGGTATGACCTGGTCTTGGGCGACGCCTTCAACGACTTTTCCGTGCCCTACCACCTGACCACGGCAGGGTTCAACGAGCGCGTCCACGCCTGGTTGGCAGACGGGGGCATGTATGTCGTCAACATCATCGACGGTGGGCGGGCACAGTTCCTGCGCGCCTACGTGCACACCATGCGCCAGACCTTCGACTATGTCTACGTTGCGCCCTCCATCGACAGCTGGCGCACCTCTGTGCGCAGCACGTTCGTGGTCATCGGCACAGACACGCCCCTCGACCGCGGCGCGCTGGCACGGACCGACGCCGGCGACGGACAGGCGCTGCTCGCAGCGCAGCTCCTGAGCGGCGAGCAACTGGACGCGCTCCTTGCCGAGCAGCCGCCGGTAACGCTGACCGACCGCTATGCGCCGGTCGACCAGATGCTAGCTGCCGTGTTCCTCGACCTAGCGCCAGCCCAGTAAGGCGAGAGGCGCCGCCCCACATCCTGCCCACCCCCACGCCGCAGCGAGACGGCACATTGGGCGTTTTTGCCAATCGGGCACGAGTTGCGGTATAATACCCGCCTCATTGGGTACAGACGCGCAGCACCGAGAGAGGGCAATCGAATTGGACTGGGGAGCACTCTTGACGACGCTAGGCCTTGTCTTCGTCGCCGAGCTTGGCGACAAGACCCAGCTTGCGGTCGTCACGCAGACCTGCAAGTACCGCCGCCCATGGCCCGTCTTCCTAGGCGCCAGTCTGGCGCTCGCCTTGGTATCCATGATCGGCGCCCTCGGCGGGCAGCTGATCGCGCGCGTCATCCCCCCGCTCGCGCTCCGCATCGCCGCTGCTCTCGCCTTCGTGGTCATGGGGCTGCTGATCGCGCGCGAGGCCCGCAGCGCAGCGAGGTCGGCTGAAGGCGGCGCCTGTCCCTACGTCCCTCCTGGAGGAGCATGTAGCGGGACCTCTGGCTGGAGTTGGCCCGCGTTCGGTTCTAGCCTGGGCCTGCTCTTTGTCGCCGAGCTGGGGGACAAGACGCAGCTCGCCATCCTCAGCCTCGCCAGCAAGCACGCTACGCCCTGGGCGGTCTTTGCCGGAGGCGCGCTGGCGCTGACCCTTGTCACAGCCATCGGCGTGCTCGGCGGCGAGGGGCTGTGCCGCGTGATCCCCGAACGGACCGTACTCGCCATCTCCGCCGGCGCCTTTGTCGTCATGGGCATCCTTGTCGGCGCCGGGGTCCTCTAGTCGGGCAGCCCTAGACCGATGGAGCGACGTACCCTCGGTGTGCTGATCGCGATCTTGGCGCTGACCGCATGCGCGGCGTGGGTGGCGCTGCCCGGCAACCCTGGTCTCCACATCGGCTTTCTCAACCTCGACCGCCCGATCGCCTTCCGGCAGGGCCTCGACCTGCAAGGCGGGATCCAGGTCCTGTTGGAAGCCGACCTGGACGACAGCATACCGGTCGACCCGGAGGCGATCGAGACCGCGCGCAAGATCGTCGAGAACCGCGTCAATGGCCTCGGCGTCGCCGAACCGCTCGTCCAGCTGCAGGGCGCGCGGCGGATCATCGTCGAACTGCCCGGCTTGCAGGACGAAAAGCAGGCCCTGGATCTGATCCGCGAGACCGGGCAACTCGAGTTCGTCGACGTCGGCTACATCTACCTCCCCCCAGGGACCGAGATCGAGACCGACTATGTGCCCGGTCAGCCGATCGGGGATCCGCCCGCTGAACCGCAGTACACGCCTGAGGGTGACCCAATTTACCACACCGTGATGACCGGCGAAGCGCTCAAGAGTGCGGTGCGCTATAGCGACGACCGCACAGGCGTGATCGAGCACGAGATCGCATTCGAGCTGCAGGGCGATTGGGGAGAGCTCTTTGCTGTGTATACCGCGAGCCACGTCGGCCAACGGCTGGCGATCGTGCTCGATGGGAACGTGCTCTCGGCCCCGCAGATCAGCCAGCGGATCAGCGGCGGAAGGGGCACGATCAGCGGCGCCTTCACGCGCGAGGAAGCGGACGCGTTGGCGATACAGCTCCGCTACGGCGCGCTGCCCCTTCCCCTACGCGTCGAGAGCAACCAAAAGATCGGCCCCTCCCTGGGACAGGAGTCGGTGGCTCAGAGCATCCGCGCTGGCGTCGCCGGACTCAGCGCCGTCCTCCTGTTCATGCTGATCTACTACCGCCTCCCCGGGCTGATCGCAGACTTGTCCCTGCTCCTCTACGGTCTGCTCAACTTGGCAGTGTTCAAGATGGGCAGCCTGTTCATGGTCCTCCTCGCCGCGATCCTGCTCGTGATCTACCTGGTCGAGCGGCGGGACCGCTGGCTGCTGTGGATGAGCCTCGGCATCTTTTTCATCGCCGTCTTTCTCGGCTTCCAGGCAGTGACGCTGACCCTGCCCGGCATCGCCGGCTTTTTGCTCTCCACCGGAATGGCAGTTGACGCCAACATCCTGATCTTTGAGCGCATCCGGGAAGAGCTGCGCGCCGGTCGCTCGCTGCGTGCGGCGCTGCGCACCGGCTTTGACCGCGCATGGACCTCGATCTGGGACTCACAGGCATCCACGTTGATCATCTGTGCCATCCTGTACGTCTTTGGCAGCAACTTTGGCGCCAGCATCGTCAAGGGGTTCGCCATCACCCTGGCAGTCGGGACCTTGCTCAACCTCTTTACCGCGATCACGGTCACTCGCACCTTGATGAGCGCCGCCTTTTCGGCTGGCGAACGGCGCATCGCCGGCAAGCGCTGGCTGCTGGGCGTGTAGGGGGCAGGCGTGTACGACATCGTCGGCAAGCGCAAGTGGTTCTTTGCCCTCTCGGGGCTGCTGATCCTGATCGGGCTGGGCACGATGGCCTACTCGACGTTTCGCAGTGGGTCGCCCCTGCCGGTCGGCGTCGATTTCACGGGGGGCAGCCGCTTCGTCGTCCGCTTCACGCAGGCTGTATCCGAGGACAGCGTGCGCCGTGTGTTCACGGATCAGGGGTTCGATCCCACGATCCAGCAACTGGGCGAAGCGGGCGCCAACACCTGGCAGATCCGGACCTCGTTCGCCGATGCGGACCAAGTGCAAGCCTTGCTCGCCGCGCTCGATGCGTCTGTGGCGCCTGTCGACCGCCAGGCGACGCGCTATGACACAGTCGCGCCCTCGATCGGCGGCGAGGTGACGCGCGCCGCCGCCGTCGCCGTGGTCGTCGCCTCGCTGATCGTGTTGCTCTATATCTGGTTCTCGTTCCGGCGCGTCGCACACGCCTTTCGCTACGGCGCCTGTGCGATCGCCGGCATGATCCACAACCTGCTCATCGCCAGCGGCTTCTTTGCCATCATGGGCCTCCTGCGGGGCTGGGAGGTCGATGCCCTCTTTCTGACCGCCATCCTCACCGTCGTCGGGTTCTCGGTGCAGGATACGATCGTCGTCTTTGACCGCGTGCGCGAGAACGCGCGGAAACGGCGAGAACCATTCCACGTACTGGTCAACCGGAGCATCCTCGAAGTGATCGGCCGATCGCTCACCACCCAGCTCAATGCGATGTTTGTCATGACCGCGATCCTGCTCTTCGGCGGCGCCTCCCTCGAAAAGTTCGTCGCCACCTGGTTGGTCGGGATGGTCAGCGGCACTTACTCGTCGATCTGCATCGCCGTCCCGCTCTTGGTGATCTGGGAGCAGCGCTCGCAGCGCCGGCTCGCCGAAGGCGCATACCTCTAGACCCATTGCCCCCGCCCCACTCTGTTGCCAACTGCTGCGACGTATGATAGAATGTCCACAGACGTGGACTGGTGTGCATGAGAGGGACGATGGGCCTAATCCTGGTACGCTATGCCGGCGAGATCGGCATCAAGGGCCGAAACCGCCACTTCTTTGTCAGGCGCCTGAGGCGGAACATCCGCGGCGCGCTGCGCAAGTACGGCGTCACCGGCGTGGTGTGGAGCGAAGGGCAGCGGATCTATGTCGAGGTGGGCGATGAAGGCCAACCCGATGCGCTCTCTGCCCTCTCGCGCGTGTTTGGCATCGCCTCGATCAGTCCCGTCGCACGCGTCCCCTCGAACCTCGACGCGATCCGCGCCGAAGCGGTGGCGCTGGTCAAGCGGGCTGGGCTGACCCCGTCCATGAGCTTCCGCGTCCAGACACGCCGCCCGGACAAGTCGTTCCCCTACATCTCGCCCGAGGTGAACCGTCTGGTTGGCGCGGCGATCCACGACGCGATCCCGGCGCGCGTCGACCTGTCCGACGAGGCAGACTTTACGGTCGGGATCGAGATCCGGGCAGAGGGCGCCCTGGTTTACGGAGAGGTGATCCCTGGTCCCGGCGGCATGCCGATCGGCACCCAGGGACGCGTCTTTGTCCTCCTCTCCGGCGGGATCGATTCGCCGGTTGCGGCGTGGCTCATGATGCGCCGCGGTTGCGGCATCATCCCGATCCACTTTGCCCAGAACGAGGTCGAGGCGCAGAAGGCTCTCGACAGCTGCCGCATCCTGGGCGATTGGGCCCTCGGCTGGGAGATCAAGCCCCTGATCCTAGACCACGCCGCGTTGCTCGAACCGGTGGTCGCCAAGCTCGAGGAACTCGGGTACGAGCGATGGACCTGCGTCTTTTGCAAGCGCGCCATGATCGCCAAGGCTGCCGAGCTCGCACCCCAGTACCGCGTACAGGCGCTGGTGATGGGAGACAGCCTGGGCCAAGTCGCCAGCCAGACGATCGCCAACATCGCCGCGATCTCGGATGGCGCGCCGCTCCCCATCCTGCGCCCCCTGATCGCCTATGACAAGACGGAGATCATGGCGCTGGCGCGCCGGATCGGCACCTTCGACGTCTCGACGCACGACGCCGTCAGCTGTGCGTTTCTGCCCGATCGGCCCATCACTAGCGCAGACCCCGATCGTCTGCGCGAGATCGTCGCTGCACTCAGCTAAGGGAGAACGCATGCACCGGTCCTGGATTCCCGCGCTCCTCACGATCATCCTCCTGCTTTCTGCGTGCGGCGGCGCCACGAAAGCCGGAGAGCCAGTCGACGCCCAACCCGAGGTGCTCCCGCCGCCCGAACCGGGGCAGGGGCTGTCGCAGATGGCGGGTCGGATCAGCCGGCACCCGCGCCAGTACGAAGGCCACACGGTGGTCCTGGTCGGCTACTATCGCGGGTTGGATCTGCTCGACGAGGTCATCCTCGACGCGCCCGTCAACCGCGTGCAGGACTGGGTCATCGCCGATGACTCGGGCGCACTGTGGGTCGCTTTTGCCGACAAGCTCCCCTTTCTGCCCACCTCTCACGAGGTGTGGCGCATCGTACGCGTCACCGGCATGGTCAGGGTTGCCTCAAGCGGCATGGCATACATCTATCCCAACGCCGTCGAGTGGGAGGGGCTGACCGAGGACGAGGACGTACTCCCCGCCCGCTGCCGCGTCGCCCTCCACCGCACCGGCGGGCTGATGGGGCTCGACCACCACATCTACTGGTACGAGACGGGCAGCGTCTCGGTCATCGATCGCGCCGAGAACTGGCGCGGGTTGGTACGTCCCAAGGAGACCGACGAGAACGCGCTGCAGGACGCGCTGGACCAGTCCGGTTTCTTTGACCTGCCGAGCGAGATCGGAGAGCCCTGCCCGGACTGCATTCGCTACTCTGTCGCCGCCGTCGATCCCCAGCGGAACAGGCCACACTTTGTGGTTGCCTACGACGGCAGCGTGCCGGACGCGCTGCAGGCTCTGATCGACCGGTTGATCGCCGAGACTGCCAAGGCCGATCCCGTCTACTAGGCGCACCGCGCCTGCCCGGCGTGCGCCGGACCGCAACGCGACGAGACGCTGCACGCGCAGACTGGCGGACTCTGGGCTCGGAGGTGAAAGGGGAGGTGCTCGTGTCGGCAGACCATACCCCCCACGAAGCGCTGGGAACCCAGCGCCAGACCGAGGAGCAACTGCGCGGTTACGAGCGCACTGTCTCCACCCTTGCCGACCCCGTCGCGTTCGTCAGCCGCGACTATGTCTACCTCATGGTCAACGAGGCCTATCAACGCTACGCGGGGCAGTCCAAGGAACAGATCGTCGGGCATACCGTCGCCGAGCTGCACGGCGAACGCGAATTCGAGGAGCTGATCCGCCCCCGCCTCGACCACTGCCTCGCGGGACACGCGATCCAGTACCAAGACTGGTTCGACACGCCCACGCTGGGGCGCAGGTTCATGGACGTGCGCTACACGCCTGTGAACGACGACGACGGCGTGGTCATCGGCGCAGCCGTACACTCGCGCGACTTGACCTCCCGCCGAGAGATGGAGACGTCTCTGCGGCGGGAGCACAGCCTAGTCACCGAGATCATGGAGACCAGTCCCGTCGGGATCGTCGTCCTCGATCGGGACGGGCGGATCCGGTTCGTCAACGCCCAGGTCGAGAGGCTGACCGGGCTGACGCGGGAGCAGATCCACCAGGCGGAGCACTGCGATCCCAGGTGGCCCACCCTGGACGAGAATGGGCAGCCCCTCCCCGCCGCAGCGCTGCCCTTTGCGCGCGTCGTGCGCTCTCGGCAGCCGCTTCACGGCGTCGAGCAGACGGTCCAGCTCCCCGACCAGCGCACGCTGATTCTGTCGATCAGCGCGGCGCCCCTGATCGACGAAAAGGGGGACCTGTACAGCGTGGTCATGACCGTCGACGACGTCACCGAGCGCAAGCGCATCGAGCGCGACCTCGAGACCTCGCGGCAGTTCCTCCAGTCGGCGCTCGACGCGCTCTCTGCCAACATCGCCGTCCTCGACGCTGCGGGCACGATCGTCGCCGTGAACGCATCGTGGTGTGAGTTTGGCGCGCGGAACGGGCTGCTGTGGCCCAACTGCGGGCTGGGGCGCAGCTACCTCGCCGTTCTCGACGCCGGGGCAAAGAGCGGGGACGAGGGCGCGCGTGAGGCGGTGCACGGCATCCGCGAGGTCATCGCCGGGCAGCGAGACGTCTTCTGGCAAGAGTACCCCTGTCACAGCCCAACCGAACAGCGCTGGTACAGTATGTCGGTTACCCGCTTCGAGGGTCCGGAAGGCCCGCTCGTCGTCACCTCACACGAGAACGTGACACAGCGCAAGTTGGCTGAGCTCGCCATGCGCGAAGCAAAGGAGGCGGCGGAGACAGCGCGGGCCGAAGCCGAGAAGGCGCGCCGCGAGGAAGAGGCGCGGCGTCACGAGGCGGAGCGACGTCGCCGGATCGCCGAGAGCTTGCGCGACGTGCTCTCGCTACTCAACTCTACCCGCTCGCTGCAGGAGGTGCTCGAGTACATCGCCGCCCAAGCCAGCGACGTGCTGGCGAACGCGACCGTCGCCATCTACGGCGCCGCCGACGACGAGGGGACGTTTGCCCAACAAGCCGTGCACGCCCCCTCACCTGCGTGTCTCTCGCCCGGGGAGATGGCGCGGGCGATCGGCATCCTGCGCCAGGCCATCGCTGCGCGCACACCGCTTGCCGTGCCCGATGTGCAGGGCGCGCCTGCATCGTCCACCGAGATCGGCCCACCGCCTGCGTACGGCGATGCCAGCGCCCCTCGCCCTCACGCCGTGCTGGCTGTGCCGATCGTCGTCCAGGGCACACCCTATGGCGGTTTGACCCTGTGCTACGCTGACGCGCGTCCCTTCACCACAGAAGAGATCGCGCTCGCCGCGCTGTTTGGCGATCAGCTCGCCCTTGCCATCGAGACCACGCGTCTGCGCGCACAGGCGCAAGAGACCGCTATCGCCGCAGAACGCAACCGTCTGGCGCGCGAGCTGCACGACGCCGTGACCCAGACCCTGTTCTCGGCGAGCGTGATCGCCGAGACCCTGCCGCGCATCTGGGAAAGCCATCCAGACGCAGCCCAACAGGGTCTGGACGAGCTGCGCCAACTGACGCGCGGCGCGCTGGCAGAGATGCGCACGCTCCTGCTCGAGCTCCGACCTGCAGTCCTGACCGAGAAGCCGCTGGAACAGCTACTGCGCAGCCTCGCCGAAGCCACGACCAGCCGCACCCGTGTCCCAGTGACGCTTGATGCCGAAGGCAGCGTCCACCTGCCGCCGCGCCAGCAAATCGCGTTCTACCGCATCGCGCAGGAAGCCCTCAACAACGTGGTCAAGCACGCCGGAGCGACCGGCGTCACCGTGCGCCTCCAGCGCTCCGGCGGCGAGGTCGTGCTCTCGATCGAGGACAACGGTTCCGGGTTCGACCCCGCTATCGCACGCCCCGGGCACCTGGGTCTGGGCATCATGCAGGAGCGCGCCGAGCAGATCGGGGCTACGTTGGCAGTCCAAAGCCAGCCAGGCGCAGGCACGCGCGTCACAGTTCGTTGGCAGTGGAAAGGAGGGGTCAGCGATGACAACTGAGAGCACGATCCGGGTCATGGTCGTCGACGACCACACGGTCGTACGCGGTGGGCTGCGCATGTTCCTGCTCGCCTTTGACGACATCGAACTCGTCGCCGAAGCGGCGAGCGGGGAGGAGGCGATCCAGCGCTGCGAGGCGGCGCAGCCGGACGTCGTGCTGATGGACATGGTCATGCCGGGCATGGACGGCGCGGAGACGACCCGCATCCTCCGGGAGCGGCACCCCCAGGTCCAGGTGCTCGCCCTGACCAGCTTTGAGGAAGGAGAGCTGGTCCGGAACGCGCTGCAGGCGGGCGCGATCGGCTACCTGCTCAAGGACGTGCCGATCGACGAGTTGGCCTCCGCCATCCGCGCCGCGCATGCCGGGCAGTCTACCCTCGCGCCTGCCGCCGCCCAGGCGCTCGTCAAGGCAACCGTCTCCCAGGCGGAGCAGCAGTACGACCTCACTCCGCGCCAGAAGGAAGTACTGGCGCTGATCGTCGACGGCCTCAGCAACGCCGAGATCGCGGAGCAGCTCGTGATCAGCCCTGCCACAGCACGTTATCACGTCAGCACCATCCTCTCCAAGCTGGGCGCCGCCAACCGGGCGGAAGCCGCCGCGCTCGCAGTCCGCTACAGGCTGACCGGGTAGGCGCGCGCACGGCACGGACTGGATGTTCGTCTAGGAACGGGACTAGATCAACGTCCGATGACACCGCATCCGGTCTGTAGTAGGATCATCCTGCGATGTGGACGGGTGCGCTCCGAAGGGGCGCCACCTCTGTGCGCCTCACGTTTATAGATCTCACGAGAGAGAGCAATGCGGATCCTGCTGGCGGACAATGACACGCGGGTGTGCTCGGCGCTGAGCATGCTCCTGGGGTGCGACCCCGCGCTCCAGATCGTCGGGCAAAGCGACAACACAGCCGACCTGCTCGAGCTTGCGCCGCGGCTTGCACCCGACCTGGTCCTGCTGGACTGGGAGCTGCCAGGGCAGGTAGATGGCGCGTTGATCGCCGACTTGCGGCGGCTCCTTCCCGCGGTCAAGATCCTGGTGCTCAGTGGTCGTCCCGAGTCCGAAGGCCCAGCCCTGCGCGCGGGGGCCGATGGGTTCGTGAGCAAGGCCGATCCGGCAGAGCACCTGCTGGCAGACATCGTGGCGTTGCTCGACTACACGCCCGCTGGCACGCCGGCGTGCCCGCATGACTCATAGACGTCCGCCGAGAGCGGCTATGCCCTCTCCCCCGGCAGCCCATCCACCACGCGGAGCGTCATCGACTATGTAGGCGGGGGATACGCCACACGATGGCGAGAAAGGATCGAGATGGTCAAAGCAATGGAGATCAAGGTTTCGGACTATGACGTGTTTCGCAACGACGTGTTCGACATCGAGGAGCAGGCATGCACCAACGAGATCGAATGCTCAGTGCAGGCGATCCTCGAGGCGATCGGCGAGGACCCGAACCGCGAAGGGCTGCTCCGCACGCCGATGCGGGTTGCCCGCATGTACGAAGAGCTGACCGCCGGCTACCACGTCGACCCAGACCGGCTGATCAACGACGCTATCTTTGATGTGACGTACGATCAGATGGTCGTGGTCAAGGACATCGATTACTACAGCCTGTGCGAGCACCACATGCTCCCCTTCCTTGGACAGGCCCACGTCGCATACATACCCGACGGGAAGGTGATCGGGCTCAGCAAGATCCCGCGCATCGTCGAGATGTTCGCGCGCCGCCTCCAGGTACAGGAGCGCATGACCCAGCAGATCGCCGAGTTCCTCATGGACGTGCTGCACCCCAAGGGCGTCGCCGTCGTCGCCGAGGGCCTGCACATGTGCGCCGCCATGCGCGGCGTCAAAAAGGCCAACGCCAGGATGACCACCAGCGCCATGCTCGGCACCTTCCAGCGCAACCAGGCGACCCGCGAGGAGTTCTTCCAGCACATCGGTCGCGGGGCGGTCACCTTTTAGGGAACGAGACCGTTCTCAGAAGTGAGCCTTGCCCGTGCCGACCGCCCCGGGTCAGGGCATGGCTCGATCCGCGATCGATGCGATCGCGCACGCTTTGCAGCGCGATCCGACATGGGACGTCGCCGTTTGCATGGGGGATGGTGGCGCATCCAGCTGTGGCATCGGGTCTGGACCATCGCCCCCACAGATCACGATCGGAGCATAAAAGTGACCCAACTTACCTGTGACCCATTGGATGCCCTCAACGAGGCCCTGTGCCACGAACAGGAGGGACAAGCCTTCTATCAAAAGGCAGCGAAGCGCACCGTCGACCGCAAGGGCGTCGAGATGTTCCGCTCTTTGGCCGACGACGCCGCGTTGCACATCGACATTGTCCAGCGCCAGATCGACGCACTGACCGAGGGCGATGCCTGGCTCCTTCCCGAGTGCGTGTTCGACTGCCGGGCCGATCTAGAAGCCCCGCTCTACCCACGCGGGGAACAGGCCCTCAAGGAGGCGATTCGCCCCGACGCGAGCGACCTCGACGCGCTGCTCTTTGCGCTCAAGACCGAAAACGATAGCTTTGACCTGTACCGGCGGCACGCGCTGGCGTCCGAGGACGCGCGCGCACGCCAGCTGTACGAGTACCTGGCAGAAGAGGCGCGTTCGCACTTTAACCTGCTCATGCTCAACTATGAAAGCCTGTCCTCGATGGGCGGGTGGGTCGACTAGGCGATGGGCGCGCAGAGTCGGAGGAGACCGTCGTGATCCCCAACCAGTGGTACGTCGTGCTCGAGTCAAACCAGGTCAGGGACAAGCCGGTCGGCGTCACGCGCATGGGCGAAAAGCTCGTCTTTTGGCGCGACGGGGAGGGCACGCTGAGCTGCCTCCGCGACCGGTGCGTCCACCGTGGCGTGGCGCTCAGCAAGGGACGCGTGGTCAGCAGTGGGCGGCTGCAGTGTCCCTTCCACGGCTTTGAATATGACGTCTCTGGGCGCGTGCGCGTGATCCCGGCGAACGGGCAGCGCGCCCCTGTGCCGGAACGCTTCCGCGTGCACGGCTATCCCACCCACGAGGCGCACGGCTGGATCTGGATCTGGTGGGGCGACGCGCCGCCCGCGGAGCTCGCGCCGCCCCGGTTCTTCGACGACCTCGACGACACGTTCCTCCACGCCACCGTGCGCGATCCGTGGGACGCGCACTATTCGCGCGTCATCGAGAACCAGCTCGACGTCGTGCACCTGCCCTTCGTGCACGCCGACACGATCGGGCGCGGCTGCCGGACGCTCGTCGAAGGGCCTGGGGTGCTGTGGCGCGGCGACGACATGTTCGACGTGTACGTCTACAACAAGGTCGACGACGGATCGACGCCCCGCAAGCCGGACGAGGTGCCCGTGCCCCGTACCGACGTCGATTTCAAGCTCGAGTTCCTCTTCCCAAACCTGTGGGAGAACCACATCTCGGCGGACGTCCGCATCGTCGGCGCCTTTGTGCCCGTCGACGACGCGCACACGATCCTCTACCTCCGCTTCTACCAGCGCTTCCTCACGCTGCCGCTGCTCGGTCAACTGGTAACCCGGCTCGCCGCGCCGGCGAACCTGCGCATCGCCCACCAAGACCGACGCGTGGTCACCACTCAGGTGCCCAAGCGCTCAGGCCTGGTCAGCGGAGAGGTGCTGATCCAGGGCGATCGGCCGATCGTCGAGTACCGCCGCCGCAGGCAGGCGCTGATCGAGGCTGCCGGCGCGCGCCCGGGGAGCCAGACGTGAACAGACGACTCGCCCTGATCTTGGGGTATGTCTTTGTCGACGTACTGGGCTTCAGCCTGATCCTGCCCCTGCTGCCCTTCTATGCCCAGAGCTTCCAAGCGAGCCCGACGCTGGTCGGTCTCTTGCTCAGCGCCAACGCCGTGACCCAGGCGATCGGCGCCCCGCTGATCGGGCGCCTCTCGGACCGCTACGGGCGCCGTCCCATGATCATGCTCAGCCTGGCGGGGACGCTGGGCAGCTTTCTCATGCTCGGCTTTGCCAACTCGCTGGCGATGCTCTACCTCAGCCGCGTGCTCGACGGTTTCCTCGGCGGGAACATCTCGCTGGCGCAGGCGTACATCGCCGACATCACCGACGACAGGTCACGTGCGCGGGGCCTGGGCCTGATCGGCGCGGCGTTCGGGGTCGGCTTTATCTTTGGACCCGCGATCGGCGGCACGCTCAGCGCTGGCGGCAACTATGCGCTGCCGGCGTTCATCGCCGCCGCCCTGTCGGCGATCAACCTGCTGGGCGTGCTGTTCCTGCTGCCGGAGTCGCTGCCCGCCAAAGAGCGCGCCGCCCGGTCGCACAGCCCGGCGACTGCCGTCTCTGCGCGTGCCCTGTGGCAGGCGCTGCGCAGGCCTTGCGTGGGCCCCCTGCTCAGCTACCGCGTCCTCTTTGGACTGGCGTTCACGATGTTCCAGACCGTCTTTGCCCTGTATGCCTCGCGGCGACTGGGCCTGGACGCGCAAGGCACCAGCTACATTCTGGCCTACGTGGGCATCCTGATCGTCCTCGTCCAGGGAGGCGGCATCGCGCTCCTCACCCGTCGGTTCGGCGACAAGCAGCTGGTCATGGGAGGGACGATCGTGCTCGCACTTTCGCTACTCGCCTGGGCGCTCGCTCCCACCTTGTGGGTCCTGCTCGTCGTCCTGGCGCCGCTCGCCCTCTCTGCGGGCGTGACCAACGTGGTCAGCAACAGCGCCCTGACCAAGTCGGTCCGCCCTGAAGAAGTAGGCGGCACCCTGGGGCTCTCGGCGGCGATCGGGAGCATGACCCAGGTCGTCTCCCCCCTCCTCGGGGGACTGCTGATCGATGGACTGGGCAGCGCTGCGCCTGGCGTCTTGGGCGCGCTGATCGTGGGTGCGCTCGTCCCCTTTGTGTGGCGCCGCATCCTGACCGTGCCGGATGCGCCATGCCCGGCGCAGGTCGCAGCCATGCCTGGACCTGGGCGATAGGCGAGCGGAAGCAGGGGAATCGCACGCTTGGAGAAGCGACCAGACGCGCGTATAATACGCGTGCGCCAGAGAAGCAGCGACGCGCCCGACACAGCAGGCGCGTGGAGAGAGCAGAAGGAGAGCGCAGAATGTCAAGCGTGATCGTGATTGGGAGCGGGTTCGGGGGGTTGGGCGCCGCGGCGCGCCTCGCCGCGCGCGGCTACCAGGTCGAGATCTATGAAAAGCGCGACAAGCCAGGCGGTCGCGGCTACGTCTACGAAATGGATGGCTTTGTGTTCGACGGCGGGCCCACGGTGATCACTGCCCCGTTCATGTTCGACGAGATCTTTGCCCTTGCCGGGCGGCGCCGCGAGGACTATGTCCAGTTCGTGCCGTGCGACCCCTTCTACCGGATCTATGACCACACGGGACGTCACTTCAACTACAACGGCGACATGGACTACATCCTCGGTGAGATCGACAAGTGGAGCCCGGCGGACAAGGACGGGTACCGGCGGCTGATAGCAACCACCAAACCGATCTTTGAGAAGGGATTTGTGCAGCTTGCCGACCAGCCCTTCCTCAAGTTCGGGGACATGCTCTCCATTGCGCCCGACCTGATCCGCCTCCAATCCTACCGGACCGTGTACGGGTACGTGTCCCAGTTCATCGAGAACGACTTTCTCCGTCGCTGCTTCTCTTTCCATCCCTTGCTCGTCGGCGGCAACCCGCTCGACACGACTTCGATCTATACCATGATCCACTACCTGGAACGCGAGTGGGGCGTCCACTTTGCGATGGGCGGCACGGGGGCGATCGTCAATGCCTTGGTGCGCCTGATCGAGGAGCTCGGCGGCAAGGTCCATCTCAACGCCGAGGTGCGCGAGATCCTGGTCGATGGACGGCGCGCCACCGGCATCCGCCTGGCGGATGGCAGCGTGCACCACGCTGACCACATCATCTCGAACGCAGATGTAGCATACACCTACACCGAGCTGATCCCATCTCAGTACCGGCGGCGCAACACTGATGGGCGCTACCGCCGCACCAAGTACAGCATGTCGCTCTTTGTGATCTACTTTGGCACAAAGCGCCGCTACCTCGACTCGGGCCTGGCGCACCACAACATCATCCTTTCCGAGCGCTATCAGGGCTTGCTGCGGGACATCTTTGACCGGAAGCGGCTTGCCGACGACTTTTCGCTCTACCTGCACATGCCGACGATCACCGATCCGTCGCTCGCCCCCGAGGGCTGCGAGGCGTTCTATGTCCTTTCGCCCGTCCCCCACCTGGGCGCCGGCATCGACTGGACCGTGACCGCCAAGCCCTACCGCGACGCGATCATGCAGTTCCTGGAGGACAACTACCTGCCCGACCTGCAGGCCAATATCGTCGCCGAGCACTACATCGACCCGCTGCACTTCCGGGACACGCTCAACAGCTACATGGGCGCTGCGTTCTCGGTCCAGCCCATCTTCCGCCAATCTGCCTGGTTCCGCCCGCACAACCGTTCGGAGGACCTGGACAACCTGTATCTGGTCGGCGCCGGCACGCATCCAGGCGCGGGCCTACCTGGCGTGCTCTCCTCGTCCAAGATCGCCGAAAAGCTGATCGCTGGAGAGGGGGAGGCTGGATAGGGAAGCCGCGTAGACCAGACCGAGAAGGAACCGACTTGACCACTCCAACCGTCCCGTGGGAGCGCCGGCTGTTCGCACTCGCCCATGCCCCCACACAGCAGAGCGAGGCCCACGTCGCAGTCGACGCGGACTATGACACGCTGCGGCGCGCCTACGCCTACTGCAGCCAAGTGACGCGCGAGCACAGCAAGACTTTCCACATGGCATCCGCGCTCTTGCCGGCGGAGAAGCGGCGCGCCGTGCGCGCGCTGTACGCCTTTTGCCGGACGACAGATGACCTTGTCGACCGCTCTGGCGGCGATCCGCTGTCAGACTTGGAGCGCTGGCGCGAGCAGGCGTTGGGTGCGCCCACCGCCGACGACCCGGTCGTGCTGGCGTGGGCAGACACGATCGCTCGCTACCAGATCCCGACCCTGTACGCTCACCAGCTGATCGACGGCGTCGCCCGCGACATCACGGTCCGGCGTTACGGCGCCTTCGAGCAACTCGCCGAGTATGCGTATGGCGTCGCCTCTACCGTGGGGCTGATGTCGATGCACATCGTCGGCTATGACGGGCCGCACGCCATTCCCTATGCCGTCAAGCTCGGGGTCGCGCTGCAGCTGACCAACATCCTGCGCGACATCCACGAGGACTGGACCAACGATCGTCTCTACCTGCCGCTGGACGAGCTCGAACGGTTCGGGCTGAGCGAGGCCGATGTCGCCGCGCGACGCCTGACCGATCGCTGGCGCGCCTTTGTCGACTTTCAGATCGCGCGCAACCACAAGCTCTACGAAGAGGCGCTGCCCGGCATCGCGCTCCTCCATCGCGACGGGCGCTTTGCGATCCGCGCCGCTGCCGAGCTGTACCGCGGCATCCTCGACGACATCCACGCCCACCAGGGCGACGTGTTCAGCCGCCGCGCACACGTCACGACGTGGGGCAAGCTGCGCCGCCTGCCCGGCATCTGGTGGCGCGCACAGCGCAGTTCTGCGCCCGCCAAGAGGGAGAGCACGTGACAAACGATGACCGCACTGCCCACATGGGGCCGACGATCCGGCTCGGGATCAGCGCCTGCCTGCTCGGACAGCCAGTGCGCTACGATGGCGGGCACAAGCGTGACCCCTTCCTAGTCAACGAACTGGGGCGCTACGTCGAGTGGGTGCCCGTCTGCCCCGAGGTCGAGGTTGGCCTTCCCACTCCGCGCGAGTCCATGCGCCTGGTCGGCGACCCAGAGAACCCCAGGCTGGTCGCGCCCAAGTCCGGGACCGACTATACGGAGCGCATGGCGGACTGGGCCCGCAGGCGGAGCGAGGAACTGGCTGCCGACGACCTGCACGGATTCGTGTTCAAGAAAGACTCGCCCAGCTCTGGGCTCTTCCGCGTCCGGGTCTACGGCGAGGGCGGCATGCCGCAGCGCACAGGGATGGGCATGTTTCCCCGTGCGTTCACGCGCCGCTTCCCGCTCCTCCCGGTCGAAGAGGAAGGGCGCCTGCACGACGCGCGCTTGCGCGAGAACTTTATCGACCGCATCTTTGCGTACAGCCGCTGGACCGGCATGTTGCAGCACGACGGTTCGCCGCGCGGGCTAGTCACGTTTCACACTGCGCACAAGATGACGTTTATGGCGCACAGCCCGGCGCATTACCGCCAGATGGGACGCCTGGTCGCCCAGGCGGGCGCCGCGCCGTGGGACGAGCTTACGGCGCAGTACGCCGCCCTGGTGATGGAGGGCATGGCGGTGCTCGCCACGCCAGGCAGGCACGTCAACGTCCTCCAGCACCTGATGGGCTTTCTGAAGGACAGCCTGAGCGCCGCGGACAAGGCCGAGTTGTTGGACCTCATGGACCAGTACCGGCGCGGGCTCTTGCCCTTGATCGTGCCCGTCACCCTGCTCAAGCACCACCTGTCCCGCCATCCTGTGCCCGAGTGGGTGGACCAGCAGGTATATCTCAACCCGTATCCCAAGGAGCTGATGCTGCGCAACCACGTGTAGGGCTGGCTCCATCGCTTCGGCTAGCCGTCGGCGTGTGGGTTGGTTGACAGCAGATCAACGTGGGTCCATAATAGCGGCAGTGAGTCTGGGCGGAGACAGGCGGCATCCGTCGATGGAGAATGCGCTTTCGGGCTTGCCTGTCACAATCATCACGGTGTACGAGCCACATCCGCCGAAATGGATCACGCCCACCGAACGAGGAGGTAGTTGACGATGAAATGCATCGTTCAGGGCTGTCCCGGCGAGATGGAAGAACGCCGGATCGTGCATACTTTTGTCCGTGGCGGAAATCCGATCGTGGTGGAGGATCTGCCAGCTTGGGTGTGCCCAGTATGCGGCTACACAGTGCTGGATCTTGAGGTGCTTGACAGTCTCTTTGCCTTTGACCCGGAGACAGAAGAACCGGTGCGACAAGCACCCGTGTTTCGACTGTCGCTGACCCCAACACCTTAGCGTCGCCGTAGACTGCCGGCAGGGGCTGGCCCCAGTCAGCCTGCCTTTGAGGCTCTTGGAGCAGCACCTGTCCCGCCGCCCGGTTCCTGCGTGGGTGGACCAGCAGGTGTATCGGAACCCGTATCCCAAGGAGCTGATCCTGCGCAACCACGTGTAGGGCTGCCCGGCACTGCGCGACGAGAGTACGCCGTCCATACACCAACAGGAGAGAGAACATGGCAAGCGTGAAAGACACGGTGCTCGACCTCGTCCGCTCGCAGGTTCTGCCGGGAAGGCAGATCGACGATCGCACCTCCCTGTACAGCCTCGGGGCCAATTCCCTGACCATGGTCTCAGTCAAGAGCTCCCTCGAGGCACTCTACAAGATACGGATCCCGGACGAGGTAGCTACCGCCGAGGCGTTTCGCTCGGTCGAGAGCATCGTGCAGCTCCTCGACAAGCTGGGCGTGAGATAAGCCGGCGCCACTGTGACGAGGCTTCCCCGCTCCACGGCAGTGCCAGGCGCTGCGCCGACCGCTCGGGCACGGGCGGACCTTCGCTGGCGCCGTCCGCCGCCCGTCCCGCCCCTTTGCCGGGACGAGGTGCACGTGTGGCGCATTCCGCTCGACGTGCCGCAGGATGTCGTCGCAGGACTAGCTATGCTCCTGTCTGAGGAAGAACAGGCTCGGGCAGAGCAGATGCAGTGCGCCGATGCGCAGAGGCAGTTCGTGGTATCGCACGGCGCACTGCGGGACATCCTGGGTCGCTACCCGGGCCTGGACAGCCCAGAGCAGATTCGCTTCGCCGCAGGAGCGCGGGGAAAGCCCTTCCTGTTATCGCGTGTTGGCGCGCCGGCAATCGGCTTCAACCTGTCCCACAGCGAGGCGTTTGCACTGTGCGCCGTGACAGCGGGGCGCGACGTCGGCGTCGACGTAGAGCGGATCCGTCCCGTGCCGGCTTGGCGCGAGATCGCGGCGCGCTACTTTGCCGATCGCGAGCGCGCGCTGTTGCTTGCCTTGTCCGGTGCGCCTGCCCTTGAGGCGTTCCTGCGCGGCTGGACGCGTAAGGAAGCGTATACCAAGGCGTTGGGCGAGGGCGTGTCTCAGCGCTGGACGGGCTTTAGCATCTCCCTGACGCCCGCTGCGGCGGAGGATGTGCTCCGCAGCGAGCCGGAAGAGGAGGGCTGGTTCACGATCTGCCCCCTGGAGCCAGGGCCTGGGTATGTCGCTGCCCTCGCTGCCCGAGGCACGAGTTGGCGCCTGTCCTGCTGGCAGTGGCGCTGGACAGGCAACCGCACAACCGCATACGAGCCGGTTTGACCAGTGATCCGCACGCATAGACTGGAGAGTCCGCATGAACAAGACAGATCGTAACGCATTGATCTCCCTGCCGATCGTCGTTCTGATCGCCCTGGGCGTGGCCTGGGCGGGCAGCCAGGGCGGCGCCGCCTTCCTGGGCATCCCCGTCTATGCCCTGGCGGTCGGGATCATCTTCTTGGTCCAGTGGGTGGCCTTTGTCCCCGCCTACCTCCGCCAGACCGAGCGCTTCTTCGACCTGACCGGCAGCCTGACCTACATCTCGGTCACGGTGCTCGCCCTGCTGGCGAGCCCGGTCGTCGATGGGCGATCGGTCCTGGTGCTCGTCTTGGTGCTGATCTGGGCGGGGCGGCTGGGCACCTTCCTGGTCCGCCGCGTCCACCGGGCGGGCAAGGACGCTCGCTTTGACGAGATCAAGCCCTCGTTCGCCCGCTTCCTCCAGACATGGACGCTGCAGGGACTGTGGGTCACGTTGACCCTCGCCGCCGCGCTGGCGGCGATCACGACCACCTACCGCAAGCCGCTGGGATGGCCCGCCCTGATCGGCGCTGCCGTCTGGGCGCTCGGGTTCGCGATCGAGGCAACCGCCGACGTCCAAAAGAGCCGCTTCCGCCGCGACCCCGAGAACCGGGACCAGTTCATCCACACCGGGCTCTGGGCCTGGTCCCGCCATCCCAACTACTTTGGCGAGATCGTGCTCTGGGTCGGCATGGCGATCATTGCCGTGCCGGTCCTGCGGGGCTGGCAGTGGGTGACCCTGATCTCGCCGCTCTTTGTCGCCCTGCTGCTGACTCGGATCAGCGGCGTTCCCATGCTGGAGAAACGCGCCGACGACAAGTGGGGCGGTCAAGCGGACTATGAGGCCTACAAGACGCGCACCCCGGTGCTGATCCCGTGGCCTCGCTTCTCCTCCAGGCGCTAGAGAGACTGGGCCCAGCGCTCCTGTCCGCAAGGCGACGCCGCAGTCTCCCGTTCCTCGAGACGACGCGTTGTCTGCGTGGACTGCACCTGCAGATTGCCGTTTGCACGAATCTAGTGTACCATGATGGTAAGCTCAGCGTTGCGCAAATCGGATCTGGTCCCGAC